>NZ_DASWXW010000227.1:0-11069 GCF_036405315.1 Brevundimonas sp. | reverse complement strand
CATCCCTTCGACGGCCTGCCCGCTGAACGCTCGATCCTCGGGTCAAGCCCGAGGATGACGGCGGGGAGGGGGCTAGTTTCAGGCGTGAACCGGCTCTGGCGCCTCGTCGTTATCGCCCCTCTGTTCCAGCCACGAGGCGCTGCGCATCTCGTTCAGGCGCGACACGGTGCGCTCGAACTCGAAGGCGCCGACGCCTTCGGCGTAGAGGGCTTCGGGCTCGGCCGCCGCCAGGACCGCCAGACGCGTCTTGGCCTCGTAAAGCGCGTCGATCAGCGTCACCAGGCGTCGCGCCTCGTGATGGTTGGCGGGGCTCAGGCGCGGCGCATCGGACAGGAAGAGGGTGTGGAAACGCTGGGCGACGGCCAGATAGTCCTGCGGCCCCAGCGGCGCGCCGCACAATTCGGCGAAGGTCGCCCGCGCCATGCCGCCGACCGTCCGTTTGATCCGCACCTGACGACCCAGCACCGGCAGGGCGGCGGGCTCCTCGGGCTCGCCGCCCTTGAGGTCCGCCCACAGGGCCTCGAACCCGTCGCGGGCCGCGTCGTCCAGGGGCGAGAACCAGACCTTGGCCCCGGCCATGCGGTCCAGGCGGAAGTCGCGCGCCCCCGCCGTTTCGACTACCTCGCAACGCTGACGGATGATGTCGATGAAGGGCAAGAAGAGCTGGCGGTTGATGCCGTTCTTGTAGAGGTCCTCTGGCGCGCGGTTCGAGGTGACGGCCAGGACCACCCGCTTCTCGAACAGGGCCTCGAACAGCCGCCCCAGGATCATGGCGTCGGCGATGTCGGTGACTTGAAGTTCGTCAAAACACAGCAGCCGCGCTTCCGAGGCGATCAGGGCCGCGATCGGCGGAATGGGATCGTCGCCCTTGGCGGTGCCGAACACAGCCTTGCGGGTGCGGGCGTCGCCGTCCCGCCACTGCTTCACCAGGTCGTGGATGCGGGCCATGAAGGCGTGGAAGTGGGCGCGCACCTTCTTCTGCTCCGGCGTGGCCGAGTAGAAGAGGTCCATCAGCATGGACTTGCCGCGCCCCGGCGGTCCCCAGATGTAGATGCCCTTCACTTCGGGCGGGCGGCCGAACAGGCCCTTTTTCGACAGGTCCGCCTCCAGCCGCTCCAGCGCGGTCAGCAGTTCCAACTGCTTCGGATCGGGGGCGATGACGCCCTCTTCGACGCGGATGTCGTAGGCGTTGCGGATACGGGAGGTCATGGTCAGGGGCATAGCCCTAGAGGGCGGATCAGGGAAGGCGAGGGCGCTTCATGCCCCCTGAAGCAGGAATTTGGTGAAAACTGGTTGCTTCGCGCTTGCGAAAGACCCAAATGCAGAACCGCTTTTCTCCCCAGCGCCCCTACCAAGGATAATCTGATCATGGGCTATCGCGTCGCCGTCGTTGGCGCCACCGGCAATGTCGGTCGCGAAATGATGAACATCATCGAGGAGCTGAACTTCCCCGTCGATAAGATGCATGCGATCGCCTCGCGAAAATCCAAGGGCGTGGAGGTCGCCTTCGGCGACAAGACGCTGAAGTGCGAAGACCTGGAGCAGTTCGACTTCTCCACCGTCGATCTCGTGCTGATGAGCGCGGGCGGCAAGGTGTCCAAGGAATGGTCCGAGAAGATCGGCAAGGCCGGTCCCATCGTCATCGACAACTCCTCGGCCTTCCGCATGGACCCCGACGTGCCGCTGATCGTGCCGGAAGTGAACCCCGACGCGGTCAAGCTGGCCCGCAAGAAGAACATCGTCGCCAACCCCAACTGCTCGACCGCCCAACTGGTCGTGGCGCTGAAGCCCCTGCATGATGCGGCCAAGGCCAAGCGGGTGGTGGTCTCGACCTATCAATCCGTGTCGGGCGCCGGCAAGGAAGGCATGGACGAGTTGTGGAACCAGACCAAGGCCATCTACGGCCTGGGCGACGCCACGCCGAAGAAGTTCCCCAAGCAGATCGCCTTCAACGTCATCCCCTACATCGGCGCCTTCCGCGACGACGGCTACACCGACGAGGAAGCCAAGATGTGGGACGAGACCCACAAGATGATCGACCCCTCGATCAAGCTGACCGTGACCTGCGTCCGCGTTCCCGTCTTCGTCGGCCACTCGGAAGCCGTGACCGTCGAATTCGATCGCCCGATCGAGCCGGACGAGGCCCGCGAAATCCTGCGCGAGGCCCCGGGCGTCCTGATCGTCGATAAGCTGGAGCACGACGGCTACATCACCCCCGTCGACGCCGCCGGCGAGCACGCCGTCTATGTCAGCCGCATCCGCAAGGATCCGACGGTCGAGCACGGCCTGTCGTTCTGGGTGGTGTCGGATAACCTGCGCAAGGGCGCGGCCCTGAACGCCGTCCAGATCGCTCAGTTGCTGGACGAGACCGGTGTCATCACCCCGTCGAGCGGCTATCGCAGCCTGAGTGTCTAAGTGAAGGGGCCCTGACCCCCCGCACGCGGTGCGGGGCTGCTTGAGGGCCTGTATCGTATCCTCTTTTGAGCCTCCGTCCCGTTCCGGCGACGGAGGCCGAAAGGTCCGCCGTGACCGCGTCCCCCTCTGCGACCTCGTCCGAAGCCCGCGCCGCCCTGATGGCGGGGGTGGGCTGCTACTTGCTGTGGGGCTTCATCCCCCTGGTCTTCCAGCAGATGGCGCATCAGGGCGCCGACGCCTGGGAGATCATGGGCCACCGCGCCGTCTGGGGCTTGCTCTGGGCCCTGCTGCTGGTGCTGATCGCCCGCCAGTGGACGCAGGTCGTCGCCGTCTTCCGTCAGCCCAGGGTGCTGGGCTGGCTGGCCCTGTCGGCGGTGCTGATCGCCACCAACTGGACCACCTATGTCGTGGCGGTGAACAACGGGCGGACCCTGGACGCCTCGCTCGGCTACTATCTCAACCCCTTGTTGAACATGGCTGCCGGGGCCTGGTTGTTCCGGGAACGAATCGACCGTTTCGGGGCCGCCGCCATCGGCCTGGCCGCCGTCGGCGTGGTGCTGCAGACCCTGGCCCTGGGCCACGCCCCCTGGGTGTCCCTGCTGCTGGCCTTCAGCTTCGCCGCCTACGGCATCATCCGGAAGCGCGTCTCGGTCGAGGCTCAGACGGGCCTGTTCATGGAGTGCCTGCTGCTGGCCGCGCCCGGCCTGGCCTGGGTGGTCTATATTCAGGCGACGGGGCAGGGGCATTTCACCGCCTCGCCCGCCGCCACCTTCTGGCTGCTGTTCGCCGGCCCGGCCACGGTCATCCCTCTGGCCCTGTTCGCCTGGGCGGCGCGGCGCATGCCCCTGTCCAGCATGGGCTTCCTGCAGTTCCTGGCTCCGACCATCGTCTTCTTCATCGGCATGATCCAGGGCGAGGCTCTGGGCGCGCTGCGCATCGCCTCCTTCGCCTTCATCTGGCTGGGCGCCGCCGTCTTCGCCGTGGGGGCTGTGCTCAAGGTGCGCCGCGCCAGCCGCACCGCCGAGACCATCGTGGCGCCGGAACCCGGCCTGCTGGACGACCCGGCCGAGGACCGCATGGCCGCCCTGGACCAGGAAGACCGCGCCTTGCGTTGAGATCGGCGGCCGTTCCAGCCTAGAAGGGGACGATGATCCGCGCCCACTCTCTCGCCGCCCTCGCCCTGTCTGTCGTTCTGGCGACCGGCTCCTCCGCCTGCGCGCAAAGCGTCGGGATCGAGGGGGGCGACGAAGTGATCCGCACCGCCCGGAGCGAAGCCCCCGTGCCGCTCGCGCCGCCGGTCGTCGCGCCGACCACGGCCGAGACCTTCGACGCCGTCAGCGCCGCCCTGGACGCCGCCGCCGAGGCCTGGTCGTCGGGCGACGTCGAGGCGGTGATGGCCGCCTATGTCGCCGACGAGCCCCTGCTGGTCTTTCTCGGCGATACGCCGTTGAAGGGACCGGACGCCGTGCGCGCCGCGCTGGAGGCCCGCGCCGCCCAGCCCGGGGGCCTCGGTCGGATGAGCTATGAGTGGTTCGAGACCCTGCAGTTCGACGTCAACACCACGGTGGCCTCGGGCCGGGTGGTGGTGACGCGCAACGGCAAGGCGTCGCGTGGCCTGTTCACCCGCGTCCTGCGCCGCACGCCCGAGGGCTGGCGCATCGTTCACGACCAGTTGGCCTGGGGCGCGGAGGCCTGATCGCGCCTAGAGGGCGGCGTAAAGGGCCTCGACCAGCCGCAGGGCGCGCGGATCGCCGATCAGGTGCGGCGACTGGCGGGTCATGACGTAGGCGGCCGAAATCCCGGTGGCCGGATCCGCGAAGGCCATCGACCCGCCCCAACCGCAGTGGCCGACGGCCTCGGGGTTGGGGCCGAAGACGTTCAGCCCCTCGTTGCGGGTGAAGCCCGCCGCCCAGCTCATGACATAGGGCAGCACCTTGTCCTGGCCGTGGATGCGTTCGCGCGTGGCCTGCTCCAGCGTCTCCTGTGACAGGACGGGCAGCCCATCCAGGGCGCCGCCGGTGGCGATGACGGACATCATCCGCGCCAGGTCCTTCGCCGTGCCGTGCAGGTTGGCCGAGGGGATTTCGGCCATGCGCCACTCGGTCGAGCCCCGCCCGCCCGGCGCCGAGCCGCGGTCGAGGAAGGCGGCCTTTTTGATCGCGTCGATGGGGCCGAGGTCGGGCGCCGCCGCCGGTTTGCGCAGTTGGGCCACGCGTCCGTGCTCGCTCTCGGGCAGGCCGATCCACAGGTCGAGGTCAAAGGGTTGGGCGAAGTCTTCGCGCAGGGCCGTGCCCATGCTGCGCCCATCGACGAGGCGGAACAACTCACCCGCCAGATAGCCGATGGTGATGGGGTGATAGCCCGACGCCGTGCCGGGCTCCCACAAAGGCGGCTGGGCCGCCAGCCGGTCCAGAACCGCCTGGCGGTCGAACCAGATGGCGGGCTCGGCGCCCTCGGAAAAACCCGGCAGGCCCGACTGGTGGCTCATCAGCTGGCCGACGGTCAGCTGATCCTTGCCCGCCGCGCCGAAGGCCGGCCAGTGGTCGGCGACCCGGTCCTCATAGGACAGCAGGCCCTTGTCCACGCAGCGCGCGATCATCAGGGCCATGACCGCCTTGCCGGTCGAGAAGAC
This sequence comes from Brevundimonas sp., assembly GCF_036405315.1. GTDB lineage: Bacteria > Pseudomonadota > Alphaproteobacteria > Caulobacterales > Caulobacteraceae > Brevundimonas. The sequence goes on along the minus strand of NZ_DASWXW010000227.1, from coordinate 6,022 downwards.
CGGAACCAGGGTGTTCTCGGTAAAGGGCGTCTTGCCCGCCAGATCGGCCGACCCGGCCCACAGGTCCAGCGCCACCTCGCCGTCGATCGTGACGGAGAAACGCGCCGCCAGCTCGTTCAGCCCCTCGGGGGCCTCGACGAAGTTGGCGGCGAAGGCGTCCTTCACCGCGTTGAAACGGGCGGGGCAGAGGCCGTGGATTTCGGGCGCTTGGGTCATGCGGGCGGTCTAGCGCGTCAGTCGGCCGAGGTCACGGCTTGCGCGCATCCGCCGAAGCCTGACGCGCCGCCTCGAACTCGTCGCCCGGCTTCCACGCGGGCCAGTCGCGCGAGTTGGCCAGGGCGGACCCGACCTCATAGAGCAGCTGAACATCGGCGGCGGCGGCGTCCATCTTCCAGTCCGGCGTCCATTCGTCCGTAGGCTGATGATAACGATTGGCGACATAGTCGCGGCTGGCGGCGTTGTGGCCGGTGAAGCCGGCGGCGGCGAACAGGGCGGGCACGCCCTTCCTCGCCAGCGGGAAGTGGTCCGAGCGATAGAAGGCCCCGGCCTGGGGCGCGGGATCGGGGATCAGGCGGCGGCCTTCGCGGCTCGCCAGCACGGCCAGCCGGTCGTCCAGATCATTCTTGCCCGCGCCGATGACGACGATGTCGGGGTCGATCTCGGTCCCCGGCAGCAGGCTGTCCATATTGATGTTGGCCACCGTGGTCTCCAGCGGCCAGACCGGGTTGGCGGCGTAGTATTCGGCCCCCAGCAGCCCCGTCTCCTCGGCGGCCCAGCTGACGAAGACGGTCGAGCGTTCGGGGCGCGGTCCCTCGGCGAACAGGCGGGCCAGCTCCAGCACCGCCGCCACGCCGGTCGCATTGTCCACGGCGCCGTTATAGATGTCGTCGCCGTTCTTGGGCGTGGCCCGGCCATAGGCGTCCCAGTGGGCGCCGAACATGACCGTCTCGTCCGGGTGGGTCGCGCCCGGCAGGCGGGCCATGACGTTGCGGGTCTGCACCCGGTCGGCCTTCTGGCCGAAGTCGATGGACATGGTGACGCCGTCCAGGGCCACGGGGCGGAAGTCGGGGGTGCGGGCCTGGGCCTTCAACGCCGCGAAGTCGAGCCCGGCGTCCTGGAACAGCTTTTCGGCCACGGCGCCCTGGATCCAGCCCTGGGCCGCCACCCGCTCCTTGTCCGGGTCGGCGCGGACGATGTCGAACTTGGGCGCGGTCGAGGAGTTCTGCAGCGTCGACCAGGGATAGCCGGCCCCCGGCGTGTCGTGGATGACCAGAACCCCCGCCGCCCCATGCGCCGCCGCGACCTGGAACTTGTAGGTCCAGCGGCCGTAGAAGGTCATGGCCTGACCGTCGAACTGGCCCGTCACCGGGTGGCCTTCGGGGGCGTTGAAGTCGGGGTCGTTGACCAGGACCAGCATGATCTTGCCGGTCAGGTCGACGCCCTTGTAGTCGTCCCAGCCGCGCTCGGGCGCGTCCACGCCGTAGCCGACGAAGACCAGGGGCGCGTCCTTGAGCGAGATATGGCTGACCGGGCGGTCCGAAGAGACGATGACCTCGGTCGCGCGTTGCAGGGCGCTGGTCCGGCCCCTGGCCGTGACGCTGATGGCGGCGGGGCCGTCCTGGCTGGTGCGGCTGACCTGGGCCACCTGAACCCAGGACCCGTCAGGGCCGCCGGGCTCGAGGCCGCGGGCCTGAAACTGCTGCGTCAGCCATTCGATGGTCTTGTCCTCGCCAGGCGTGACCGGGGCGCGGCCTTCGAATTCGTCAGAGGCCAGAACCCGCGTCGCCTCGCTGAGCCGGACCGGGTCGACACGGCCCAAGGGCGTTGACGGCACGGTCTGGGCCAAGGCCGAGGTCGAGGTCATCAGGACGGCGATCAGGCCGAAGGCGGCGGAACGGGACATCGACATCAGGCGCACTCGAACGACAGCGAAGGGGAGGGCGACAGGCTGCGCCCTCAGGCCGTCCCTGTCGACCCCGCCCTTGGTCGATCAGCGCGTCTTCAGCCAGTCCAGCACGCCGTTCGCGGCCACGACGCCCGAGGCGAACGAGGCCTGCAGCAGATAGCCGCCGGTCGGCGCCTCCCAGTCCAGCATCTCGCCGGCGATGAAGACGCCGGGCCGGGCCTTGAGCATCAGATGGTCGTCCACGGCGTCCAGCGTCACCCCGCCCGCCGAGGAGATGGCTCGGGCCAGGCCCTGAACCCCGGTCAGGGTCAGGCGCAGGCCCTTGAGGCGCGCCGCCAGCGCATCTGGCTGGATCGGCAGGGGTCCGGCCTCGCGCAGCAGGGCGACGGCTTGAGCATCGAGATGGACGGCCTTCCTCAGCCAGTTGGACAGGCTGTCCTTGCCGCGCAGTTTTGACAGACGCCGCGTCAGGGCCTCCCGCGACTGATCCGGCCGCAGATCCAACGTCAGTTCGGCCGCGCCGTCGCGCGCGACGGCGTCGCGCAGGTCCGCCGACAGGGCGTAGACGGCCCCGCCCTCGACGCCGTAGGCGGCGATCATGGCCTCTCCGCGCACGGTGCGCCCGCCGTGGCTCAGGGCCACGCCCTTGACCGGCTGTCCGGCGAACCGCTCGCGGAAGAGGGGCGTCCAGGCCACGTCGAAACCGGCGTTGGCCGGCCGGAAGGGAGCCACGACGGCGCCCGCCTCCTGCAACGCCGGAACCCAGGCGGCGTCCGACCCCAGCTTGGCCCAGCTGGCCCCGCCCAGCGCCAGAACCACGGCGTCGGGGCGCGCCAGCCGCTCGCCCTCGGGGGTGTCGAAGCTCAGCGCCCCGTCTTTCCAGCCGGTCCAGCGCGAGCGGACGCGGATCTCGACGCCCAGCCCCTCCAGCCGCGCCAGCCAGACCCGCAGCAGGGGCGAGGCCTTCATGGCGTTCGGGAAGACCCGGCCCGAGGAACCGACGAAGGTCGCCTGCCCCAGCCCCTCCGCCCAGGCGGTCAGGTCGGCGGGCGAGAAGGCGTCCAGCCAGCCGCTGATCCGCGCCCGCGCCGGGGCGTCGTAGCGGTTCAGGAAGGGCTCCAGCGCCTCCGAATGGGTCAGGTTCAACCCCCCGCGCCCGGCCATCAGGAACTTGCGGGCGACCGAGGGCATCCGCTCATGCACCGTGACGCGCAGGCCGGCGGAGGCCAGGCGCTCGGCCGCCATCAGTCCGGCGGGGCCGGCGCCGATCACGGCGACGGCAGGAGGTGGGGAGGAAGGCGCGTCGGTCATTACGCCTTCCTAGACCGGAACGTCCGCGAACGGCATACGCTCTGTCCTCATGAGCGTCGCCTTCACCCGAGAAGAAGATCTGGAAGCCACGGCCGCCGACCTGGTGGACCGCCCGATCTCGCCCCATCCGAACCACGTCACCCCCGAAGGCCTGGCCAGGATCGAGGCCGAGCTGGCTTCGGCGCGGGCGGCCTACACGAGGGCCCAGACTGAAGGGTCGATCGAGGCCGACCGGACCGCCATGGCCCGGGCCACGCGCGACCTGCGCTACTGGTCGGCGCGGCGGGCCTCGGCGCAACTGCTGGAGACGACGCCGGACGGTCGCGTGCGCTTCGGCGGCGCCGTGACCATCGAGCGCGAGGACGGCCGGACCCAAACCTGGCGCATCGTCGGCGAGGACGAGGCCGATCCGGCCCAGGGCAGCGTCAGCCACGTCTCGCCCCTGGCCCGCGCCGTGATGGGCAAGCGGGTCGGCGACGAGGCGAACGTGGCGGGTCAGTCGGTCGAGATCATCGCCGTGGACTGAAGGCGCGGCGGCCTGGTTGTCAGCAGGCGGCGCGACGGGGTCGCAGCTTGGGGGCAGGCTTGGCGGCGCGCTTGATCGCTGTCGGCGCGGCGGACTTGCGGGCGTCCAGCAAGGCGCCGATCCAGCCCCACGCGGGTTCCTTATGAGTGCTGTAGATGTAGTCCATCGGTCGTCCTCCTTTCTTGAAGCCGGAATATGCAGTTGACGGGGGGCGTTCACAAACGAGACGATAGGGTTCATGCATAAGGCTTGCTTATGATTGATGTCCTTTCCCGCATTCCCGTCGACGCCCTGAGGGTGTTCGAAACCGCCGCGCGGCTGCTCAGCTTCACCCGCGCCGCCGAGGCCCTGGGCATGAGCCAGGCGGCGGTCAGCTGGCGCATCCGCGACCTGGAGCAGAGGCTGGACCGGCCCCTGTTCGTGCGCGGCGTGCGGCAGGTGTCGCTGACGCCGGAGGGCGCGCGGCTGGCCACGGCCTCGATCGAGGCCATGACCCTGTTGCGGCGCGCCGTGGCCGACGTGGTCGAGGCCGATCAGGGCGTGTTGGCCATCACCACGCTTCAGACCCTGGCGACCCAGTGGCTGGCGACGCGGCTGGGGGCCTTCCAGCTGGCCAACCCCGATCTGGCGGTGCGAGTGGACACCAGCCCGACCCTGTCGATGCTGGGCGCCGACGGGCTGGACGTGGCCCTGCGCTTCGGCTCGGGCCAGTGGGCGGGGCTGGAAAGCCGCTTTCTGATGCCTGCGGTCTTCACCCCCGTCTGCACGCCGGCCATGCGCGACCGGCTGGACCTGAAGACGCCGGTCGACCTGAAGCGGGCCCATCTGGTCGGCGAGCCGCGCGAATGGGCCGCCTGGTTCGCCGCCGCCGAGGTCTCGCCCGCCGACACGGCCCCGTCGCCGCGCCTGACCGCCGACAATCAGGCCATGGAGGTGGCGGCGGCCCTGGGCGATCAGGGCGTGGCCCTGGGCTCGCCCATTCTCTATGCGCGCGAGATCGAACGGGGGCTGCTGGTCCGGCCGTTTGATCAGACGGTCGCCTTGGCCGAGGGCTACTGGATCTGCTACCCGCCCGCGCGGCGCCTGACCCCCAAGATCGCCCGCTTCCGCGACTGGCTGCTCGACACGGCGCGAGACGATCCGGCGGTGGTCGCGGGCGCGCGGCTGGCCGGGCGGGAAGTGGGGGAGGTCGGGGCGTGATCTTTTCTCCCTCCTCCTCTTGGGGGGCTGAGGCCGTTAGGCCAAAGCCGGGTGGGGGGCTCGGCTGGGCAGGCGCCGCGTTCCGTATCGCCGCGCCCTTCCCACCCGCTCTCCGCTTCGCGTCGACCACCCTCCCCATCAAGGGGAGGGAGAGTTCAGTGCATAGAAAAAGGGCGGGACCTTTCGATCCCGCCCTTCCGCAGTCTTGGCGTTGGTTAGCCTGGACTTAGAAGTCCATGCCGCCCATGCCGCCCATGCCGCCCATGTCGGGGGCGCCGGCGCCGCCCTTCTTGGGGGCGTCAGCGATGGCGGCTTCGGTCGTGATCATGATGCCGGCGACCGAGGCGGCCGACTTCAGAGCCGAACGGACGACCTTGGCCGGATCGATCACGCCCATCTGGACGAGGTCGCCGTATTCTTCGGTCTGGGCGTTGAAGCCGAACGAAGCGTCGCTCGAGTCCATGACCTTGCCGACCACGATCGAGCCTTCGACGCCCGAGTTTTCCGAGATCTGACGGATCGGAGCCTGCAGGGCGCGACGGACGATGGCGATGCCGGCGTTCTGATCGGCGTTGGCGCCCTTCAGATCGATCAGCTTCTTGGAGGCTTGCAGCAGGGCCACGCCGCCGCCCGGGACGATGCCTTCATCGGCAGCGGCGCGGGTTGCGTTCAGGGCGTCGTCGACGCGGTCCTTCTTTTCCTTCACTTCGACTTCGGTGGAACCGCCGACGCGCAGGACGGCGACGCCGCCGGCCAGCTTGGCCAGACGCTCTTGCAGCTTCTCGCGGTCGTAGTCCGAGGTGGTGTCCTCGATCTGACGCTTGATCTGGCCGACGCGAGCCTCGATGCCGTCCTTCTCGCCAGCGCCTTCGACGATGGTGGTGTCGTCCTTGGTGATCTGGACCTTCTTGGCCTTGCCGAGCATGTCGAGCGTGACGGTCTCAAGCTTGATGCCGAGGTCTTCCGAGATGACCTGGCCGCCCGTCAGGATGGCGATGTCTTCCAGCATGGCCTTGCGGCGGTCGCCGAAGCCCGGAGCCTTGACGGCGGCGACGCGCAGGCCGCCGCGCAGCTTGTTG
>NZ_DASWXW010000226.1:0-28148 GCF_036405315.1 Brevundimonas sp. | reverse complement strand
CTGATCGGGGCGCGCGGCCAGGTCGCGGGCGGCGAGCGTCAGGGCGCCGTTGACCAGGGCGGCCTGGCCCTCGATCCGGGCCGCCGCGAGCTGGGCCTCCAGCGTCAGGGCCTCGATCCGCGCGGCCTGGGCCTCGCGCTGGGGCCGGCCGTCGTTGCGGAGCACCAGCAGGGCGTAGGCGGTGATGGTCAGGGCGACGGCGAGCAGCAGGACGCGCACCCAGGGCGTATTGGCCCGGGCGGTCTGGTCCGTGGCGCGTCGGCCCGGCCCGTAGCTGCGGCGCTCGGTGCCCCGCAAGGCGCCCCTCCATCTCAAGACGGGGGGAATCTAGGCTGCGTCGCGGATTCCTGTCGAGGCCCGACGGCGAGGCTTTTCGCCTGAGGGGCGAACGGGCGCTCCGCGGATCAGGCGGCCTGGATCGTTTCGGGCGGCGCGGCGCGGGCGGGCTCGGGCGGCGGGGCCAGGACTTCGGTGATCTGCACCAGGATTTCGCGGGCGCGGCGAGCCAGGCGCACGCTTTCCGGCGGGGCGTCCTCGGGAGCTTCCGCCACGGCCTCGACCAGATCGCGCGCCAGGTCCAGCAGCTCGGGCGAGGCGGCGATCAGGCGCGACTGGAACTCGATGCGCTCGGGGTCGCGGTCGTATTCGGCGCCGGGCACGCGCCAGCCGCCCCAGTCGGCCTTGTCGGTGACGACGACGGGATAGCTGCCGGGGAAGGGATGGTGGGCGCAGTCGGCCGGTTCCTGCCACTTGTTGCGGGCGCGCAGCACGCGCCAGTCGCCCAGGGCGGCCGCGGCCGTGTCCTCGGCGGGCAGTTGCAGCTCGGAGGCCATGAACTCGCGGCCCAGGCCGACGTCGTAGGTGATGCGGACCGGCTCGTCGAAGCCCTTGGCCCAGACGGGCTGGACTTGCTCGACCTGGGCCCAGACGCCGACGCTTTCGACCCAGACCTTCTGGCCCTTCTGAAACTGCGCGCGCGCCATGCGGTCTCTCCCCTGCGAAGGGGGCAGCATGACGCGTCAGCCGTTATCGTCCGGTTCCGCGACGTGGTTAGCGAGCGGTGAAGATTCAGGCCGGGCGCGAGATCTCTTCCAGGGCCACGCCGGCGTAGCGTTCCTTCACCCGCGTCGACAGGTCGCCCAGCGAGACCACGCCGACCAGACGGCCGTCCTTCTCGACCACGGGCAGACGGCGCACCTGACGCGAACTCATCAGGTCCAGCGCGGCCTTCAGGTCGTCGTCGGCGCGGACCACCAGGGCGTCGCGACTGAGAAACTCGACGACGCGCGAATTGGGCGTCGCTCCCGCCGCCACGGCGCGCACCGCGATGTCGCGGTCGGTGATGGCTCCGACCAGGTTCTCGCCGTCGGCCACGGGGATGAAGCCGAAATCGCCCGCCGCCATGCGCGCGGCGACTTCCTGAATCGTATCGTGGGGACGGGCCACCTGCACGTCCTTGGTCATCACGTCGCGGATCTTCATGGGGGTCTCCAACCGGGTCAGGCTCTGCCTTTGGAACCCCTCGGGACGGGGGCGGTTCCGGCGCAGGCGGAACGAAGCTCGCCATCGCGACGCTTCATCCCCACAATGGAGGCTTGGACTAAGAAGGGCGAGCCATGGCCGACGCAGCGACGGGACTGGATCTGGGCCATGTGGCGGCTCTGCTGGCGGCGGGGGTCGTGGCGGTGCCGGTCTTCCGCAAGATCGGGCTGGGCTCGGTGCTGGGCTATCTGGCGGCGGGGGCGGCCATCGGGCCGTTCGGTCTGGCCCTGTTCCGCGAGCCGGAGACCATCCTGCACGTCGCCGAGTTCGGCGTGGTCATCTTCCTGTTCATCATCGGTCTGGAGATGCGGCCCAAGCGCCTGTGGGGCATGAGGAACGAGATCTTCGGCCTGGGCGCGGCCCAGGTCGGGCTGGCCGGTGTGGCTTTGACGCTCGTCGCCATGGCGGCGGGGGTGTCGGCGCCGACAGCCTTTGTCGGGGCCATGGGCTTCGTCATGTCCTCGACCGCCGTGATCGTGCAGATGCTGGAGGAGCGGGGCGACCTGCCGACGCCGCAGGGTCAGAGGGCGGTGTCCATCCTGCTGTTCGAGGACCTGGCCATCGTGCCGCTGCTGGCCATCGTGGCCTTGCTCGGGGCCTCGCTGGGGCAGTCGGCGGAAAGCACGACGCCGCTGTGGCAGTCGATCGGCCTGGCGCTGGCGGCCTTGGCGGGCGTGCTGGTCGTCGGGCGCTATGGGATCAATCCGGCCTTCCGTTTCCTGGCGCGCAACGGCGGGCGCGAGGTGATGACGGCGGCGGCCCTGCTGGTGGTGGCGGGCACGGCCTGGATCATGGACGAGGTCGGCCTGTCGATGGCCATGGGCGCCTTCCTGGCCGGCGTGCTTTTGTCGGACTCGACCTTCCGGCACCAGCTGGAAGCCGACGTGGAGCCGTTCCGCGCCGTCCTGCTGGGCCTGTTCTTCCTGTCGGTCGGCATGGCGCTGGACATCGGGGTGGTCATCACCGACTGGCGCATCGTGGTCGCGGGTCTGCTGGCCTTCATGGTGGTCAAGGCCCTGGTGATCTATGTCGTGGCGAGGCTGTTCAAGGCGCGTCACCATGAGGCGATCGAGCGGGCGGCCCTGTTCGCCCAGGGCGGCGAGTTCGCCTTCGTCCTTTACAGCGCCGCCGCCACGGCGGGCGTGATCGGCGGTCAGGCCGAGGCGGCCCTGACGGCCATCGTCATCCTGTCCATGGCCCTGACGCCGCTGACGACCCTGGCGCTGAAGCGGTTCCTGCCCAAGGAGGCGGGCCTGTCGCCCGAAGAGGCCGAAGGCGTCGACGCCGCCGAGGGCCTGGGCGGCCAGGTGCTGATCATCGGCTTCGGCCGCTTCGCCCAGGTGGTGTCCCAGCCCCTGCTGGCGCGCGATGTGGACGTGTCGATCATCGAGATCGACGTAGAGATGATCCAGGCGGCCGGCAACTTCGGCTTCAAGGTCTATTACGGCGACGGCACGCGGCTGGACACGCTGCGGGCCTCGGGCGCGGGCAAGGCCGAGGCGGTGCTGGTCTGCGTCGACAAGCCCGAGGCGGCCGACCGCATCGTGCAGCTGATCAAGTCCGAGTTCCCGAGCGTGAAGCTGTTCGTGCGCGCCTTCGACCGGGGCCATTCGTTGCGCCTGATCGCGGCGGGCGTCGACTATCATATTCGCGAGACGTTTGAATCGGCGCTGAAGTTCGGCGAGGCGGTGCTGGTCGATCTGGGCGTGTCCGAGGACGAGGCGGCCGAGACCATCGCCGACGTGCGCCGCCGCGACGCGGCGCGTCTGGACCTGCAGGTGACGGGCGGGCTGACCGCCGGGCGGTCGCTGATGCGCGGCAACGCGGTGACGCCGCAGCCCGAGCCCTACATCAAGCCGACCCGCGAAGGGCGGCTGGTCAACGAGAGCGAGGCCCCGCCCGAGGCGGTGATCGAGCACGAGGCGGATTGAGGCCATGCCCAACGTCGATCTGGCCAAGCGGGCCTATGACCACGGCTGGCGGCTGGACCCTATCGTGCGGAGCCTGCTGGACACCGACTTCTACAAGCTGCTGATGCTGCAGCTGATCTGGCGCAGACACCGGAATGTGCCGGTGACGTTCAGCGTCATCAACCGCACGACCTCGGTGCGGCTGGCCGAGGAGGTGGATGAGGCGGAGCTGCGGGCGCAGCTGGATCATGCGCGGACTTTGCGGTTTTCCAACCGCGAGCTGATCTGGCTGGGCGGCAACACCTTCTATGGGGTGAAGTCGATCTTCCGCCCCGACTTCCTGGCTTGGCTGGCGGACTATCGCCTGCCCGAATACGACCTGTCGCGCGGGGCGGACGGACAGTTCCGGCTGGAGTTCTCGGGGGCTTGGGCCGAGGTGACGCTGTGGGAAATCCCGGCGCTGTCGATCCTCAACGAGCTGCGTAGTCGCCGGGCGCTGCGTCGTCTGGGACGGTTCGAGCTGGACGTGTTGTACGCCCGCGCCAAGACCAGGCTGTGGGGCAAGGTCGAGCGGCTGCGGGCTTTGGAGCCGCTGTCGATCTCGGACTTCGGCACGCGGCGGCGGCACGGCTTTCTGTGGCAGGGCTGGTGCGTCGAGGCGCTGAAGGAGGGGTTGGGCCAGGCCTTCATCGGCACCTCCAACGTCCTGCTGGCCATGAACAACGATCTGGAGGCCGTGGGCACCAACGGCCACGAGCTGCCCATGGTGCTGGCGGCGCTGGCGGGGGACGACGACGCGGCCCTGCGCAGGGCGCCCTATCAGGTGCTGGAAGAGTGGCGGGCGGCCTATGACGGCAATCTGCTGGTGGCCCTGCCGGACGCCTTCGGCACGCGGGCCTTTCTGGCCGACGCGCCCGACTGGCTGGCCGACTGGAAGGGCTTCCGGCCGGATTCGGCACCGCCGATCGAGGGCGGGGAGGAGATCATGGCCTGGTGGAAGGCGCAGGGACGCGATCCGCGCGAGCGGCTGCTGGTCTTCGCCGACGGCATGGATGTCGACACGATCGAGGCGACCCACGACCACTTCAAGGGGCGGGTGCGGACCAGCTTCGGCTGGGGCACCAATCTGACCAACGACTTCCGCGACTGCGCGCCGGCGCCCATGCCGGAGCTGACGCCCATTTCGCTGGTTTGCAAGGTGACGCGGGCAGACGGGCGCTCGGCGGTCAAACTGTCGGACAATGTCGAGAAGGCCACCGGCGACCGGGCGGAGATTGCGCGCTACCTGCGGGTCTTCGGCGAGGCGGGACGGGGGCGGCAGGCGGTCACGGTCTGAGGCGGAACCGCCAAGCTTGTTGAGGCATTTCGCCTGAGGCGGCGGTCGGCGTCGTCTCACCCAGCGGGATGCGCGTCATGACCACCTACAATGTCGGCTATATCGTCGGGTCTCTGGCCAAGGGGTCGATCAACCGCAAACTGGCCAAGGCCCTGATCAAGGTGGCGCCCGACAAGCTGAAATTCCACGAAATTTCGTTCGCGGACCTGCCCCTCTATTCCTACGACCATGACGCCGATTTCCCGGCCGCAGCGACGGATTTCAAGGCGGCGATCAAGGGCTCGGACGCCATCCTGATCGTGACGCCGGAATACAACCGCTCCATCCCCGGCGGTTTGAAGAACGCCATCGACTGGGCCAGCCGCCCCTATGGAACCAACAGCTTCGCGCGCAAGGCGACGGCGGTGATCGGCGCCTCGCCGGGGGCCATCGGAACGGCGGTGGGACAGCAGCATCTGCGCAGCATCCTAAGCTTCCTGCAGGCGCCGCAGATGAACGCGCCCGAGGCCTATATTCAGTTCACGCCCGGCCTGATCGACGACGACGGCAAGGTCTCGGTCCAGTCCACCGAAGACTTCCTGCGGGCCTATATGGAGGAGTTCCACCAGTTCATGGCGCGGGTGCTGACCGTCTTGCCGCGCGACGCCTGATCCATCAGGGAGGCGGGACCGTATTCGGGGTTCGCCCCAGCCAGGACCGCCGCCTTGTCATCGTCCACGCCCGTCATCCTGTGGTTCCGCCGCGACCTGCGGCTGGCCGACAATCCGGCGCTGCACCACGCCCTGGCGAGCGGGCGGCCCGTGCTGCCGCTCTATGTGCGGGACGAGCGGCTGGAGGGGCGGCCCATCGGCGCCGCTTCGCGCTGGTGGCTGGACAAGAGCTTGCGGGCGCTGAACGCGGACCTGAGGGCGAGGGGCGGGCGGCTGATCCTGCGACGCGGCGACGCCGAGGCCGAGTTGCGCCGTCTGATCGCCGAGACGGGCGCGGATCAGATATTCATGAACCGCCTGTTCGAGCCCGAGGCCTTCGCCCGCGACGCTGACATCGCCCACGGGCTGAAGGCGGACGGGGTTGAGTGCCGGGGCTTCAACGCCAGCCTGATGTGCCGTCCGGGCAGCGTGCTGAACGGGTCGGGTCAGGCCTACAAGGTCTTCACCCCCTTCCTGAAGGCCCTGCTGGCGACGGCCGAGGCCCCGGCGGGGCTGGAGGCGCCCGAGACGATCCCGGTCCCCGACGGCGTGGCCGGCGAGGCGGTCGACGACTGGGGCCTGCATCCGACCCGGCCCGACTGGTCGAGCGGCTTTGTCGGGACGCCGGGCGAGGCGGGGGCGCGGGCGGCGCTGGCGGACTTCGTGGCGGGCGGGCTGAAGACCTATGCGACGGATCGGGACCGGCCGGATCGGGCGGGCACCAGCGGCCTGGCGGCGCATCTGCACTGGGGCGAGATCGGTCCGTGGCGGGCCGTCCAGTCGGCGCGGACGGCGGCGGCCGAGGGCCGGGCGCCGGCGGCGGAGGCGGAGAAGTTCGTCGCCGAGATCGGCTGGCGCGAGTTCTCGGCCCATCTGCTGCACCACTTCCCCTATCTGCCCGAGCGCGCCTTCCGGCCCGAGTACGACGCCATGCCGTGGCGGGGCGATCCCGGGGGGGTGGCGGCGTGGAAGGCAGGGCGGACCGGCTATCCGCTGGTGGACGCCGGGATGCGCCAGCTGTGGGCGACGGGGACCATGCACAACCGGGTGCGGATGGTGGTGGCCTCCTTCCTGATCAAGCACCTGCTGATCGACTGGCGCGAGGGCGAGGCCTGGTTCTGGGACTGCCTGACCGACGCCGATCTGGCCAGCAATGTGCAGAACTGGCAGTGGGTGGCCGGGTCCGGCGCTGATGCCGCCCCCTATTTCCGTATCTTCAACCCGACAGCCCAGGGCGAGAAGTTCGATCCGACCGGCCGCTATGTGCGGCGCTGGGTGCCCGAGGTGGCGCGCCTGCCGGATCGCTGGATTCATGCGCCGTGGACGGCGCCGCCGATGGTGCTGGCCGAGGCGGGGGTGCGGCTGGGGGCCACCTATCCCCGGCCCATCGTCGATCACAATGAGGGCCGCGAGCGGGCGCTGGCGGCGCTGAAGACGGTCAGCGCCAGCCGGGGCGAGGGCGACTAGTCCAGCGACCAGACGCGCGAGCGTTTGACCTCCTGGTCCTCCAGCTCGCGCGTGGTGGGGACGGTGTATTCGGCCAGCAGGGTCAGGCCGGACTTGGGGAAGTAGGTGCGGCCCGGGTCGCCGACGATGATGCGCGTCCCGTCAGCCTGCGCCTGTTTCAACCAGGCCAGGACCGCCTCGGCCATGGGCTTTTCATAGAAGACGTCGCCGGCGCAGATCAGGTCGGCGGGCGGCGGCGGGGCGTCCAGCAGGTCAGCGTCGGTGAAGGCGATCTCGACGCCGTTGGAGCGGGCGTTGGCGGCCACGGCGGCGGCGCAGAAGGGGTCGATGTCGGCGGCCAGGACGCTGGCGGCGCCCGCCTTCATCGCCGCGACGGCGACCAGACCCGAGCCGGTGGCCAGGTCGATGACCCGCTTGCCCGCGACCTGATCGGGGTTGTCCAGCAGCCAGCGGGCCAGGGCCTGACCGCCCGCCCAGGCGAAGGCCCAGAAGGGCGGGGGCAGGCCCATTTCGCCCAGCTCTTCCTCGGTCAGGCGCCACAGGGGCGTGATCTCGTCCGCCAGCCACAGCGAAATCTCCGGCGCGTGCGGCACGGCCTGCAGCCGGGTGTTGGCGGCGATGAAGTCGGGGGCGTTGGCGGGCGTCAGGCGCATGAAGTGTGTCTAGGGCAGACAGGCCGGCGGCGCGAGTGATCGGATAAAAATCATGCTGGCCTGACAAAAAGTCAGGTTGACGTGACATGAGCGAGGCGTAAGGTAGGCCTTACATTCAGTCAGGAGCGCCTTCCATGTTGACGCTGTCCAAACAGAACACCCCCGCCGGTCGCCGCTATGTGATCCGCACCATGGCCTTCATGGGCGGCTATGTCGCCGTCATGCTGGCGACCATCGGCGGGGCCTTCGATACGATCCAGAACACCCCGGCCGCCTGGGCTCTGGCCCTGACGGTCGCCGCGCCCATCGCCGGTCAGATCTGGGCCACCCTCAGCTTCATGCGCGACAGCGACGAGTTCGTCCGCGCCGTGACGGCCAAGCAGTTCATCGTCTCGGCGGGCGTGGCCATGGCGGCCTTCAGCGCCTGGGGGTTCGGCGAGAGCTTCGCCGGGGCGCCCCACGCCGAGGGCTGGATGATCTATCCGCTGTTTTGGGCCGTGTTCGGCTGCGTCTCGCCCTTCATCCGGTCGTCGAACTGATGAAGAACAAGCTGAAACTGCTGCGCGTCGAGCGCAACTGGACCCAGGAGCAGCTGGGTCAGGCGCTGGGGGTCTCGCGTCAGGCCGTCAACGCCCTGGAGACCGAGAAGCACGACCCCTCGCTGGACCTGGCCTACCGCATCGCCGCCCTGTTCGCGCGGCCGGTGGAAGAGGTCTTCGAGAACCCGCACGCCTGACGTCGCTATCAGTCTAACCTTACTTTTTCGCCTCGCCTTGCCGCCGTCATTTCCGGGCTCGCCCCGGAAAGCGACCGCGCGCGTCCCGAACCCGGGGCGACGACGGCGGGCCGTCTCAAAATCGAAAGGAAACGCCATGTCCAAGATCTCCGCTCCCGCCAAGACCCTTCGCGCCTTCGCCCTGGCCGCCGCCGTCGGATGGGCCGCCGGGAACATCTTCTCGCCAGCCCAGGCCGCGACGGTTCGCGCCGAACCGGCCCGCGTCGAGGCGCCCGACTTCGCCTCGGACCGTCTGTCAGTCGAGGTGATCGGCCAGGGTCCCGACGTCGTCCTGATCCCCGGCTTCGCCTCGTCGCGGGACGTGTGGCGGCCGCTGGCCGAGCGCCTGTCGGCGACGCACCGGGTGCATCTGGTGCAACTGGCGGGTTTCGCCGGCGAGGCCTGGAGCCACGGCGACGGGGCCTTCGTCCAGCCGGCGGTGGACGAGGTGGCGCGTTACGCCAAGACCTTGAACCGGCCCGCTGTGATTGGTCATTCGATGGGCGCCCTGACCGGGCTGCTGGTGGCGCAGCAGCACCCCGAGGCGGTCGGCAAGCTGATGAGCGTCGACAGCCTGCCCTTCTTCAGCGTCCTCTATGGCCCGACCGCCACAGCCGAGACCGCCAAACCCTTCGCCGAACAGGCGGCGGCGGGCATCCTGAACGCCGACGCCGCCGGCTATCGCGTCCAGCAGGAACGCACGGCGGGCGGCATGATGCGCAACGAGGCCGGGCGCGCGGCCATGGTCGAGTGGTCGATGGCGTCCGACCGCCACGCCATGGCCTCGGCCATCCGCGACGTCATGACCACCGACGCCCGTCCGGGCCTGGCCGCCATGACCGTCCCGGTCTGGGCCGTTTATGCGGCGGACGCCGACGGCGGCGTGCCGGCCGCCATGGCTGACGCCATGTGGAGCCGCGAATACGCCGCCCTGCCGAGCGCCAAGCTGGTCCGCGTTGACGACAGCCGCCACTTCATCATGACCGATCAGCCGGAGCGGCTGAAGGCCCTGGTGGAAGAGTTTCTGGCGGATTGACACCACACCCGCTCATCCCCGCGGAGGCGGGGATGAGCTTAGCTCCGCAGGTCGTTGGTGACGTCGCCCGCCTTGAGCGGCTGGCCGCCGAACTCGGCGGCGTAGGCCGGGGCCAGCAGGGTCTGGAAGGTCGAGGCGGGCAGGGTGATGTAGTAGGGGCCCTCGGCGTAGGGGCCGACCGCATAGGCGTCGAGCAGGAAGGTCAGGCCGCCGGCCTTGCCCGCCGTCGCGCCGGGCGCCAGGACCACGGCCACGTCCTTGAGCTTGGGGCAGGCCCACATAACGCCGTCAGCCGTCAGGGGCTGGGCGCCGGGGCGGGCCTTCTTGGCGGTGTTGACGGCGGCGCACAGGGCGCGCTCCAGCGACGACAGGTCGGCGCCCTTGGCGAAGAGGTCCGCCGGGCTGATGCGGCGCTTCTCGGTCTTGTCCCACAGCAGGGCGGTGGCGACCGTGTTCGGATGGGCGCCGCCGGAATAATCAAAGTCGGTGCGCATGGCGCTGAACAGGCGGCCGGTCTGGACCGGATCGCCATAGACGATGGTCTTTTCATAGGGGCCCATGGCGCTGTCGCCGCCGGCCTCGGTGCGGTCGGCCTGGGCGCCCTCGGCGTACTTGGCCAGGTCGGCGACCTCCTGACGATAGAGGGCGGCGTAGAGCTCGGGCTGGGTCTTGACGGCCTCGGGCAGGCTCAGGCTGACCTTGGCCCAGGGGGTGGCGCTTTCATACTTTAGCGGGCCGTCCGCCGCAGCGGTCGCGGCGGGCTTCGACGCCTCGGCCTCCTTCTTCTCGGCGCGCTGGCAGGCGGCGAGCGAGGCCGCGACGGCGACGGTCAGGAGGAGGGCGCGGAGGCGGTAGGAGGTCATTCGGAGTTCCTTGGGGGAGGGTGCGATCAGAAAGCTAGGCCGTTGAACGCAATCGCGGCCAGAAGGATCAATCCAGCTTCACGATTTGATTTGAACAGGCGCAGGGCCAGGACGCCGTCCTCGGGTTTGAGGCGTTTCACCTGCCAGGCCAGATGCAGGGCGTAGGCGGCCAGACCGAGGTAGAAGACGGGGCCGAGACCGGCGACGAACCCCGCCGCGCCCGCCAGCAGGACGGCCAGGACGTAGAAGATCGCCACGCCCGGCTTGACCTGCGACCCCAGCCGCCGGGCCGAGGATTTGACCCCCGCCATGACGTCGTCCTCGATGTCCTGAAGGGCGTAGATGGTGTCGTAGCCCAGGGTCCAGAAGACGCCGCCGGCGTAGAGCAGCAGGGCCGACAGGGCGACATGGCCCGAGTGGAGGCTCCACGCGCTGGCTTCACCCGCCATGCCGAGCGTAAGGCCGCCCGCAAAGATGAGATCGAGCAGCCAATGTAGAACGCCATAGCCCCCGGTCGCCGCCGCAAAGCCCAGCAGGGCGCCCCAGTTGAAGGTCAGGCCCAGCCAGGCCTGGGGCCACCAGGTGATGCGCTTCATGAAGGGATAGGCCGCGACCAGTCCCAGCGACAGGGCGCCGAGCAGGACCGCTGTCAGGTTCATGGTCAGCAGGATGCACAGGCTGATCAGGCACAGGCCCGCGACGAAGGCCCAGGCCTGTTTGACGCTGATCTGACCCGCCGGAATGGGGCGCAGGGCGGTGCGGGCGACCTGGGCGTCGAAGTCGCGGTCGACGATGTCGTTCACGGCGCAACCCGCCCCGCGCATCAGGGCGGCGCCGATGGCGAAGCCCGCGATCAGCCACAGCTCATAGCCGCCGAAGGACCGGTCGTACTGGTTCAGGGCCAGCATGATCCCCTGCCAGCCGGGCAGCAGCAGCAGCCAGATGCCGATGGGCCGGTCAAAGCGGCCCAGCTTCAGCCACGGCTTCAGCCCCTCGGGGGCGTAGCGGTCCACCCAGTTCTGGCGGGCGGCGTCGGGAAGCGGGGCTGTGCTCATGCAGGGGTCTTAGACCCTGAGGCCGTCGCGGGTGAAGGGGGCGCGTCCGATCCGCGTCATGCGAGGACGCTTGCGGGACGGGGCGGTCGCGCGTCTAGTGGCGCGCAAACGGGAGGAAGCCACGATGACCGAAGCGCCGATCCAGGGCCCCGCGTCCTATTTCCCCTCCATCGAGAAGAAGTACGGGCGACCCATCAGCGAGTGGAAGGCCGAGGTCCGCGCCCGCTATCCCGCCAAGCACATGGAGCTGGTGGCCCTGCTCAAGGACGAGCACGACATGGGCCACGGCCACGCCAACGCCATCGTGGCGCACACGCTGGCGGAAGACGGGCTGAGGTAGGCTGTTCGCCTAGGTAGGACGCTCGGCCCTGAGCCGGTCCAGCGCCGGGGTGTATCGGCGTGACAGGGGCGCCTCCAGCGATCCCAGTTCGACGGTCCAGTCGCCGGAGCCTTCGGGGCGCAGGCCGCTCATCCGTCCGGCGTTGACCAGCCAGGAACGGTGGGTGCGCACGAAACCGCAGCGTTCCAGCTCGACCTCGACGGCGGCCAGGGTGGCGCGCATCAGCGGGCGGCGGCCGTCGGCCAGGATGAACTCGACGTAGTTGCCGGCCGAGGTGGCGGCCAGGATGTCGTCCAGCGGCGCGCGGATCAGGCGCGCGCCGTCGCGGATGTCGAAACTGACGGGGCGCATCGGGGTCTCGCGCGCCTCGCGCAGGCTGCGCACCGCCCAGAAGACGCCGACGAACAGGGCGTAGCTGAGCAGGTCCTTGCGAAACTCGTAGATGAACCGCTCGATCGGCGGGCCGTAATCGTAGGTCTCGCCCAGGGCTGCATAGAGGCCGTGGCGCATGGCCACCATCAGGCCGACGTGCAGCAGGCTGTAGAGGAAGGCGCCCGCCAGATGCAGGGCGACGAAGCGGCCGCGCGCGCGCCAGCCGTCGTCCAGCAGGGCGGCGGGAGCGGCGAGGCTGGCCAGCCAGGGCAGCCAGATCAGCAGGCCCAGCGCCGCCGCGCTTGTCCCCTCCCACACCCAGGGCGTCCAGAGGCGCAGCGAGGGGGAATCGGTCAGGACGGTCAGCGAATTGACCACCATGAAGGCGGCGGTGATGCCGAGGATGATGCTCCAGCCGAGGATCAGGTCGCGCCGGTCCGCCCCGGCCAGACGCGTGCGCCAGCCGCTCATCCCTGAGGGGCCGCCGTTCGTCCCTGAGGTCGGCAGGTCGGCCCCGCGACGGCGCCGCACGCCCCGCGCCGATTGCGGTTCTCCGGGCGGAAATGAGAGCCCTGGCCTCGCATCCTCATTCATCAAAAGGTCGCCCCATGTCCACTCTCCCGCCTCCGCCGACGCGCCGCCATGATCTGGACTGGATCCGGGTCGGCGCCTTCATGCTGCTGATCCTCTACCACGTCGGGATGTTTTACGTGCCCTGGGACTGGCACGTGAACAGTCCCCGTCCCGTCGAGGCGCTGGAGCCGATCATGCAGTTGACCAGTCCCTGGCGGCTGACCCTGCTGTTTCTGGTGTCCGGCGCGGCGACGCGCTTCCTGTTCGACGGTTTCGCGCGGCAGGGGGAGGGAAGCGCCCGCCGCTTCGCCGGGTCGCGCCTGCTGCGTCTGCTGCCGCCGCTGGTCTTCGCCATGTTCGTGATCGTGCCGCCGCAGAGCTATTACGAAGTGGTCGAGGCCGCGCGCGGTCTGGGCGTCATGGACCCGGCGCACTCGCCGTGGCTGGCCGATTTCTGGGTGAAATACGCCACCGCCTCGGGCGGCTGGTGCGACGCGGACGGCTGTCTGATCACGCCGACGTGGAACCATATGTGGTTCGTCGCCTATCTGCTGATCTACAGCCTGGTGCTGGCGAGCCTGCTGCTGCTGGGGCAGCGGTTGCTGCCCGCCCTGCAGGCGGGACTGGAGCGGGTTCTCAAGGGCTGGGGGCTGCTGATCTGGCCGATCGTCTGGCTGGCCCTGATCCGCTGGGCGCTGGCGCCGCTCTTTCCTGTAACTCACGCCCTGGTCGACGACTGGTACAACCACGCCCTGTCGTTCAGCGCCTTCCTGTTCGGCTTCCTCGGCGCGCGGTCGGAGATGCTGAAGGCGGGCTATGAGCGGCTGCGTCGCCCGGCGCTGGCTCTGGCCCTGCTGGCCTGGGCCGGGTGGGCCTCCTACGCCTGGGTCTATCGCGCCGAAGACGCCGCGCCGCCCGAGGCGCTGATGGCCGCGATGCGTCTGGTCTACGCGGTCGACCAGTGGGCCTTCATCGTCGCCATCCTGGGCTATGGCGCGCGCTATCTGAATCGGGGCGGGCCGGTGCTGCGCTATCTGACGGTGGGGGTCTTTCCCTTCTACATCGCGCACCAGACGATCATCGTCGTCGCCGCGCACCATCTGGCGCCGTTCGGCCTGCCGCAGCCGCTGGAGGCGGGGCTGCTGGTCGCAGCGACCTTCGTCGGCTGTTTCGCGACCTATGAGGCGGCGCGGCGGCTGGGCTGGCTGGGCCTGCTGATGGGCGTTCGGCCCGCAGCGTCGAGGGCCGCTGAGAAGCGTCGCCTTGAAGAAGAACCGCAGGAAGCCCTAGGCTGAGCCGAACCCCGACGGCAGGAGCCCGCAGCATGACCACCCCCAGGCCCGCGACCCGTCCGCCTATCGTCCTCTATTTGACCTGGATCATCCTGGTCGGGGCGGCGGTGGGCGGGTTCCTGACGGGGGAGTTCAGCATCACCTTCGTCGCGGCGGGGACGCTGCTGCTGTCGCTGGTTCCGAGTTGGCTGGGCGAGAAGGTGGGCGTGACCCTGCCGACGGCCTTCGTCAGCGCCATCGCCGCCTTCCTGTGCGCCACGCTTCTGTTGGGCGAGGTCGGGGACTTCTATGAGCGGTACTGGTGGTGGGACGTGGTTCTGCACGGCGGCTCGGCGGTCGGATTCGGCCTGGTCGGGTCGCTGCTGATGCTGATGCTGGTGAAGGGGAACCGGCTGACGGCGGCGCCCTTCACCGTGGCCTTCTTCGCCTTCTGCTTCGCCGTCATGATCGGCGCGGTGTGGGAGATCTGGGAGTTTGCGCTGGATCAGCTGTTCGGCCTGAACACCCAGAAGTCCGGTCTGGTCGACACCATGTGGGACCTGATCGTCGATGCGGGCGGGGCCCTGATCGGGGCGGGCGCGGGCTGGGCCTATCTGAAGGGGCGCCAGAACGGGCCGCTGACGAACGCCATCCGCGCTTTCGTCGACAAGAACCGCCGCCTGTTCGGCGACGATTGAGCCCTATTTCGCCAGAACTCTTACTTGGCCAGCCGGCCCTTGGCCTTGTCGGCGGCGAAGACGATGTCGGGATCGGGCTTCCTGGCCTCCAGTCCCGGACAGTTCAGCTGGTGCAGGACGTAGCGGATGATGTTCAGCCGAGCCTGCTTCTTGTTGTCGGTGGCGACCACCGTCCACGGCGCGTAATCGACGTGGGTGCGCGCCAGCATCTGGTCGCGGGCGGCGGAATAGTCGCTCCAGCGGGCCTGGGCCTCGGCGTCCAGCGGCGAGACCTTGAAGCGTTTCAGCGGATGGGTGACGCGTTCCTCCAGCCGTCGCGACTGCTCGTCGCGTGAGATGTCGAGCCACAGCTTGATCAGGATCGTGCCCGACTGGGTCAGCATCCGCTCGAAATGGGGGGCGTCGTGCAGGAAGCGTTCGTGCTGCTCGGGGGTGCAGAAGCCCATGACCGGCTCGACCCCGGCGCGATTATACCAGGAGCGGTTGAAGAAGACCGTCTCGCCCGCCGCCGGCAGGTGGTTGGCGTAGCGTTGGAAATACCACTGGGTCAGTTCGCGGTCGTTGGGCTTGGGCAGGGCGACGACGCGGGTCTGGCGCGGGGCCATGAACTCGGTCATGCGCTTGATCGCCCCGTCCTTGCCGGCGGCGTCGCGGCCTTCGAGCACGACCACGGTCTTCAGGCCCTTGTCGATGGCCCAGGCTTGGGTCTCGACCAGCTGAATCTGCAGGGCTTCCAGCGTGTCGGCGTAGTCGTCCTTGGCCATTGCGAGATTTCCTTCACCGTCGCGAGCGCGGCGAGCTTGCGGCCATTTTCCTCGCCGCGCCAGCCCGCGCCGCGAACGGGCCCCGTCCTGGATCGCGGATCGGGGCTGTTCGACCGATGTTCGATGTTAACCAAGCGCCCGCGACGCGCGTTTCGCTTTACAGTTGACGTGCTGTGGATAGTCGGGTGACAACATCGCTGCAGTCCGGATTTCACGTGGGGTCCAAACCCGCGTCTCGCTCCTTCGCCTGAACGAGCTTGTCCAGATGGACTGACGGATTCTCCCGCGTGGAAATCCGCCTGGCAAAGCGCGTTTACGGAGACGCTAAGATGGCGACCGGCACGGTCAAGTGGTTCAACCCCACCAAGGGCTATGGCTTCATCCAGCCCGACAACGGCGGCTCGGACGTTTTCGTCCACGTCACCGCTGTTCAAAAGGCTGGCCTGCAAGGCCTCGATGAAAACGCCAAGGTCGAATACGAGCTGGAAAACCAGCGCGGCAAGACCTCGGCCGTGGACCTCAAGGTTCTCTAAGGCCGACGAACCCGACCAGGGTTCAGATGATCGAAGGGCGCGGGACCAGCCGGTCCCGCGCCTTTCTTTTTGGGTGAAGAGAAGGGTGCTGCTGCGCGGCTCGCGGAGCCGCGCTGCTTGGACGGCATTTAGGGCGCTGTGCTCGGGCCGCAGGCCTTCGCGACTTGAACGCGTTCAGAACCCCAGTTCCGCCCGCAGGGCCTCCGGCGTCAGTCCGCCGGCGCGCAGTTCGGCCAGGGTCACTGACTGGTCGCGCTTGGCGTAGCGGCGGCCGTCGGGGCCGATCAGCAGGCGGTGATGACGATAGACGGGCGCGGACCAGCCCATCAGGGTCTGGATCAGGCGCTGGACGTGGGTGGCCTCGAACAGGTCCAGGCCGCGCACGACATGGGTGATCCCCTGCAGCGCGTCGTCGTGGGTGACGGCCAGATGATAGGCGGTCCCGGCGTCCTTGCGCGCCAGCACCACGTCGCCCGCCGTTTCCGGCCGGGCGCGGATCAGGCCGGTCTCGCCGTCGGGGCCGACGCCTTCCTCGATGAAAGAGAGGGCGTTCCATTCCGCTTCGCCAAGCGCCTCGCGCGCCCGGTCCAGCGACAGCCGCCAGGCGTAGGGACGGCCCTCGGCCAGCAGGCGGGCTTCTTCTTCCGCTGGATGTGGGCCGGGGCGGACGGCCTCGGCCGGGCCGTGCGGGGCGTCGCCGATGGCGTCGAGGATCTCCTTTCGGGTGCGGAAGCAGCGGTAGAGCAGGCCGCGCGCGTTCAAGGCGTCGATGACGGCGGCGTAGTCGGCCAGATGCTCGGACTGGCGCCGCACCGGGGTCTCCCAGTCGAGGCCCAGCCAGGCCAGATCCTCGTAGATGGCCGTCTCGAACTCCGGCTTGCAGCGGGTCGGGTCGATGTCCTCGATCCTCAGCACGAAGCGGCCGCCCGCCTCGCGCGCCGCCGTCCAGGCGGTCAGGGCCGAAAAGGCGTGGCCCCGGTGCAGGCGACCGGTGGGCGAGGGGGCGAAGCGGGTGGCGAACATCAGAAGCGTCTGAGCGCGCCGGCCTTCTCGGCCTGATCCACGGCGGCGCGGACATCGGCTTCCGGCACGAAATCGAACTGGGCGATCAGTTCCTCCAGCGCGAAGTCCGGCTGGGACAGGGCCCAGCGCATGGCGTGGGCGGCAGGTCCGGCGAAGGCGGGGCCTTGCAGGCCTGTCGGGCGATACGCCGTCAGCCGCAAGGGATCGGGCAGGGCGAAGCGGGCCGGGCGCGCAACCAGCTTCTCCTGCGTCATCGCCACCTCGTCGCGGAAGGCCGGCGTTGCGGTCAGACGCGCCAGGCGTTGGCCGAGGTCGGCGAGGTGGTCCTGCAGGGCCTGACCGCCGTCCTGGTCCGCCGGAGGCATGAAGGCGCGGAAGGCCGGGTCCTGCATGGCGATCCGATCCAGCAGGGAGAAGAGGATCCGTCCATAGAGGGGCGTGACCGAGAAGGTCACGTGCAGCGAGGCGCCGTCCTGGGCCAGGGCGTCGTGATACCAGCCGCGCGGCAGATAGAGGACGTCGCCGGGCCGCATCCGCACCTCGGTCATCAGCGGGCCGCGGGTCTGTTCCAGCCAGCGGCGGGTCTCGGGCGTGTCGGGGGGGAAGTCGACGGGGCTTTCGGCCCGGTTTTCGTACAGGCGCCAGGTCTTTTCGCCCTCGACCTGAAGAGCGAAGACGTCGTGCAGATCATAATGGGCGCCGAAGGCGCGCACGCCCTTGAACGAGCAATAGAGATTGGCCCCGACGGCGGCGGCGAAGGCGCGGCCCAGCATGGCCGAGGCGTCCGCCAGGCGCGGGGTCAGCTCCTGCGCGTCGCCGGCGATGAGGCTGGCTCCGGTGGCCAGGAAGACGGCGACCTTGGCCGGATCCGGGCGCAGCACGGAGCCGGACTGGGTCTGGACCGGGCGGCAATACTGGTCGGGGGTCACGGCCACGGCGTCGCGCACCAGCTTGAGGCTTTGCGCGGTCCAGATCGACGCCTGGTTCAGCAGGCCGTTGAAGCCGTCCCAGTCCAGCAGGGTCCGCTTCGCCGATCCGTCTTCAGCGGGAATATGCAGCGGTTTTCGGCCGTGAAACTCGGCGAAAAAGCGATCGGGGGTGATCGGGTGAAGAAGTTCGTCCAGACTGTGCATCGACCGCGACGCTAGAGCGGCGCTCAATCCCTGTCGATACGGACGATCATGGCCGCAGCCCCTTCCGCATCCTCCATCGCCGCCGCCCGCGAGGCCCTGGCCGCCGCCGATCCGGCGCTGGCGCGGGCGCATGTCCAGACCCCCGTGTTCGAATGGCGACTGCGACCCGGCGGTTATGAGGGGCTGTTTCGCATGATTGTGGAGCAGCAGGTCTCGGTGGCCGCCGCCGCCTCGATCTGGAAACGGACGGTGGAGGGGTTGGGCGGCGTGGTGACGCCGGACGCAGTGCTGGCGCTGGATGTCGAGACGCTGCGGACCTTCGGCCTGTCGGGACAGAAGGCGAAATACGGCCATGAGATCGCCCGCGCCCACGTCGAGGGCCGCATCGACTTCGATCATCTGGAACGGCTGGACGACGCCGAGGCCATCGCCGCTCTGGTGGCCATCAAGGGCGTGGGCAGGTGGACGGCCGAGACCTTCCTGATGTTCTGCGAAGGACGGCTGGACGTCTTTCCCGGCGGCGACGTGGCCCTGCAGGAGGCGATGCGCTGGGCCGACGCCGTCGAGGACCGGCCGAATGAGAAGCAGGCCTACGCCCGCGCGGAAATCTGGCGGCCGCATCGCGGGGTGGCGGCGCATCTGCTCTGGGGATGGTATGGAGGGGTCAAGCGCGGCGATATCGCGCTGGAGGACCCGCTGACTTGAATCCCCTTACCCCCTTGGCTGACGCCGACCTGACCCGGCCCGAGACCGTTCTGCCGCTGCTGGACTTTGCGGGGGTGGCCGTCTTCGCCGCGACCGGGGCCCTGGCCGCCGCGCGCGAGAAGCATGATCTGGTGACGTTCGCCTTCTTCGGCGCCATCACCGGCGTCGGCGGCGGGACGCTGCGCGATCTGCTGATCGGGGCGCCGGTCTTCTGGGTGCAGGACTGGCGCTATATCGCGGTCTGCGTGGCGGCGGCGGCGGCCTTCTGGGTGCTGGGCGCCCGGACCTGGCGTTTCAGGGCCCTGCTTTGGCTGGATGCGGTGGGTCTGGCGGCCTATGGGGTCATGGGGGCGGCCAAGGCGGCCTCCTATGGCGCGGCGCCCCTGATCTGCGTGGTCATGGGGGTGCTGACGGCCTGTTTCGGCGGGGTGGTGCGCGACGTTCTGGCGGGCCAGCCGTCGATCCTGCTGCGGCGCGAGTTGAACATCACCGCAGCCCTGCTGTCGGCCGGCCTGTTCGTGGTGCTGAAAGCCGTGTCCGTGCCGACCTGGCCGGCGGTGGGCGCGGCGGTGGCTGCGGGCTTCGCCCTGCGCGCCGGCGCCCTGATGTGGGGCTGGAGCCTGCCGGCCTTCCCCAGCGCGCCGAGCCGGAACTGAGGACTGAGCCATGACTGTTGTTCCCGCCGCCTATCGCGACGCCCCCCGCTGGCCGTTCGGCGACAGCCCCGAACTGGCCGACGAACTGCTGGCCCTGGTGCTGGCGGGCGGCAAGCGGGCGACCTGTTCGTCCCTGGCGGCGTGCGAGGCCGACATCATGCCAAGCGTGGGCGAGATCAGCGTCATCCTGGACGGCGCCGGGACTCCGCGCTGCGCCATCCGCACCACCGAGGTCGAGATCATGCCCTTCGAGCAGGTCAGCGAGGACTTCGCCCGCGCCGAGGGAGAGGGCGACCTGACCTATGAATGGTGGCGCGACGCGCACGAGGCCTATTACCGCCGCGAAGGGACATGGGCGCCGGGCATGAAGGTGGTCTGCGAGCGGTTCGAGCTGGTCGAGGTCTTCTGAGGCGGCGTCACGAAAACGCTGCATGTCGGTCATGGCGACGAAGGAGAATCGGGCGTAGGCTCTTCCCATCAGACTAGGGAAGGAGACGTGTCCTCACTCCTGTCGCCTCGGTATCCCCCCGTATGAGCGGGAGGGCCTGATGCAGGTCCTGACCCGCCCCCCGTCCGGCTTTCCCGCCCTGGTGCTGAACGCCGATTTCCGTCCTCTGTCCTATTACCCCCTGTCGATCTGGCCCTGGGAAGAAGTGGTCAAGGCCGTCTGGCAGGAGCGCGTCGACGTGGTCGCCACCTATGACAAGGTGGTGCGCAGCCCGTCGATGGAGATGCGGCTGCCCAGCGTCATCTCGCTGAAATCCTACGTCGATCAGGACCGCAAGCCGGCCTTCACCCGCTTCAACGTCTTCCTGCGCGACGGCTTCGCCTGCCAGTATTGCGGCGAGAGCGGTCTGGCCCAGGACCTGACCTTCGACCACGTCATCCCCCGCTCGCGCGGCGGCCGCACCACCTGGCAGAACATCGTCGCCGCCTGCGGCCCCTGCAATCTGAGGAAGGGCGGACGCACGCCGCAGCAGGCCGGAATGCCCCTGCTGCGCCGCACGGCCCATCAGCCGAACTCCTGGGAGTTGCAGGAAGCCGGTCGCCGCTTCCCGCCGCATTATCTGCACCAGAGCTGGCTGGACTACCTCTACTGGGACATCGAACTGGAGCCCTAAGGGGCCCTCGGCGTCGCGCGGGCGACTGGCCGAGCATCAGCGCCTCATTAAGAAAGTCCCTCTACAACTCCGACAAAATGGGGTTGATTATGCGTAGTTTCAGTAATTTATCTGTAGCCGGAAAACTTCTTCTGGCGGGCGGCGCGGTAACGGGCGTCCTGTTGATCTTCGCGGCCGTGGCGGTGTCGCAGAATACACGCTCCGTCGCACGCGGCCTGTCGCACGACTATGCCGAGGCCTTGAGCGAAAGCGCGGTCGCCAGCGTCAGCGGCAGGATCGGCGCGGCCGACACCGCGGCGCGCTCCATCGCCGAGATGATCGGCACGGCCCACGAATCCGGCGTGCGCGATCGCCGCACCGTCATGAACATGCTGAAGCCGGCGGCCAGCGGCACGACCCTGGTCACGGGCAGCTGGTTCATGTCGGCGCCCGGCGCCTTCGACGGCCTGGACAGCGCCATGACCGGCCGCACCGACCTGGGCTCGAACGGCCAAGGCTACTTCACCCCCTACTGGGTCAACGACGGCAGCAAGATCGTCATGCAGCCGCTGAACTCGGTCAACGACTACGAACAGCCCTACTATGTTCAGCCCTTCACCACCGGCAAGCCGGTCATCAACGAGCCCTACGCCTATGAGGTGAGCGGCAAGATGGTGCTGATGACCTCGATCGCCTACCCCGTCGTTTCCGGCGGCAAGGTGATCGGCGTCGCCGGCGTCGACGTGACCCTGGACGGCCTGTCGAGCATGCTGGGGGAGATGAAGCCCTTCGACACCGGTCGCGTCATGCTGCTGTCGGGCGCCGGAAACTGGGTCTCCCACCCGGACGCCGCCCTGCGCACCAAGCCCTACGCCGAGGCGCGGGCCGACGATGTGCGCGCCGTCGTGAGCAGCGGCAAGGCGACACGCCTCGACGGTCTGCGCGACCTGCGCAAGGAACCGATCGAACGTCTGGTCAGCCCTGTGCCGTTCGATGGACTGAATGCGACCTGGGCGCTTGTGACCGACATCCCTTCGGCCGCGATCAACGGCCCTGCTGATCGTCTCGCCATCGCCATGATGATCGGCGGCCTGGTGATCCTGGGCCTGGTCATGGGCGCCCTCTTCTTCGTGTCGGACCGCGTGGTCCGTCGTCCTCTGGCCCAGTTGACGGCCTCCGTCGGCGCGCTGAACGCCGGCCGCTACGACGAGCCCGTCAAGGGAACCGCCAGCACCGACGAAGTGGGCGGCATCGCCCGCGCGCTGGAAGGCTTCCGCCATGACCTGGCCGAAACGGGCCGCCTGCGCGCCGAACAGGAGCGCGATCGCGCGGCCGCCGAAGCCGAGCGCCAGCGCAACGACGCCGCCCGCCGGGCCGCCGAGGAGGAGCAGAAGTTCGTGGTCGACTCGGTCGGCGAAGGCCTGTCGCGCCTGTCCGACGGCGACCTGACCTATCGTCTGGCCGCCGCCTTCCCGCAGGACTATCGCAAGCTGCAGGACGACTTCAACACCGCCATGAGCCGCCTGGAAGACACCATGTCGGCCATCATCGGCAGCGCCGGCGGCATTCGCTCGACGACCTCCGAGATCAGTCAGGCGGCGGACGACCTGTCGCGCCGCACCGAACAGCAGGCCGCCAGCCTGGAGGAGACCGCCGCCGCCCTGGAGGAAGTCACCACCACCATCCGTCACGCCTCGGACGGCGCGGATCGGGCGCGCGGCATCGTCGACGCCACCCGCAACAACGCCGCCCGCAGCGGCGAAGTGGTCGGTGAAGCGGTCGCCGCCATGCGCGACATCGAAACCTCGGCCCAGCAGATCGCCCAGATCACCGGGGTCATTGACGAGATCGCCTTCCAGACCAACCTGCTGGCCCTGAACGCGGGCGTCGAGGCGGCGCGCGCGGGCGACGCCGGTCGCGGCTTCGCGGTCGTGGCCTCGGAAGTGCGGGCCCTGGCGCAACGGTCGGCCGAGGCCGCCAAGGAGATCAAGACCCTGATCGCCGCCAGCACCGAGCGCGTCAGCCAGGGGGTCAAGCTGGTGGACGGCACGGGCGAGGCCCTGACCCGCATCATCGCCGAGGTCGCCGAGATCAACGGCCTGGTGTCCGACATCGCCGCCTCTGCCCGCGAGCAGGCGACCGGCCTGGCCGAGATCAATACGGCGGTGAACCAGATGGACCAGATGACCCAGCAGAATGCGGCGATGGTCGAGCAGTCCACCGCCGCCAGCCACTCCCTGGCGCAGGAGGCCGGCAGTCTGGCGGACATGATGGGCCGCTTCCGCATTCGCCAGGGCGCGCCGACCGCGCCTGTCAAAGCCGCTCCGGCGCATGTCCAGACCGTTCGGCCGACGCCCATGCTGAAGACGGTGGGCGGTCGCAACCTGTCCGTCGCGGCGGCCCAGGACGACTGGGAAGAGTTCTAAATCCCGCCCCGCGTCGTCGCCCGGTCATGAAGGCGACGACGCGGGATCTGATCATGAACGAGGCCGCCATGAGGGCGCCCCGTTCATGCAGGCCCCTTCGAGGCTTCTTAGAAGCTGGCCTTCAGCCCCGCCGCGACGCGTGCGTCACCCAGCGGGCTGTCCATGTCGTGGTAGCGCACGTCCACCGTGAGATGGTCGCTCAGGGCGTAGGCCGCGCCCAGGTTCCAGGCGGCGTAGTCGCCGCTCACGTCCAGCCACTGATGACCGATCGCGCCCGAGAGGGTCCATTTGTCGGCCGGAACAATGGCGGCGTTGGCCTCCACATAGGTCGCCTTCTCGTCCACGCCGAAATAGTCGAACGAGTGATAGACGCCCGCCCCCAGGGTCGCCGGGCCGACGGCCCGCGAGGCCAGGGCCTTGAACTCGACGTAGTTGTACTCGGCGCCGTCGGGCTCGTTGACGTAGAAGTAGCTGCCGGCGCCGAAGTCCAGGGCGTAGCCCGCCGCTTCGGTCCGGTAGCCGCCATAGAGGTCGATCTCGGCGGCGGTGTCATCGCCGAAGTCCACGTTGGACGCCCAGCTTCCCAGATAGAAACCGCCCAGATCGACATCGACGCCGCCCTGCAAGGCCGCGTCTCCGCCCGTCTGGCTGGCGCCCCGGAACACATAGTCGCTGACCACGCCGATGTTGAACGCAACGTCAGGCTTGGCCTGAGCGTGAACTGAGCCTGCGCTGAACACGGCCATCGCCGCGGCGCAGACGAAAACAAGTCTCATGAGTCACCCGATAATCGATACTTCGCTACCTCTGCCCACAAAATCATTGATGATATGCAACTCCGCCCGTCGGCGGAGGCCGCTTCGGCGTCGCTTCGTCGAGCGGATTCCTTTGCGCGCCGAGAAGCGACGCGCGGCCGGAACCGCCACGGGCGTCGATCGGACGGGGCGATGCCGAGGCGCCTGTCGGCCCGGATCAGGCGGTTTCGCGCGCCTCTGCCGGGACATCGGGACGGAGCCCGAGGGTCAGGGCAGGTTGCGGCTTTGGCGATAGGCCGCGAACGAGGTCTTCACCGAGGGCGAGATCGCTTCGGCCGCGCCCAGGTCCGCCTGGGCCGCCGCCTCGTCGCCCAGGGCCAGCCGCGCCAGGCCTCGGCCGTAGAGAGAGGCCGCCTGGCGCGGCGCCTTTGCCAGGGCGACATCATAGACAGCTAGCGCATCCGCCGGTCGGTTCAGGTGCAGCAGGACCAGGGCGCGACTGTCCAGATAGGACGGGACGTCCGGCTGAAGCGTCAGGGCCGCGTCGCAATCGGCCAGGGCGCGATCCAGATCGACGCCCGCCACGGCCTGGGTCCAGCAGAGGTTGTTGAGCCTCTGGGCGTCGCCCGAAGCGGTCGCGCGCACCGTCGCCAGATCGGCGCCGCCGCCGGTCGTGTCGCCGGCCTTGAAGCGTTGCTCGGCTCGCAGGATGAGCAGGTCGGCGCGTTCGTCCGCATGGACGGCGGTCAGGGCCTGCGCCAGGCTGGCCTGGACGTCGCCCAGTTCGGGATGATCCCGCTCAAGACGGATGCGGGCTTCCCAGGCGGAGAGGTTGTCGGGTTCAGCCGCTACGGCGCCCTGATAGTCCGCCCAGCGGCCCCGGACGTCCTCGTCGCTTCTCAGGCTGGCCCGCATCAGGTGGCCGATGACGGTGGGGCGGGACGCCAGCACCTGATCCAGGGCGGCGACGGCGGCGGCCTCGTCGTCGTCGATCTTGAGCCGGGTCATGACCAGCATGGCCGCCCACTGTCCATTGTCCGGCTGGGTCTCGACCAGGCGTTCGAGGTCCTTGAGCGCCTCCTCGTGACGGTCGTCGCGGTTGAGCACGCCGTAGCGCGCGAGGCGAAGACTGTCGTCGTCCGGCGCGACGGCCAGGGCGGCGTCGAGATCGGCCAGGGCCTTGTCCGTCTGGCCCAGGTCGGAATAGGCCTGAGCCCGCATGCTCAGGATGAAGGCGTTGTTGCGTTGTTGGCGCAGCGAGCGCGAGAATTCGATGACGGCGTCCTGATGCTTGCCCTCGCGCATGGCGATCAGGCCCTGGCCGTTCATCGCCACCCAGTCGGCGGGGTCCAGGTCGCTGGCCCGTTCGAAGTCGGCGCGGGCGCCCTCGATATCCTGGCTCCAGAACTTGTTGATGCCGCGATTGGCGTAGGCGCTGGCGTAGTCGGGCTTGAGGGCGATGGCCCGGTCGAAGTCGGCGATGGCGCCGGGGCGGTCGTCGGTCTCGCTTCGCTTCAGACCGCGCTGATAGAAGTCCTCGGCCGTCTTCGGTTCGTTCGCCGCCCAGGCGGCCTGGTCGGCGGCCGTGGCCTGATAGGTCAGGGGCGCGCGAAGCTGCGGCGCGGCGTCGTTCAGGGTGGCGAGAAGGGACCGCGCCGCGCGCATGTCGTCGGCCGTGATCTCCGGCGCGAGCGTGCGCATCGACAGACTCATGACGAAGCGACCGTCCTGCTCCAGCAAGCTGCGTTTGATCTCGTGACCGGCGATGACGGCGTCGGCCGCCTGGCCCTCGATGGTGAAGCCGGAACCGGGCGGGATCAGGATCACGCGCGTGGCGGTGTAGTTGGGATGGGCGAGGCTGGCGGGCAGGTCGCGATAGGGACCCGTCTCGCGGGACTGCGGCACGGCCATGTTCACGCGCGCCAGAGGGACGCGCAGGCGACGGGGGCCGCCGCCGTAGTCGTTGTACCAGCTCAGCGGCAGGGCGCCCGTGACCGTGAGCTTCAATTCGTTGCGGTCGCGATCGAAGGCGTGCGCGACCGTGTCGATGGTCAGTCCGTCCAACTCGGCGGTCCAGGTCTGGCGCAGCACCTCGTCCCGTTCGCCGGCCGAGATCGTCTGCAGGAGCATGTTGCTGGTCGTCGCGGCATCGCCGCGCAGCATCCTCTCGCTGGCGACCCTGGCCGGAGCGTCCAGGCCGGCCGAGGCGTCGAGCGTCACCTCCATGACTTCCACGGGACGGTCCAGCGGCGGCGAGGGCATGGCGATCAGATCGGACCCCGCCGTCGTCAGCGGCAAGGCCCAGCGGTAGGTCGGATCGGGAAGGTCGTCCAAGGTGGTGTCGCCGATCCGGGCGCCGTCCATCCAGTAGTCGCGGCCATCGATCCGCGCCCGCACCAGGACATGGTCGAGCAAGGCCACCAGGGGGAGGCGCTCGTTCAGGCCGTCGCCCAGAGCGACGCTGACGGCCGCGGGCTCGGCGTCGATGTCCAGCGCCTTCAACAGGGCCAGAAGCAAGGCGGTCTTGGCCTTGCAGTCGCCGTAACGGTTGCGCCAGGTGTCGTCGGCGGTCGCCGGCGTCAGTCCGCCTTCGCCCATGGCCAGGGCCAGATAGCGGACGTCGCCCTGAACCAGCCGCAGGGCGGCCGCGGCCCGGGCTTCGGGGGCGGCGTGGGCGGCGCGGATGCGCTCGGCCTCGGCCTGGATCGCGGAGCCGGGTTCCAGCGTCATGGCGCGGACGTAGAGCGGGGCCATCATCGTCGAGATGCCGCGCCAGCCGGCCAGATCGGACATTTCGAGCTGATAGGGCTGGAGGAAGCGGACCGGGGCGTCATCCGGCAGCGCCAGGGGTTCGAGGTCGCGCACATCGATCTCGATATGCGATTCTCCGCGGTCGCGGCGGACGCGCGGCGTCTCCCACGGGGCGCTGGCGCGGATGCGCATGGCGACGTCATTGGGCCAGGCGGCGCGTATCCTCAGGCGCTCGACGGTCAGCGGCAGGGCGCCGCTGAGCACGTGTTCGAGGTGGCCGCCCAGGACCGGATCCCGTCGCGTCACGGTGTAGGCCATGTCGATGACGTCGCCGACTCTCAGGTCGTTGGGCTGGATCGTGCCGGTGAGCACGCCGTCCAGCATGGCCGCCCGCAGGTTCTCTTCCCGCCGCAGCACCTCGAACTGCTGGCTGGCGAGCACGTCGATGCTCTGGTCGCCCCGAATGATGTCGAGGTGGTGCAGGACGACATCCTGACTGGCGGGGTTCCAGACCACGCTGATCCCGGCGCCCGCACTGAGCCCCTCGCGGGTCTGAAACTGATGGCGCTGGCGCACATAGACGCTGACGGCGCCGAGCGCGAAGCGGATCTGCTGCTCCATCAGAAGGATGCGGACAGGCGCGGCGCGGTCCGCATCGGCCTCGACGGGGTCGAGCGCCGCGGGCGCGACCCAGCCCGGCGCCGGTCCGCGCTCGATCTTGTCGCCGGCGAAGGCGGGCGCGGCGGCCAGAGCCGCCACGAACAGCATCAGGTAACGAAACATCGCAAGACCGCCCACTGTGGATGCGGTCTTCTAACACTGTTTGGCGAATGGCCTGAATCTCAGGTCTGGGGCGACGCCTGCGACGCCTTCCAGCGTTCCAGATACTCCAGCCGGCGCAAGACCTTCGAGCCGGGGTCCAGCAGGATGTGGGCCGAGGCGGGCGCGGTGAAGGTCGCGCGGCCGCGGGTCATGGGCAGGGCGCGGAGGCGGCCGTCCACCTCGACCTCGACCGGCAGGGGGAAGGGGCGGCCGTTTCCGGTCTTCCATTCCAGGGTCACGTGGTCGCCGTCGCGGGTCATGACCAGGTCGGGCAGGGCGGTCTGATAGAGGTAGGCGTCGAAGAACCAGCCGAGGTCGCGGCCGGTGACGGCGTTGACGATGGCGATGAACTCCGGGGTCGTGGCGTAGCGCGGCGCAAAGTCGCCGGGCCTGGGATCGGGGCGACCGTAGACCAGCCGCCGCAGGCTCTCATAGAAGGCGTCGTCGCCGATATGGAGGCGCAGGGTGTGGGCGATCAGGGCGCCCTTGTAATAGAGGTCCAGCCCTGGACCCGTCGCGGCGTCATAGACGGTTCCGGCGTCCTGCGGCTTGCCCGAAACGACGGGGAAGCGGTTGGACAGTGTCAGCCGCATGGTCTGCAGCTCGGACTGCATGGCGCGCTCGCCGTTCAGCCAGCGGGCGTAGAGGGGCTGCATATAGGTGCCGAAGCCCTCGTGCAGCCACATGTCGTCCCAGTCGGCGTTGGTCAGCTGATTGCCGAACCATTCGTGCGCCAGTTCGTGCTGCAGCAGCCAGTCGTAGCCCTTGCCGTCCAGCTTGTAGCCGTTGCCGTAGGCGTTGATGGTCTGGTGCTCCATGCCCAGGTGCGGGGTCTCGACCACGCCCATCTTCTCGTCGCCGAAGGGGAAGGGGCCGATGGTCGCCTCATAGAAGTCGAGC
>NZ_DASWXW010000225.1:0-66915 GCF_036405315.1 Brevundimonas sp. | reverse complement strand
AGGCGGGCGAAGGCGGCCCAGCCGTCGTTCACTTCCCAGTTCCAGTTGGAGCTGTTGGTCGACGATTCGGTGTTGATGTCGTCGATGATGTGATAGCCGGCGTCGATCGCGCCGTACCAGCCATCCGGCTCAGCCGAAGCGGCGCCCGCCGACAGGGCCAGAGCCGCCGCCGCGCTGGATGCCAGGATCAAACTCTTGACGCGCATAGATGCGGCCCTCCGAGATCTGTTGTTCGAGGACGACGGATACGTCGCCTACCTCACTCCCTATCAGCGTTGCCGTGGGTGGTCGAGCGGCAAACGCCCGTTTTACCGAAGGTTGCAACACACCGTGGCCGGAGGGCTACAGGGTTTAACGGCGCCTTAAGATCAATTGACGCCCCGGTTTATGCGCTTGACCTGCCTCCCCGCCTGTCGTCCACATCCCCGCGAACGTTCGGCCCCTCAGGATTTCATGACTTCTATCTGCATCGACGGCTTCAACCTGGCTCTGGCCAAGGGAACCGGCATCGCCACCTACGGCCGCAACCTGCTGGAAGGCGCCCGCTCGATCGGCTTCGGAACCCAGGTCCTCTACGGCCCCGCCGCGCGTCGGCGCGACGACAACCTGCTGAACGAGACCGCCCTGGTCGACGCCGAGCGTCCGCCGCAGCGACTGAACCGCAAGCAGAAGGTCCAGCGTTTCGCCGACACCTTCGCCTCGCGCTATGGGCGCACCGCCCACTCCATCCTGCCGTCGGGCGAGGTCATCTGGCCGACGCGGTCGGGCGGACGCCCCGCCGCCGACCGTTTCTGGGCCGCGCGCGACCTGTTCAGCCACGCCAACCGCTGCTTCGCCGCCTACGGCAAGGAGACTCCGGTTTCGTTCGAGGCCACGGCCGACGCCCCCGCCCCGGACGTCATGCACTGGACCGCGACCCTGCCGCTGCACGCGCGCAAGGCTCCCAACATCTACACCATCCACGACCTGATCCCGCTGCGCCTGCCGCACACCACCCTGGACGACAAGGCGACCTATCGGGCGCTGTGCGACGCCATCGCCCGCCGCGCCGACCACATCGCCGTGGTCTCGGAGACGACCCGCCAGGACGTCATCCGCCTGCTGGGCGTCAGCGAGGACCGCGTCACCAACACCTATCAGGCCGTCAGCCTGCCCGAGAAGCTGACCTCGCGCAGCCAGGCCGATGTCTCGCTGGAACTGGAAGGCGTCTTCAACCTGGGATGGAAGGACTACTTCCTGCATTTCGGCGCCATCGAGCCGAAGAAGAACCTGGGGCGAGTCGTCGAGGCCTATCTGGCTTCGGGCAGCCAGACCCCCCTGGTCATCATCGGCGGCCGAGCCTGGCTGGACGAGGGCGAGACCGCCCTGCTGAATCAGGTGAAGCGCGACGGCGGCCCCAGCGCCGACCGCATCCGCCAGTATGAATACATGCCCTTCTCCATGCTGATCAGCCTGATCCGGGGGGCCAAGGCGACGCTGTTCCCGTCGCTCTATGAAGGCTTCGGCCTGCCGGTGCTGGAATCCATGGCTCTGTCGACGGCGGTGCTGACCTCGACCGGCGGTTCGCTGCCGGAGGTCGCCGGCGACGCGGCGGTGATCGTCGATCCCTACGACGTCCAGGCCATCACCCGCGGCATCCAGGCGCTGGACGCCGACGAAGGCCTGCGCCTGGACCTGCAGACGCGCGGCGTGCTTCAGGCCGGAAAGTTCACGCCCGAGGCCTATCAGGCTCGCCTGAAGGATCTCTACAGCAAGGTCGGGGTGACGGCCGCCTGACATGACGACCGCCGCCCCCGCCTCCGAACGAGTGACGCACCTGCAACGGCTCGAGGCCGAGAGCATCCACATCCTGCGCGAGGTGGCGGCCGAATGCGCCCGCCCGGTCCTGCTCTATTCCATCGGCAAGGATTCGGCGGCCCTGCTGCATCTGGCGCGCAAGGCCTTCTATCCGGCCCCCCCGCCCTTCCCGTTGCTGCATGTCGACACGACGTGGAAGTTCCGCGCCATGTACGACCTGCGCGACCGGATGGCGGCCGAGAGCGGCGCGCGGCTGATCGTGCACCACAATCCCGAGGCCCAGGCCCAGGGCATCAACCCCTTCGACCACGGCTCGGCGGTCCACACCGACATGTGGAAGACGCAAGGCCTGAAGCAGGCGCTGGACCTTCACGGCTTCGACGCCGCCATCGGCGGGGCGCGCCGCGACGAGGAGGCCAGCCGCGCCAAGGAACGCATCTTCTCCTTCCGCGGCCCCGGTCATCGCTGGGACCCGCGCCGCCAGCGCCCCGAGTTGTGGAGCCTCTACAACGCCCGCGTCGCGCCCGGCGAAAGCATGCGGGTCTTCCCCCTGTCCAACTGGACCGAGATGGACGTGTGGGAATATGTCGCCCTGGAGAACATCCCCGTCGTGGACCTCTATTTCGCGGCCAAGCGCCCCGTGGTCCGGCGCGACGGCGCCCTGATCGTGGTCGATGACGAGCGGATGCGGCTGAACCCCGGCGAGACGCCCGAAATGATGTCGGTGCGGTTCCGCACCCTGGGCTGCTACCCCCTGTCCGGCGCCGTCGAGAGCCAAGCTGACACCCTGGAGGCCGTCATCGCGGAGATGCGCGCCTCGCGCAGTTCCGAACGCCAGGGCCGGCTGATCGACCGCGACCAGGCCGGGTCGATGGAGAAGAAGAAGCAGGAGGGCTATTTCTGATGACCTCCACGACGCTTCAGCGCGACACCCTGCGCTTCATCACCTGCGGCTCGGTGGACGACGGCAAGTCGACCCTGATCGGCCGTCTGCTGCATGACGCGGGCGCCGTGCCCGACGATCAGGTCGCGGCCCTGCGCGACGCCGACGGGCGGCTGGACTTCTCGCTTCTGGTCGACGGCCTTCTGGCCGAGCGCGAACAGGGCATCACCATCGACGTGGCCTATCGCTACTTCTCGACGCCGCGCCGCCAGTTCATCGTCGCCGACACCCCCGGCCACGAGCAGTACACCCGCAACATGGCCACCGGCGCCTCGACCGCCGACGCCGCCGTGGTCCTGATCGACGCGCGCAAGGGCGTGCTGACCCAGACGCGACGGCACAGCCACATCGTCTCCCTGCTGGGCGTGCGCCACGTCATCCTGGCCGTGACCAAGATGGACATGGTGGCCTGGTCGCAGGACGTGTTCGACGCCATCGCCGCCGACTATCTCGCCTTCGCCGAGGCCGCCGGCCTGCCGACGCCTGTCGTCATTCCCGTCTCAGGCGTCAACGGCGACAACCTCGTCCGCCATGGCGAGGCGGCCGAGTGGTACACGGGCCCGACCCTGCTCGATGTGTTGGAGACCCTCCCCTCCGCCGCCGCAACCGCCCGCCCCTTCCGCATGGCCGTTCAGGGCGTCGCCCGCCCTAACCTTGACTTCCGCGGCTATGCGGGCCGCATCAGCAGCGGCGTCGTGGCGGTGGGCGACGCCGTCGCCGTCTCGCCCTCGGGCGTACGATCGCGCGTGGAAAGGATCGTCGTCATGGGCGGCGACCTGCAGAGGGCGCTGGCCGGCCAGTCCGTCACCCTGACCTTCACCGACGAGATCGACGTGACGCGCGGCGACGTCCTGGCCGCCGCCGACGCGCCGCTGGAGGCCGCCGACCAGTTCGAGGCCACCCTCGTCTGGATGGCCGAGGCCGAACTGATCCCGGGTCGGGTCTATGACCTGAAGATCGGCGCCCGCACCGTCGCCGCCCAGATCACCGACATCCGCCACCGGGTAAACGTCAACACCCAGGAAAAGCTGTCGGCGCGCACTCTGGCGCTGAACGACATCGGCGTCTGCCATCTGTCGCTGGGTCAGGACGTGGCCTTTGAGCCCTATGAGGTCGATCGTGAACTGGGGGGCTTCATCCTGATCGACCGGCTGACGCGCGCCACGGTCGGCGCCGGGATGATCCGCTTCGCCCTGCGACGCGCCCACAACATCCATCGCCAGGTCATCAAGGTGGACCGCGATCAACGGGCGGCGCTGAAGGGTCAGAAGGCCGCCGTCGTCTGGCTGACCGGCCTGTCCGGGTCGGGCAAGTCCACCATCGCCAATCTGGTCGAGGAGAGGCTGACCGACGAAGGGCGCCACGCCTATCTGATCGACGGCGACAACCTGCGCCACGGCCTCAGCCGCGACCTGGGCTTCACCGAGGCCGATCGGGTCGAGAACATCCGCCGCGCGGCCGAGGTGGCGCGCATGATGGCCGACGCCGGGCTGATCGTGCTGGTGTCGCTGATCTCGCCTTTCCGGGCCGAGCGCCGCATGGTGCGCGAGATGATGCCGGACGGCGAATTCCTCGAGGTCTTCGTCGACGCCCCTCTGGAGGTGGTGGAGGCGCGCGACCTCAAGGGCCTCTACGCCAAGGCCCGTCGCGGCGAGATCGCCAACTTCACCGGCGTCAGCAGCCCCTATGAAGCCCCGCTGGAGCCGGACCTGCACTTGCGGACCGATCACATGACCCCGGAGGCCGCGGCCGAGGCCGTGGTCGCCCGCCTGCGCGCCGACCTGCGGCTGGTCGGGTAGTTTCTCGCCCCGGTCAACCGATCGGCGGCGCTCGAAAGCACCGCAGGAGTTTCGTCCGGCTCAAGGCGAGATCGCTTGCGCTTGCGACGACGCAAACTATGGTCGCGGCGTGATCCGGCCCATGCTAGAGCCTGTTTCACGATAGATATTTCTCGCGCTCGGCGCGCCTCAAATGCCCTGATGTTCGAACCCATCGTCCGCCATTTCAGAATCGTCGGCGCGCTCATCATGCGCGAGATGGCGACGCGTTTCGGGCGCGAAGGACTGGGCTTCGCCTGGGTCGTCGGCGAACCGCTGATCTTCTGCTTCGGCGTCCTGATCCTGTGGACCGTCACCAAGCCGGCCTACGAACACGGCGTTCGCATCGCGCCCTTCGTGATGACCGGCTACATGGCGCTGATCCTCAGCCGCCACATGATCGGCCTGCTGGGCGGCGCGCTCCAGGCCAACCTTGGCCTGCTCTACCATCGCCAGATCGCGCCGCTGCATATCTTCGGCGCGCGCATCCTGCTGGAGCTGGGCGGCGCGACCGCCGCCTTCTTCATCGTCTATGTGGTGCTGTTCTGCCTCAAGCAGGTCGGCCTGCCTCACAACTACCTGCTGCTCTACGCCGGCTGGTTCCTGCTGGCCTGGGTCTCCTGCGGCTTCGCCCTTATTCTCACTGGCCTGGCCATGCGCTATGAGACCTTCGAACGGGTCGTCGGCCTGATCAGCTACATCCTGATCCCGGTGTCAGGCGTCTTCTTCATGGTGGCGTGGCTGCCGCCGGGGATTCGGGACATCTATCTCTATGTCCCCTTCCCGCACGGGGTGGAGATGATCCGGGCAGGCGTATTCGGGGAATTCGTTCCGACCTACTACCATCCGCTCTACGCGCTCGCGGTGGGCTCTGTTTTCAACATACTGGGCCTGCTGCTGATCGCAGGCGCCAGGGACCGTATTTCGGTTGAATAGAGACGTCGTCCGACAATGAATCACATCACCCAGAAGACGAATGGCTGACACCAACCTGACCTATATCGGCGCGGCGGACGAGCCGCGCGCCGCCCGTCCGGCCAAACGTTCGTGGCGCAAGCGTCTGCCGCTGGGCTTCCTGATCGTGGTCGGGATTCCGACCCTTGTCGGCGGGATATATTACGGGCTGCTCGCCTCGCCGCGCTATGTCTCGGAATCCCATTTCGTGGTGCGTTCGGCCAGCTCGACCCAGCCGACCGGCCTGGGCATCGCGCTGCAGGGCGTCGGCCTGTCCAGCGGCATGAACGACGCCTTCGCCGTGCATGAGTACATGACGTCGCGCGACAGCCTGAAAACCCTTCAGTCGCGCTTCAACCTGAAGGCCATGCTGGCCAGGCCCGGGACCGACTGGTTCTCGCGCTCGCCGCGCCCCTGGGAGGGCCAGAGCGAAGAAACCCTCTACAAGGGGTTCCAGCGTTTCCTGACGGTCGGCTATGACGCCACCTCGGGCATCAGCACCCTGCGGGTCGAGGCGTTCAGCGCCAAGGACGCCCAGACCATCAACGCCGCCATGCTCGACAGCGGCGAAGCCCTGGTCAACCGCCTCAACGAACGCTCGGCCGCCAATGCCGTGCGCGACGCCCGAGTGTCCTACGAACAGGCTCGCGCCGAGGTCGCCGCCTCGCAGCAGGCCCTGACCACCCTGCGCAACAGCGCCCAGTTCATCGACCCGCGCGCCGCCGTGACCGAGTCGACCGAGGTCATCAGCGGTCTGCTGGTGACGATCGCCCAGCTGCGCGCCGACCGCGCCCAGTTGGCGGCCGAGGCGCCGTCCAGCCCGCAACTGCCCATCCTCGACAGCCGCATCGCGGCCTATGAGCGTCAGGTCGCGGAAGCCCGCGCCAAGATCACCGGCACCGCCTCGTCGCTGGCCCCCAAGGTCGGCGTCTATGAGGAGCTGACGATGCGCCGCGAGATCGCGGACAAGGTCATGGCCCAGGCCACCGCCGCCCTGCTGACCGCCGAACAGGACGCCCGTCGCCAGAAGCTCTACCTGGAGCGCATCGTCGCCCCCAGCGAGCCGGACAAGCCGACCGAGCCGAAACGCTGGCTGGCCCTGCTGACCGTCTTCGCCTCGTCGCTGCTGGTTTACGCCGTGGGCTGGCTCGTCTGGGCCGGCGTGCGGGAGCACAGGCAGGACTGATGCAGACTCCCGAGGCTCCGGGCCTGCGCGTCATCAACGTCGGGAAGACCTATCACGGGGCTCCCAAGCCCCTGTTCCGGAACATCAACTTCGACCTGGGCAAGTCAGGGCGACTGGCGATCCTGGGCCGCAACGGTCAGGGCAAGTCGACCCTGATCAAGATGCTGGGCGGCGTCCTGCCCGAAACCGAAGGTCGGATCGAATGGCGGATGTCGTCGTCGTGGCCCATCGGCTTCGGCGGCGGCTTCCAGGGCAGCCTGTCGGGACTGGACAACGTCCGCTTCCTCGCCCGTCTGTATGACCGCGACTACCATGACATGCTGGCGCGGGTGGACGACTTCGCCGAACTGGGCAAGGCGCTGCGGGACCCGGTCAAGCACTACTCGTCGGGGATGCGCGCGCGCCTGGCCTTCGGCCTGTCGCTGGCCATCGAGTTCGACTGCTACCTGATCGACGAACTGGTGGCCGTGGGCGACGCCCGCTTCCAGCGCAAGTGCCAGGAAGCCCTGTTCGAGCATCGCGCCCACCGCGCCTTCCTGATGGCGTCTCACGACACCCACCTGATCGCCACCTACTGCGAACGCGCCCTGATCATCGAGGGCGGCCAGGCCAAGGTGTTCGACGACATCGACGAGGCGGTCGAGGTCTATACTTGGTTGCGCGCCGCGTGAGTCAGCCTGCCCGTTTGAACGCCCGCTGGATCGTCGTGCCGCCCTTCCAGCATGATGTCCTCTGGCGCGATGCCGTGGCGGCCGCCGTCGCCGAGGCTGGTCTGCGCCTTCACGATCTGGACGCCGCGCCCGAAGGCGCGCCTCTGGACGACCCCCGGGCGATCATCCTGACCGCGGATGCGAATCAGGCCGTCGCGGCCGGCGTCGCCGCTGATGCGCTCGCCGGCCTGATCGCCGGACCGGGCCTGCGCCTGAACGGAGACGAGGCGCCCGAGGCCCTGCCGCCGCATATCGCGGTCCTGACCGACCTGATGGGACGCATCGCCCTGCTGCCTCCAACGCGCGTGTTCCGCAGCGCCGACTTCGTCGCCGGGCCGATCGAGGTCCTGCCTGGCCTACCGCTGCATCGGCCCGCGCTCCCGCGCGCCCTCGCCCTGTCGCCCCGGCTTGAGGCGGTGCGCCAGGCTGTCGCCCTGCTCGACCCCGCATATCCCCAGGCGACCTGGGCGCCGGCTCTGTTCAACTATCATTCCCGGGTCGTGCCCGGCGGCGCCTGCGGCGAGCTGGATCTGACCGGACGTCCGCGCTTCATGATCACCGGCCCCTACATCACCATGCCCGCAGGGCGCTGGCGGGCCACCTATCGCCTGACCTTCGACGCCAAGGGCAGTCGTCCGCGCTTCCGCGTCGACTGGGGCGGTCAGACGGACTTCATCTCCGAGGAATTCACACCCGGTCGACCCGGCGTGTTCGAGATCGTCCAGGACTACGACTGGACCGAACCCGCGCCTTGCGAGCTGCGGGTGTTGGTTCTGGAAGGCGTGTTCGACGGCCGCATGACCTTCAGCGGCGCCCGGATCGAGCGGGTCGGCTAGAGCCTTCCGAGGCGCGCCAGCCCTTTCGGATCGGCGATCAGCGGCGCCCACCAGGCCTCGTTGTCGAGATACCAGCGCACCGTCCGTTCCAGTCCCTCGTCGAAGCCGACCTGCGGCCCCCAGCCCAGTTCCTCGCGGATCAGGGCGGCGTCGATGGCGTAGCGGCGGTCGTGGCCGGGACGGTCCTCGACCATCTGGATTCGGTCCGCATGGGAACGGCCGTCCGCGGCGGGTCGCAACCGATCCAGCACGGCGCACAGGGCCCGGACCAGTTGCAGGTTGGTGCGCTCGGCGTCGCCGCCGACCGCGTAGGTCCGACCGGGCGCCCCGCGCTCCAGGATGTCGGCCAGGGCGCGGGCGTGATCCTCGACAAACAGCCAGTCGCGCACGTTCCCGCCGTCGCCATAGACCGGCAGGCTCTCGCCGCGCAGGGCGCGCAGG
This sequence comes from Brevundimonas sp., assembly GCF_036405315.1. GTDB lineage: Bacteria > Pseudomonadota > Alphaproteobacteria > Caulobacterales > Caulobacteraceae > Brevundimonas. The sequence continues at coordinate 58,231 of NZ_DASWXW010000225.1, read as the reverse complement.
ATCATGGTCGGGATCAGCTTCTCGGGAAACTGACGCGCGCCGTAGTTGTTCGAACAGTTGCTGATGATCGTCGGCAGGCCGAACGTATGCCCCCAAGCCCGGACCAGATGGTCGGACGCCGCCTTGGACGCCGCATAGGGCGAGCGCGGATCATAAGGACTGGCTTCCGAAAACCGGCCTTCATCACCCAGCGAGCCGAACACCTCGTCGGTCGAGACGTGCAGGAATCGGAAGGCGTCGGCCGCCTCTCCCGACAGACCGCGCCACGTCGCCAGGGCCTGGTCCAGCAGCACCTGCGTCCCCACGACATTGGTGCGCACGAAGACGGCGGGGCCGTCGATCGAGCGGTCGACATGGGTCTCGGCGGCCAGATGGGCCACGGCCTCGGGGCGGAAGTCGGCGACGACGGCGGCGACCGCGACCGGATCGGCGATGTCGGCGCGCACGAAGCTGTAGGCGGGATCGCCTTCGAGTTCAGCCAAGGAGGCGGCGACCCCGGCGTAGGTCAGCAGGTCCAGCACGCGGACCTCATGGCCCCGCGCCAGCAGTTCGCGCGTCAGGGCCGAGCCGATGAAGCCGGCGCCGCCGGTCAGCAATATCCGCACGCTCAACTCCTCAGCCGCCGATGGAACGGCTAGCCGCTAATCCGGCCCAGGTCCACGACCGACAGGGTCATGGGCGCCTCGCCGACGAAGGGCGTGTCCAGATCGCGCAGACGCGGCCAGCGGCGGTCACGGTCGGTCAGGACCGCCTCGGTCGCCTTCACCGGCCAGGCGATGTTCAGGTCCGGATCATCCCAGGCCAGCCCCGCCTCATGCGCGGGGGCATAGGGGGCCGAGACCTTGTAGACCACCTCGGTCCCCGGCTGCAGGGTGACGAAGCCGTGGGCGAAACAGGGCGGCACGAACAGCTGATCGCCGCTGTCCGCCGTCAACTCGACCGCGTGATGCTTGCCGAAGGTGGGCGAGCCGGCGCGCAGGTCCACCACCACGTCCAGGACGGCGCCGCGCACGCAGCGCACCAGCTTGGCCTGGGCGTAAGGCGGACGCTGGAAATGCAGGCCGCGGATCACGCCGGCGGTTTCCGAGCGCGAATGATTGTCCTGCACGAAGTCGCAGTCGATTCCGGCGGCCGTGAAGCGCGCCCGCGACCATGTCTCGGAAAACCAGCCCCGATCGTCCCCGTGGCGCGGGGTCCGCAGCAGGATCACGCCGCCCGTCACGACCCCGCCGGAGCCGAAGGTTCGCTCGACGCCGCCTGGGCCGTCATCAGCGTATAGGCCCGGTCCAGCGCCTCGTTGCGCACGAACAGCAGGCCGCCGCGGGCCGGTTCGCGTTCCCGCTCATAGGCGCCGGGATTGGTCCCGCCGTTCAGCGGCGCGCCATAAAAGATGTGCGCCCCGATCTGGCGCACCCGCGCCAGCCGCTGGCCCCAGGACGGGCGAACGTAGTTGGCGTGGTAGTTGACCGAGTTCTTGGGCAACTGGCTGGCCGAGCGGCCCTCGTAGACCTCGCGGGCGATGCGCTCGGCGCGGGCCCAGGCCACCGGATTGACCGCGCGCCGCCCGATCGAGCCGTCGCAGGTGAAGGTGAACTGGCAGGTGCGGCTGTTGCGCTGATAGACGACCTCGCAGACCCGCTTGGGATAGGCGCGGTGACGCGAACGGTTCAGCACCACCTCGGCGACCGCCGCCTGACCCGCTTCGCTCTCGTTGCGCGCCTCGTAATAGATGGCCTGGGTCAGGCATTCGAGGTCGTTGTCCGGCACGCGCGGCGGCGTCTTCAGATCCAGATAGGGCGGCGTATAGCCGGCCCGGCGCACGGACGGCGCAGCGCCCGCATTCACCGGCGGCGGGGCGAAGCTCGAGCTCGGCTCGGCGCGGGCCGGCGTCGCGGCGACGCGCACGCTCGGCGCGGGACGACGAGTCTCTGCCCGGCGGCGCTGAGCGGCGGGCGGAGCGTCGGTCAGGCGCACGCCCTTGCCGTCCTTGATCATGGTCTGCAGGCGCGCGTTCAGACGGGCCCGGCGATCATGGTCGCTTTCAATCGGCGCCTCGACGACGGCGGGCGCATAGGCGGGGATCGGCTTGACCGCGCCGGGTTCGGCCTGGGCGAAGCGGGCATGATTGGCCAGGCCCGCCCAGACGGCGCACCCCACTCCCCCCGCGATCAGCACCGAGACGACGCCGCGCATCGCTCCCCCCCAAAAACTACGCGATCTGCATACCAGCCGGGACGGTAAGCGCCAAGCTGAGGCGTAGCTTCGCCCGATTGGCAGGCGCGCCCTGAAGCCCTATCAAGGCCCTGTCATGCAGACCGCCCGCCGCGCCGGCTTTTCCCTGATCGAAGCCCTGGTCGTCCTGGCGATCGGCGGCATGGCGCTGGCCGTCATCTTCTCGATCGGGATCAAGGCCGGCGACACGGGTTTCTCGCTGGGGCGGCGCGCCATGTCGGTCGCCGACGCCGACGTGGCGATCAGCGACCTGCGCGCCATCATCCGCAGCCTCAGCCTGCGCCCGCCCGCCACCATCGTCGAAGGCGTGGATCAGCCCATCGTGGCCGGACCGGATCGACTGGAGGCCGACGCCGTCATGGAGCGGGCCACCGGCTGCGCGCCCCAGGGTTGGGCCGGGCGACTGATCCTGACCATCGAGACCGAAGGCGCGGAACGGGTCGTCATGTGCCAGGCAGGGCCGCGCAAGACCCCGATTCTGACCCTGCCGCGCGGTTCGGCCGCCGCCGCCTTCTCCTATTCCCCTGACGGCGCGACCTGGACCCCGTCGTTCGAGACGCCGCGCGGCGCGCCCGTCAACATGGAGAGCTTCCGCAGCCAGAGCCTGTGGGTGCGCCTGAACGGCGGACCGAAGATGGATGTCGTGGACCTGGCCTATTCCGGCCAGCCCGCCCTGTGGATGCGGCCCAGTGCGGAGTTCTAGAATCGTGCGTCGCGACGGCTTCGCCCTGCCCGCCGTCCTGGCTGTGACAGGGGTGGTGACGCTGATCTTCCTGGTGGCCATCACGGCCCTGGCCAGCCTGACGGCCGAGGCGGCGTCTGCGCGGGCGCGGGTGCGCTTCCTGCAGCGGGCGCTGAGCGCCGAGGCCAGCCTGTCCTACATGGCCGCCACCGAGCCGATGCGGGCCTATGGCTTCGCGGTCAACGACGTGCGCGGCTTCATGGACCTGGGCCAGACTGAGCCGCCGCCCAACCTGTCCGGCGCGACGGTCGAGCCGGTCCGCCTGGATGGCCGGGCCTATCTGATGGATGTGGACGGGCCTCTGGTGGTGCGGATGCGCGACCAGGCGGGCATGATCAACATGGCCATGCTCTACGGCCAGCCCTATGAGCGGTTGATGGAGCGGATCGGCGTGGACGCCGGCCTGCGCCAGGAGATGATCGCCCGCTATCAGGACTACGTCGACACCGACGACCTGAAGCAGCCGAACGGGGCCGAGCGTCGCGACTATCCCGACGGCGGGCCCGCGAATCGCCGCCTGATGCGGCCCGCCGAATGGCTGTCGATCCTCGGCGCGCGCGAGGCGGTCGAAAAGCGAAGCTGGCGGGAGCTGCGCGACGATCTGGCCGCCGACCCCATGTCCGCCGCGATCAACGTCAACACCGCCAGCCCGGCCGTGCTCGGCATCCTGTTCGGCCTGAGCGAGGACCAGGCCCAGGCCCTGATCCGGGCGCGCGAGCAGGCGCCCCTGATGTCCGCGACCGATATCGCCGATGTGACGGGAATGCCGTTCGGCGAGGATTTCGAGCGCATCTACACCTATCCGGCGGGCGTGACCGTGATCACTATCCGCGACACCCGGTCGGCCTGGACCTATCGGGCGCGTTTGTCGCTGACGCCTTCCGGCCTTGAGCAACCGCTCTGGATCGATCAGACTGAACTGACAGAGGCCCCTCGCCGGGCCGTGGCCGACACATCCGATGCAACTCGACTTCCTTACGCCCCGCGTTGAGCGGCTCAGCGCCGACGGCGCGATCGACGTCGTCCACCCCGGCGGCGCCCTGGGTCGCGTGCTGCGTCGGCCCGTCCTGCTGCTGGCGCGCGACCTGTGCGCTTTCGGCCTGTTCCAGACCGCCGCCCTGCCGCGCGGTCGTCGGCGTCAGGCCGCCGTCCTGCACGCCCGCGTGGCCGCGCCCTACGTCCGGTCCGGGTCGGCCATGAGCAAGGCCGGCGACGACTTCGGCGTCTGGTGGTGGGACGCGGACCGCGTCGACGCCCTGCTGGCGCCCCGCGCCGCGCCCGCTCGCCCCGTCGTCAGCCCCGAGACCCTGGCCCAGCCGCGCGGCGACGCCTGGCGCATCGTCCGGTTGAAGACGGGCTATGAGGCCCAGCTGTGGCGCGGCAAGGCCCTGGTCGCCTCGGCCTGGCGTCGCGAACGTTACGACGTCGCCGCCTGGTCCGCCTTCGTGCGGCTGCAGCGCGCCGCCGAGACCGCGCCGGAGAACCCGCCCGCGCCCGCCGCCCTGCCCATCGCCTTCGACAACCGCGACGCCTTCGCCCTGGCCCCGGTCGAACTGACGCGCGAACAGACGGCCCTGCTGGTCGGCGGCGGCGCGGCCTTCGCCTCGCTCTGCTTCGGGGCCTTCCTGTTCGGCCAGGGCCATCAGCTGTCCAAGGACACGGATCGCGTCGAGGCCGAGACGGCTGAAATCCGCGCCGCCACGCCGCGCGCCGCCGCCGTGCGCAACCTGGACGCCAGCCAGAAGAAGCTGATCGCCTATCGCCGCATCGAGGAACAGACCAGCCCGCTGAGCGCCGCCGGCGCCGCCATCGGCATTCTGGCCCTCCACGAACTGACGCCGACCTCGCTGAACGCGGAAGCCGAAACCCTGAGCTTCGTCCTGCCCTACGCCGCGATCGACAAGGTCGCGCCTCTGGTCGAGGAGTTGGAAAGCTCGGGCTATTTCCACGACGTCCAGCCGCGCACCGACGGCACGTCCCAGACCCTGACGTTGGAGATGAAGGTGCGCGAGGCGGCGCCGCCGCTGACGCCCGAACCCTGAGCCTTAGGAGGCCCCGCGCCCCTTGGCCGGTGCGTCCTGCAAACGAATGAAGCGGCAGGTTCCGTCATCGGTGCGCAGGGTCATGACCACCCGGTCCTGATTGATCAGGTTGGCGCTGACGCTTGAGCAGCCGCCGCCCTCGGCTATGTCCAGGGCCGGCGCCAGCGTGTAGCGCCACGGCGCGCGCAGCTCCAGCAGACGGTCGCCCTCGGTTTTCGGCATGGACGGATCGACGATCCGCAGCGGTTCGCCCGTGCGGTTCGCCTCGTGGCGCAGGTCGGACACCTGGCGCTGAAACTCGAAGAAGACGGCGTGCGACGTGGTCTGATCCAGCATCCGCGCCGTGGACGGCATGATGATGGCGGTGCTCAGGGCGAAAATCGCCAGCACCACCAGCACCTCGATCAGGGTGTAGCCGCCCCGGGTCCGGAGCGGCGCGGGATCAGCGGGCCTGATCGGAGCTGACATCGGCGTTGGCGCCCTGGCCGCCTTCGGCGCCGTCGGCGCCGTAGCTGATGACGCGGGCGCGGTTGTCCGGCGCCACGTCGCCCGCGGCGGGCGCGGCCGGCGCGACGTAGATGTAGGGGCGCGCCCAGGGATCGGACGGCAGGGCCTTGTCCAGATAGGGGCCGGACCAGCCGGGCACGGTTTCGGCGTTGGCCTGCATCAGCAGCCCCAGGCCTTCCTGCTCGGTCGGCAGGCGGCCGATATCCAGACGCATGGTCTCCAGCGCGGCTTCCAGCGACCGGATCTGCAGGCGGGCGGTCTGGGTCTTGGACTTGTCCAGTTGCGCGAACAGGCGCGGTCCGACGACCGCCGCGATCAGGGCGATGATCGACAGGACGACAAGGATCTCGAGCAGGCTGTAGCCTTCGCGCGCCTTGCGGCTACGCTGATGCGACGAAGCAACGATCAGCGAAAAACGGTGACGGAGACGGGAACGGTCGCGGTGCATCAAACGATCGCCTTGGATTTCTAAGCTGTTATGGGCTTTTAACGGTTGCTATAGCTCACCGCTCTTGGGGGGTCGATGCGAAATGCAGGCCCGAGCGCCGCAACACTGACACGGGACGCATCTTGCAGGGTTTCTTCGCTGACATGGTCGCTTCGACGCGCGCGTCGATCGAGACGTTGAAGGACCGGCTGCGTCGCACCACGACGCGCGAGCGCATCCTGCTGGGCGGACTGGTGCTGGGCGCCGCCGTCTATGCGCCCGTGGCCGCGCTGGACTGGCGCACGGCCCAGGCCGACCGCTACATCGACGCCCTGACCGAACAATCGACCGCCCGCCTGACCGCCAACGCCGCCCGCCGCGTCGCCGCCGGCGCCGCCGACCGTCTGGCCCTGGAAGACATGAACGGCTGGGGCTTCGAGGCGGCCAACCCCGCCGTGGCCCAGGTGCTGATCGAGCAGCGCCTGCTGGAGACCGCGACCGCGACCGGCCTGCCCAATCCGCGCATCACCACCAACGCCAAGATCGAGGCCTTCGGCCCGACCCAGTGGCTGGAGGCCGAGGTCCAGTCGGACCTGCGCTGGGGCCCGGCCTTCGCCTTCCTGGACAAGCTTGGCGAGTGGCCCGAGGGCTTCCGCGTGACGGCCTTCCGTTATGAGGTCACGCCGCCCAATCCCCTGCTGGTCGGCGCCGAAGCCCCGCCGCCCAGCGGCAAGCTGCGCATCGGCCTGGCGTTCCCCGTGCGGATCGCCAACCCGGGAGCCGCGTCGTGAAGCGGCTGTTGTGGCTGATCCCGCCGCTGGCGCTGTCGCTGGCCTATTTGATCGGCGGCGCCTATCCCGGCCGCCCGGAAGAACCGCCCGCCGTGGTGCGGGGCCAGGCGGCGCGCTCGGGACCTATCGTCCGTCCAGGCGAAGGCGCCGTGGGGGCCGTGGCCTTCCTGAAGACGCTGCGCTCCGATCCGCCCCCGCCGCCGCCACCGCCGCCCCCTCCGCCGCCCCCGCCTCCTCCTCCGCCGCCTGACGTGGCTGTGACCTTCAGGGCGGCGCTGCGCGGGGTCGAGCGCGACCCGGCCACGGGCCGCCAGCGCGTTCTGGTCAGCGACGCCTCGGGCGGCGTCTCGACCCTCAGCGAAGGCGGCCGTTACGGCGACGGCTGGCGCATCAGAAACATTTCGGCGGAAGCCGTGACCCTGGCCAAGGGACGCGAGACGCGCGTCATCCGGGTGTTCGGTTGAGTATCGAGGAAAATGGCATGACGACCCTGACCCCCCGCCCTGCCGCGACCGTTCTGCGCCGTGCGGGTCTGCGCGCCGCCGTCTGTCTGGCGCCCATGTTCATCCTGGCGGGCTGCGCCGCCTTCCCGGAAATGAACACCATGGTGTCGCGCCCCGACACGCGGGTCGAGGGCGCGTCGCAGGACGGCCTGATCGGCGGCGGCGTCAATGTGGATCGCGGATCGCGCGGCCCGGCCGGCGCCACGACCCTGGCCGTTCCGGGCCCCGCCGCGCCCGCAGGTCCGACCCGCCTGCCCGCGACGCCCGAGCAGATCGCGGCCCTGGTCTCGGACGAGACGGTGGACGCCAATCTGTCGCCCCAGTCGATCCCGCAGTTCGCCGCCACGGTCTTCGGCGGCGTTCTGAAAGTGCCCTTCACCCTCGCCCCTGACGTCGCCACCCGCACCGAGGTCATCGCCGGCGGCAGCGGCGGTCCGATCACCAAGCGCGCCCTGTTCGCCCTGACGCAGCAGGCGCTGAAACAATACGGCGTCGAGGTCTATGTCGACGCCGGCTTCGTCACCGTGGGCGCGACGCCGCAGGGCGGCTCGGGCGTCGAGGTCAACCGTAGCCGCACCCCCTCGACCACGGCGGGCCGCGTAGTGCAATTCTATACGGTCCAGACCATCGAGGTGAACGCTCTGCAGAGCCTGCTGCAGGACCTCTACCCCAACCTCGCCGGCGCCCGGATCACGCCCGACCAGCTGAACAACAGCCTGATCATCTCCGGCTCGGGTCGCGAAGTGGCCCAGGTGGTCCGCGCCCTGCGCGAGATCGACCAGCCGCGCTTCGCCGGCGCCGAGGTCTTGCGCATTGAACCCTCGTTCTGGGCCACCGACGCCCTGGCCGGCGCCCTGGAGCAGGTGCTGACGACTGAGGGCTACATTGTTTCGCGTCAGGCCCCGGCAGGCCGCGCCCTGGTCATTCTGTCCTTCCCGACCGCAAACCAGATCCTGATCTTCGGTCGCGATCCCGAGGTCATGGCCCGCGCCCGCTACTGGGCCGAGACCATGGATCAGCCCGCCGCCCTCGGCGACAAGGCCTCGACCTTCGTCTACCAGGTCAAGAACACCGACGCGGCTTCGCTGGGCCAGTTGGCCATGGGCCAGGCCCCGACGACGGCCCAGGCGCGTCCGCCCGTCGGCGTGCCCGGCACGCCTCCGGCCCAGATCGCAGGGGCGAACGGCGCAACGGGCTCGATCGGCTCGCAAGCGGGCGCCGCGCTCCAGGGTGGCGCCGCGCCAGTCAGCCAGGGCGGCCAGTTCATGAACGGCAGAGTGCTGACCGATCCGATCGGCAACCGCATCATCTTCACCGGCACAGCCACCGAGTTCGCCCAGTTGCGCGCTCTGCTGACGACGCTGGACACGCCCGCCCCCCAGGTGGTGATCGAGGTGATGATCGCCGAGGTCACGCTGACCGACAACACCAACCTGGGCGTCCAGTTGTTCGGCAGGGAGGTCCACGGCGACGGCGTCCTCAGCGGCGGCACCGAAGGGATCAAGATCGGCGGCGGCGGCCTGTTGCTGGCGTTCAACGGCCCTGACCTCCGGGCCAGCCTGAACGCCCAGGCCTCCAACAACCGCGTCAACATCCTGCAGCGTCCGCAACTGGTCGCTCGCAGCGGCGGCACCGCCCGCTTCCAGGTCGGCACCGACGTGCCGATCATCACCTCGCAACGCGCGACCAATGTTCAGGTCGGCGGCGACAGCGACATCCTGCAGAGCGTCCAGTACCGCCAGACCGGCGTCATCCTGGACCTGCAACCCGTGGTCTATGGCGACCGGGTCGACATCACCATCAGCCAGGAAATCTCCGAAGTTGGCAAGTCGACCAACTCCGCCATCGCCAGCCCGCCGATCCTGAACCGCAGCCTGACCACCCAGATCGCCATAACCGACGGCTGGACCGGGGTTCTGGGCGGCCTGATCAGCAACAACTACGCCAAGGTCAACGACGGCATCCCCTTCTTGAAAGATGTCCCCGTGATCGGCTCGGCCTTCCAGAACAATTCGGTGACGGGCGCCCGCACTGAACTGCTGATCCTGATCACCCCGCACGTTCTGCGCGGCGACGAGGACATGGCCGACTACGCCGAGCGTTACGCCAGCGATATGAACGCCGCCTTCCGCACCGGCCGCGGCTGGTCCTATACGCTGACGCCTTTCAACGTCGGTTTCGGGGTGCGAGGCGTCGGCTTCGACCTGCCGTCGCCGAACCGGCCGTCGGATCGTCGCGCGGCCGAGGCGCCGAGCGCGGCCGTTCAGGCGCCCGTCCAGGCTCCGAGCGCAGCTCCTGCTGCGCCTGCGACCGACCCGGCCGTCGCGGTCACGCCGCCCGCCGAACCGGCCGCTGACTGAGGCTTCAACCTTCGAACGACTGCAGTCGCCGCCAGCCCATCCGGTCGAACACCAGGGGCGCCGAGGGCCGCCCCTGCGCCCGCTCGACGCCGACGGTGACGCGATACAACTGAACCTCGAAGACGCCGTCGCCCGCCGGGAAGCCGGCGTTGACGCGGCGCTCGCTCCTGGGTTCCGCCGACCACACGACGGTGTCGCCGCCGGGCAGTTCGATCCGCCCCTGCGGCTGCTGCATGGGATTCAGGTTGCGGGTCAGGGCCAGGGCGTTCTCCTGGGCCGCCACCTGCTCGATGGCCAGGGCCGCGCGTTGCTGGCTGCGGGCCATCTGGATCTGCAGCTCGAAGATGGCCATCAGCGTCATGGCGGCGATCGCCAGGGCCACCAGTGCCTCGATCAGGCTGAAACCGTCGCGCCCCCGCGAGGCCTTCATCAGACGACGCCCTCGTAGACGCTCGACAGGGCCAGAACCAGCGACAGGGCCACGAAGCCGACGACGATGGAGATGATGCCGATGGCCATCGGCTCCAGCAGGGCCGTCATCCGCTTCATCCGGTCGCGCAGCCGCGCCTCGTAGTTGTCGGCCATGAAACCGAACATGGCCCCGATGGCCCCCGACTTCTGGCCCGCGCGCAGCAGACTGAGGTCCATGGCCTCCAGCCTGGTGTGGGCGCCGAGCGAAGCGTCCAGCGTCATGCCGGCGCGCAGGTCGCTGTCCAGCAGGTCCAGCCCCTGACGGAAAGGGCCGATCGGCACCGCCGCCCGCGCCAGCGCCGCCGCCGACAACAGGGGCACGCCGTTGTTCAGCGCAAAGGCCGTCAGCCGCGCCCAGGAGGCGATCTCGCGCGCCTGGATCACCGCTCCCACGACCGGCAGGCCGTGAGCGACGGTATAGGCCCGCTCGCGGAAGGCCTTGTTCGTCACGATGAAGAAGATGGCTCCGACCAGCAGGAGCGCGCCTATGCCGACCACGCCCAGGTTGGCGTTGGCGAACTCGCCCGTCTCCAGCACCCAGCGCGACATGGCCGGGATGTTCTCGCGATCGTCGCCGATCATGGTGGCGAAGCGCGGCACCACCTGGGTGAAGATGAAGCCGATGGCGGCCACGCCCGCAAAGCCGAGGAAGCCCGGATAGGTCATGGCGTTGGCGAAGTCGCGCTGCAGCCGGTCCTCGTAGGCCATCTGCTCGGCGGCCTCCTTCAGCACGTCGGCGATGCGGCCCGAGGCCTCGCCCACGCGAGCCATGGCGTAGACATAGTCGGGGAAGCCGGGGACGTGCTCCTCCAGCGCGTCGCCCAGCGAATCGCCGCGCCGCAGGGCGCCGATGGCGGCCTGGAACTGGCGCTTGCCCTTGCGGGCCTGCATGCCCTGGGCGACCGTATCCAGGGCTTCCAGCAGGGAGACGCCGGCCTCCAGCATCAGAGCCATCTGACGCAGCACCAGCACCCGCTCGCCGGTGCGCAGGCCCCGTTCGCGGCCCTCGGCTTTGGCGGCGGCGGCGGGCTTGATGCGGACGACCGTCAAGCCGTCAGCGGCCAGGCGGCGCATGGCCACGGCCTCGTCGGCGGCGCCGATCAGGCCCTTGACCATCCGCCCGTCGCGACCGGCGGCCTCATACTGGAAGGTCAGTTGGTCGGTCATCTACAGGCGTCGGAAGCAGGCCATGCGCTGGCCGCGCGGGTGATCCCAGTCGCCGATCGGCTCGAAGGCCCACAGCGTGGGATCGACCGTCCAGACCAGGTCGCTCAGACGGTAATGATAGGGGTCCTGATAGTCGTAGGTGGTGATCCCGCCGCCCGGCTGGGCCAGGGGCGCGAACAGGTCCTGCCCGTCAAGGCACTCGAAATAGGTGGCGAAGAAGCGCCCGCCCCGGGCCATGTGCGGCGCCAGATTGTGCAGGCAGCGGCGCAGGTGGTTCAGCGGCAGGTGGGTGAAGACCGACTGGGCGATGGCGACATCCATCGGCTGGTTCAGGAAGTCGAAGCTGAAGTCGGCGTTGACGCCGAAATGGCTCCACGGCGTCTTGGCGCGACCGGCCTCGTCCAGTTCCTGCTCGTATCCGGCGCGGATCAGGGATTCGTTGAGATCCGAACCGAAGTAGCGATCGGCGTCGAGATAGGCGACCGCCCGCGCGCCGAGCCGCAGCGAACCGCAACCGACGTCCAGCAGGCGGTGGCCGGGGCGCATTCCCTGAGCAATCAGGAAGCGCATCTGCAGGTCGCCGATCTCGTCCCACAGACCGCCGATGATCTCGCGGTGACGGCCGTCGCGCACGCCGTCGCCGACGGCGTCCTGATCGTAATAGCCGCTATGGGACACTGGACGCTCCTTCGGCTCCGGCGATTCGATAGACTTCGGACAGGGCCGTCTCGCCGCGCAGCGCCTTCAGGAAGCCGTCGTCGGCGAAGCTGAGGAAGCCCTCTGCGCGCGCGGCGGCGGTCAGTTGATCCTCGTCGGCCGAGGCGCGCATGCCGGCGATGATGGCGGGCGACATGGGGGCCAGTTCATAGACGCCGACCCGGCCGCGGAAGCCGCTGCCGCCGCACCTGGCGCAGCCGACGGGTTCGCGCCAGGCGGCGGGTTCGCGCTTGGCGACAGCGCGCAGATGGGCGGGGATGGCCATGTCGTGGATCTTGGCCTCGGCGGCGGTCGACGGGCGTGCGCAGTCGTCGCACAGGCGACGGATCAGGCGCTGGCCCGCCACGCCGCGCATGACGTCGGCCAGCAGATAGTCCTCGATGCCCAGGTCCAGCAGACGCGGGATGGCGGCCAGGGCCGTATTGGTGTGGACGGTCGAGATGACCATGTGGCCGGTCAGGGCGGCCTGGACGGCGATTCGCGCCGTCTCGGGATCGCGGATTTCGCCGATCATGATGACGTCCGGGTCCTGACGCAGGATGGAGCGCAGGCCGGCGGCGAAGGTCAGGCCGATCTCGGCGCGCACCCGCACCTGGATGACGCCCGGCAGGTCCAGTTCGACCGGGTCCTCGACGGTGATGATCTTGCGCTCGCCGTCGTTCAGGTGGGTCAGCAGGCGATAGATGGTGGTGGTCTTGCCCGAGCCGGTCGGGCCGGTGATCAGGAAGACGCCGTTGGGGTGTTCGGCCAGACGCAGGAAGCCGGCTTCCTGTTCGGGGCTGACGCCCAGTTCGGACAGCTGCGGTAGGCGGCTGGTCTTGCCCAGCAGACGCAGGACGATGGATTCGCCCCAGGAGCACGGCAGGGTCGAGACGCGCAAATCCACCTCTTGCCCCGAGACGCGGATCGACTGACGGCCGTCCTGCGGCAGGCGGCGCTCGCCGATGTCCATGCCGCTGAGCAGCTTGATGCGCGAGCAGACGGCGTCGAAGTTGGACCGAGGGGCGCTGCGGGCCGTGGTCAGGACGCCGTCGATCCGCATACGGACCAGGAAGCGGTCCTCATAGGGTTCGACGTGAACGTCGGAGGCCCGGCGCGTCAGGGCCTCGGCGAAGACGGCGTTGACGAAGTCGATGGTCGGCGCTTCCTGCGCCAGTTCGCGCAGGCGGGCGGCGTCGGCGCCGGCTCCGCCGATCCCGGCGTCCAGCGCCGGAGCGTGGTCGCGGCTGAGGTCCTCGGTCAGGGCCTCGATCAGCGAGCGTTGGGCCAGCAGGAAGACGACGGGCTCGGCCGTCGCCTGGCCGATTCGTTCGGCCAGGGCCGGGTCCATCGGCTGGACGGCGGCGCAGAGAATGCGCGAATCGGCCCCCTCCCCGTCGCGCCAGGCCACGGCCTCGCGCTCGGCCCACCAGCCCAGGGGCGAGCGGATCTCGTCGAGGAAGGTCGAGACGCGCTCGGGCGCGGGGCCGTCCTCGGGCAGGAGCACCGGCAGGCCCAGCTGTTCGGACAGGACGTCGAGAAGCTGGGCTTCCGACAGGGCGCCGAGGCGCACCAGATTCAGCCCGATCAGACCGCCGTTCTGCGCCTGCAGCGACAGGGCGTTGGCGATGTCGGCGGGGCGCACCAGGCCGCGCTCGACCAGCACCTCGCCCAGGCGATGCCGAGCGGGGGCGAGATGGGCGGCGGCGGTCTGGCTCACGCGGGGATGCTCCGACGACGGAAGGGGGCGGCGAGCGCCTTAGCCCTGAAGCTCGGGGATCAGACCCAGGACGACCGAGCGCATGTTGGTCGCCGTCGGCGACATGGTGCGCAGGAAGTTGATCGTGTTCCCGGCCGCGCCGCCCAGGTTGAAGGTGGCCTTGTTGAAACGGCAGTTGTCAAAGCCGGGGGGCACGCCGCCGTCATAGTTCAGGATCGCGTCGTTGAAGTCGACGTTGATGAAGATGTTGTCGTCCAGCGTGACGGCGCCGGTCAGGGTTTGATCTTTGAATTCGGCCACGGGGCTCTCCGACGGAAACAGATCCGAGTGATAGCCGCTCATCCCCCTGTGGCGCAAAAGAAAAGGGGAGGGCGTGAGCCCTCCCCTTCCCTGTCTGAGACTAAGACGGTTGGTCTTAGTTTTGCGGCTCTGCGCCCGTGGCCGAACGGCCCAGCGAGACTTCCGACAGAGCGCCGTTGACGGTGCTCTGAACGAAGCGGCGGACGATCAGGTCCGACGGCTGGCCTTCGACGGTGACGCGGATGTCGCCGCGGCCGAAGTCGGCGCCCAGGGTGGTTTGCAGCGAGGCCGAGGTCAGGACCAGTTCACCGCCCTTGGCGATCGAGGCGGCGACCGGCACCAGAGCGGTGCTGGCGGGAACGCCCTTCGAGCTGGTCAGCAGTTCGATCGAGACCGGGCCGGTGTCGGCGGCGCCGATGTTCGACAGACGGACGACCGAGTTGCTGGTCGAGGTCGTGGCCAGAGCGCCCGAGGCGACCCACGGCAGCAGGTAGGAAGCGCCTTCGCGGGTGATCGACTGGATCGGGGTGGCGGCGACGGTCAGGGCCGAGGCCTTGTAGCCGGCAGCCGTCAGGTCAGCAGCGATCGTGTAGGTCGAAGCCTTGATGACCGGGGCAGCGCCCTTCTCAACAGCGCCGATCGTGTGGACGGCAGCGCCGCCAGCGACGGCAGCCGTAGCCGTGCCGCTGCCGGCAGTGGCTTCAGCGAAGGTCACCGGGCCGCTGGCCACGATGTCGATCGTCGAGAAGTCGCCCTTGGCGGTCAGCTTGGTGGCGGTGATGTCACCAGCGGCGGTGACCTGGGTCACGTCGTTGATGCCCTTGGCGTAGGCGGTCACGCCAACGGTCACGGTGCCCAGAGCTTTGTCAGCGGTCAGCGACTTGAACTTCGAGACCAGCGTGGCGTAGGTCGGAACGGTGTCGGCGGCGATGGCGACCGAGATGGCGTTCTTGAAGTCGATCAGGTTGGTCTTGGTGGCCGAGACGTAGGTCGAGGCCAGGCCGCCGTCGATCGGGGTGCCCAGCTCGGTCTTCAGGCCGGCTTCAAAGTTCACAGCCGTGTTGGTGCCGTCCAGCTTGGTCGGCAGCACGAAGTGCAGCGGCACAGCGTTGGTGCAGCCGCCCAGCGACGACACGAGGAAGGTCACGGTCTTGTCGCCGGCAGCGCCGCCCGACGAAACAGTGGTGGTCGGGGCGCAAGCGCCGTTGGTGACAACAGCGCCGGCGGTCACAGCGGTGCCGAAGGTGGCGCCGCCGACCAGGTTGACGGTCAGCAGGGCGTTGCCGGTGGGCAGGATGGCGCCAGCCGAAGGCGTCAGAACCAGGCCGGTCGAACCCGACAGGGCGGCGCCCTTGATGTCGAAGTCGTTAGCCAGGACGACCGGAGCCTTGACGGTGGCGGCGCCGACGGTGCCGGCCGACAGCGTGCCGGCGTTAGCGCCGCCAGCGACGGCGATGGTGGTCAGCGCGACGGCGCTGAGCAGGGTTTGTTTCTTCATGGGATCCCCCAAAAGGTCCAAAAACAGCCAGATTGCAGTCAAGAGGCGAATTCAGCTGACCGCATTACGCTGCCCGCCTGCTCCTCAGACCTTCGCTTCATGAACTGCGATTGCAGATCAGTCAACCACTGCCTGAGGGTTGATTTGCTGTGATTTTGAGACAGTTGCGAAAACGTCGCTCTTAACGAGCCGTTCATATTCGGCAACCTTCGCCGTATAGAACAACGTCGTCACTTGTGTCGAGACTGTGTTCGCAATTCGTTAACCCGAACACCGAGATTTCTAAGCAGAGGCCACTGCTTTTCCAGGAACACCTGAGCCGCTCGGGTCAGTTCCTCAAGGTTTTCCTCTAGCGTGTCCAAAGCTTTGCCGTCACGGGTCATGCGGCGCCCCTCGCCCGCCAGAACAGGCCAGACCTTTTCTGCAATGGCCTGAGGCGTCGTCGCGCCCGCCCGAATGGCCCCCATCATCAGCAGGGCGATACGGTCGGCCGTCATCCCGCCCCCGGTGATCGGCGACGCCAGGCATGTGACCGCCTCGCCATAGCGCGCCCGCTCCACCACCGCGGCGTTGATGCGAGTCGCGCCGGGCGCGGAGGCCGCTACCGCCGCCTCTGTTTGAGCCGGGGCCAGCTTGTTCAGACTGATCAGCACCATGATCGCTTGCAGCACCTGCAAGGGTTGAACGCCAAAGCTCGCCAGGGCGGCGTTGAGATCGGAGATCAGATGCGGCTTGTTGTCACCCAGGACTTCCAGCAACGGCTTATAGACCGCCTCCTGAAGCGTGACTTCCCGCCCGCCCAAGGTCGCCGTCAGGGTCACTTCCGACTTCGGGACGGTCAGAATCACCCGCTGCGCGCCCAGAACCTCCAGCCCCTTGGCCGCCGGCAGACGTTCGCCGCCCTTGATCCAGATGTCGCGGCGGAACTGCTGATTGACCAGATAGTCGCGCGTCTGCTGGGTCAGCACCTCGTTGGGGGCCGCCTCCATGAGCGCCGCCTGCTCGGGCGTCATCCAGATCTCGTCCAGCAGGTCGGCGTAGTTGGCCGAGCAGGCGAAGCTGAGTTTGGCCGTCGACATCGCTTCGGCGATCTCGGTGAAATACATCGGCCGCCAGTCCTGATTGAAGTATTCATGAGCCAGATAGCGGCGATCCATGCCCTTCAAGGCTTCAAATCGAGTCTCGATCTGCGGGTTCATCGCCAGATAGCCCGGCTTGCTGGCGAACAGCTTGGCCACGTGCTCCAGCGCAGCCTCCACCTTGGAGACGCTGTCGAGCGCAGGGGGCGACATATGCCGCGCGTGCTGGACGAAAAGTTCGCGCATCGGCATGGCCGCGGCCCAGCCCGGCAGGGTGTTGTAGCTGACGTAGACCACGCCGCCCACGCGCAGCTTGCGCCGCAGGAAGTCGACGATCAGGGCGCGGTTCTCGTCCGAGATCCAGCTCCAGATGCCGTGCAGGGCGATGAAGTCGAAGTCCGGCAGATCGTCGCGCGCGAAGAACTCCGCGAAGCTCTCATCCGTCAGGTGCGCGTCAGACCCGGCCTCGGCGACCAGGCCCTGGGCGAAGGCGGCTTGCGACGGCAGGAAGTCGTTGCCGTACCATTTGATCCCGCCCTCGGCGGCGGCGTGGATATTGACCGAGACCCCCTGGCCGAACCCCAGCTCGCAGGCGTTGCGAATGTTCGGAAGGGCGTAACCGGCGTTCAGAAGCGCCAACGACAGGCGAACCGGGTTCAGTTCGGCGTAGTATTGGCTGCTATAGCCGATGTCGGCCACATAGCCTGCGGTCCAGTCCATTCGATCGCTCCCCTGACGTCGTTTGCATCCCAGCCGTTACCCGCTAAGGCAGCCGTTGAAAACAGCAGCGGCCCCGCCGGGGATGGAAAACCGATGAACGTGCGCGACTTCAGCAATGAGCAAGCCCTGGACCTGCCGCCGGGCGCGGGCCACTACCGCAGCTTCGTCGGGCCGGCCTACCGCTACGACCTGATCGGCGGGTCGCAGTTCTCGCTGCTGTTCATGCTGGGGATGCGCGAGCACCACAGGCTGCTGGACTTCGGCTGCGGCTCGCTGCGGCTGGGGCGGATGGCCATCCCCTATCTCTCCGCCGGCAAGTATTTCGGCGTCGAGCCCGAAGCCTGGCTGATCGCCGACGGGCTGGCGCGCGAGATCGGTCGCGACGTTCTAGAGGTGAAGCGTCCGCGCTTTGACTACAACACCGACTATCGCACCGACGTCTTCGGCGAGACCTTCGACTTCATCATCGCCCAGTCCATCTTCTCGCACACCGGCGAAGAGGCGACGGCGATCGCGCTGAAGTCCTTCGCCGGCTCGCTGAGCGACACGGGCCTTGTGGTCGCCAACTGGCTGATCGGCGAGGAGACGGCGGAGCTGGCGCCCGAGAACTGCGGCTGGGTCTATCCCGAATGCGTGCCCTTCGCCCGCGAACGCGTCGAGCGGCTGGCCGCCGAGGCGGGGCTGGCGGCGCGCTTCTGCCCCTGGCCGCACGGCGGCGGCCTGAGCTGGTTCGTGCTGGCGCGCTCGGTCGAGGTCCTGCCGTCGGAAGACGAGCTGGCGCGTCTGGCCGTGCCGCCGCTGGAACGGCCCTGAAGCGTGTGAGGGCGGCGCCTAGAGCCCGCCCTCGACCAGGCCGCGCAGATAGCGGCCGTAGTCATTGCCGCCCATCGTCGCCGCCAGCCGCTCCAGCTGGCCGGCGTCGATGAAGCCCTGACGCCAGGCGATCTCTTCGGGACAGGCGATCTTGACGCCCTGGCGCTGCTCCAGCGTTCGCACGAACTGGGCCGCGTCGATCAGGCTGTCGGGGGTGCCGGTGTCCAGCCAGGCGTAGCCCCGGCCCATGCGCTCGACCGACAGCTGGCCGCGCTCCAGATAGGCGCGGTTGACGTCGGTGATCTCCAGCTCGCCGCGCGCCGAGGGGGTCAGATTCGCCGCGATGTCGACCACCTGTTCGTCATAGACATAGAGGCCGGTGACGGCCCAGTTGGAGCGCGGCTGCGCCGGCTTCTCTTCCAGCGAGCGCGCCCGGCCCTCGGCGTCGAACTCGACCACGCCGTACCGGCCCGGATCATTGACGTGATAGGCGAAGACCGTGGCCCCCGAGGGGCGGGCGAAGGCGGCGGCGAACAGGTCGGTCGCGCCGTGGCCGTAGAAGATGTTGTCGCCCAGGATCAGGGCCGACGGCCCGCCCGCCACGAAGTCGGCCCCGATGACATAGGCCTGGGCCAGGCCCTCGGGCCGGGGCTGCTCGGCGTAGGCGATCGAGACGCCCCACTGGCCGCCGTCGCCCAGCAGGGTCTCGAAGGCGGGCCGGTCGTGCGGCGTGGTGATCAGCAGGATGTCGCGCACCCCCGCCAGCATCAGGGTGGTCAGCGGGTAGTAGATCAGCGGCTTGTCGTAGACCGGCATCAGTTGCTTGGAGACCGCCGTCGTCATCGGGTGCAGCCGCGAACCCGTGCCGCCCGCCAGGATGATCCCCTTCATCGCTTCGCCCCCGCGCTCTCGGCCGCCCAGTCGGCGATCCGCTCCCGCCAACCGGGCAGGACCATTCCAAAGTCGCGCGCGAAGGCCGCGCTATCAAGCCGGGAATCCTGCGGCCGCCGCGCCGGGCTCGGCCAGTCGTTGCTGGCGATGGCGGTCACGGGCGGCGCCGTCACGCCGCTCAGGCGCGCCCAGGCCTCGACCGCCGCTCGGGCGATCTGATGCCAGGTCGCCGCGTCGGCTCCCGCCACATGATAGAGCCGCTGCGGCGTCGGCCCCTGCGCCAGCCGCTCCGCCGCGGCGACGACGGCCCGCGCCAGGTCGTTCACATCGGTCGGATTGCCGACCTGATCCGCCACCACCCGCAGGGCCTCGCCCCGCGCCGCGCGCTTCAGGATGGCCTCGATGAAGGAGCCGCCCCGCCCGCCCAGCAGCCAGGCCGTGCGCAGCACCAGGGCCCGCGGATGCGCCTCCAGCACCCGCTGTTCCCCCTCCAGCTTGCTCGCGCCATAGACGTTCAAGGGCGCCGTCGCGTCGGTCTCGACATAGGGACGCCCCAGTTGTCCGTCGAAGACGAAGTCGGTCGAGACATGGATCAGATCGGCGCCCGTCTCGACCGCGGCTTCGGCCAGATGGCCCGCCCCCGCCGCGTTGACCGCGAAAGCGGCCGCCCGTTCGCTCTCGGCCAGATCCACGCCGGTGAAGGCGGCGGCGTTGACGATCAGCGCGGGCTTATGGCGCCCGACCCAGGCCGTGACCGCCTCGGCGTTCGTGACGTCCAGTTCGGCGCGTCCGACCGCGACCGGCGCCCAGCCCCGGGGCCAGGCCGCCGCTGTCAGGGCGCGCGCCAGACGGCCCCGCCCCCCGGCGATCAGGACGCGCCGTTCGCCGGAGGTCACGGCAGGGGCCTGAGCCGGGTGAACGGCCGCGCCTCGCGATCAAAGCGATGATTGTAGAAGGGATCGGCGCCGAACTTCTGGCCCCAACGGCTCCACAACAGACGGCCGGAGGCCTCGGCCACCTTCAGCTTCTCGCCCTCGCGGCTGAAGCCCCGGGTCTTGGACTCCAGATGATAGAGGGCGACGTAGGGGTCATAGAGCACCTTCAAACCCTGGCTCTGGGCGCGCATGCACAGGTCCACGTCATTGCCTTCGACGGGGAAGTGCGCGGCGTCGAACCCGCCCAGCGCCTTGAACTTCTTCGTCTCCATCGCCAGACAGGCGCCGGTCACGGCCACCGTCCGGTGCAGCAGGGCGTGACGGCCCAGGTAGCCCGGATCATTGGATGCGGCCCCGACCCCGTCGTGGATCAGGAAGTTGGCCTCGCGCTCGCGCGCCACGAAGCCCGCGTGCTGGATCGTGCCGTCAGCGTAGAGCAGGCGCGCGCCGACGCAGGCCACGTCCGGCCGCTCGGCCTGGCTGGCCATCTCGTCCTGCCAGTCACGACTGATCACCACCGTGTCGTTGTTGAGGAAGACCAGGACCTCCCCGCGAGCCTGCTCCACCGCCAGATTGTTCATCAGGGCGAAGTTGAAACGGCCCTCGTAGCGAACGATGCGGGCCTGCCCTCCGGCGCTCAGTTCGGCCAGATAGGCCTGGGTCGCCCGGTCGTCGCTCTCGTGGTCGATAACGATCAGATCCAGTTCGGTCCGGTTGTCGGCGGCGGCGGCCAGGACGCTGTCCAGACAGGGCTTGAGCAGGTCCAGGGCGTTGCGGGTCGGGACGATGACGCTGACGGTCTTGCTAATCGGGCGACGCTTGACCCGTGCAGCCCCGGCGACGGTCGCGCCGAACAGATCGTCAGCCGGCGTCACTGACACGGCGGCGTCCGAAGCGAGCGCGGCGCCGACCCGCTCCACCCAGGCGCCGCCGTCGGTCGCCGCCGCCTGGCGCGCCGAAAACAGGATCGCAGGGGCGTGGGCGATGCGCCGGCCTTCAAGCGCCAGACCCAGGACGGCCGCGGCGGAAACCTCGGCGTTCAGGCTCAGCGGCGCGTCGTCGCCTCCCCGGAAGGCGATGCAGTCGCCGACGTAGGGCGTCTGGCACAGGAGATCGAGATCAAAGGCCGGCCGCAGCAGCGGCGTATGGCGTTGCGCAGTCGTCGCCTCCCCTCCCGGCTCCAGGTGATCGCCGTCGGCATAGGCCGCCGCCACCTCGGGATCGGCGAAGACGCCGGCGAAGACTGCGAGGGCTTCGGGCGCCAGGACGCCGCCGGCCGGCAGACTCAAGCAGAGGTCGAACTCGGCGACGGGGCCTTCGGGGTCAAAGGCGACGATCCGTTCGACGGGCCGCCCCGTCCAGGCCAGCCGCGTGCGCAGCGAGTGCAGATGCTGGCGGCCATGTTCGTCCAGCCCGCGCACCTCCAGCGTCCAGTCGTCGTAGGTTTGGGCCAGGATCGCCATGACGGCGTCCTCGACCTCGAAAGCCTCCGCGCCTTCGGCATGGAGCCGAACGAGGAAACGCGGTCGCCCATTGCCCGCCAGGAGGCCGGCGTCCGTCGTCCGACCATAGGTTTCCGCGTAGCGGGCGTAGTCCTGCAGCGGATAGCTCAGCCGGGTCACGACCTGAGGCAGGGCGGTCTGGATCCGCTCCAGCGCGTCGCGCAGATTGCGCAGTTCGAGCGCCAGGGCCTCATAGGACTCCGGATTGGACGGCGGCGCGGCGTGCTCGCCCGCGGTCAGGCGACGCCCGAACTCGGCGTCGCGGATTTCGACGAAGCGCCCGCCCGCCGCCAGCCGATCGCCTACAGGCAGTCGAAACCCCGCTCGCCCTTCGCCGCCGAACCGATCCTGCAATTCGCGACGGACCAGATCGGCTTGGCCGGCCGAGACGAAGCGTCCGTCGATCCAGACTTCGATTCTCAGGGGTTGATCGGGCGCGCCGCGATCCATGGCCCAGCCCTCGACCCAATCCCAGCCGATGTTCTCGATCTGAGCCTGGCGGCGGAACTGCGAGGCGTTTTCGACCAGATAGGTCAGGCCTTCCCAGGCCTCCGGCCAGAAGGGCCGGGTCGCGCTCAGGCCGACGACTTGCTGGAACACGGGATCGTTGAAGAGGGTCAGGTAGAAGGCCGGCCAGTAGTCCAGCGCCTCCAGAGCAACAGCGGCGTCCGCCGAGACCGGCATCCGCGACCGCGCCCAGCGCCGGACCGGCTCCGGCACGTCCCCAGCGTAAAAATCGGTGTCGGGGGGGCGGCGCTCGGAAAGCGGGGTCAGAACCCGATCGCGGAACTCGGGCCCCTCGAAGAAGACCGTCAGCAGGAAAGGCAGATCATGGGCCATGAAGCCGTCGATGGCAGCCTTGTCGGCCGGGCGGCCCAGAGCCAGCCCGTAGAGGCCTTCGACATCCTCACGCGACACCGCGCCGGATTGGGCCTGCTGAATCTCGTTCTCCATCGCCTGACGCCTTGTTCCCACGAAGCGCCCCGCTTAGCATCGGCGCGGCTTCAGCGGGAACCTCCTTCTGCCGCTTCCCGCATTGATCATGCCGGATCGCGCGGCGGGCCCGCCCGTCGTCCAATAGCACCGTTAGTCTAAACTGGACCTTATATGAGCCTGTCGCCCAAGGCCCTCTTCCGTAAGCCCAAGGCTCAACCCCTGATCAGGGCGGGCGATCAGGCCCGCGACGCGCGCAACTGGCTCGCCGCCGCCGAAGCCTATAGCCGCGCGCTGAAGATCAAGCCCGAGCGCGCCGACATATGGGTCCAGCTGGGCCACGCCAAAAAGGAGTCCGGCGACCTGACGGGCGCTGAAGCGGCCTATCTGCACTCGCTGACCTTGGCGCCCAGGGTGGCCGACACCCACCTTCAACTGGGCCACCTGCGCCGCCTGCAAAAGCGTCTCGAGGACGCCGCGGCGCATTTCCTGGACGCCGCGGAGCTGGATCCCGGCCTGCAGTATCCTGTCGACGCCCTGATGCAGTTGTCGGCCCAGGGCGTGGCGATGGACATGACGCGCGCCCGCGCCGTGGCGACGCGCGCGGGTCAGACGGCCTTCGCGCCCCCCCAGGACGTCACCATCGAGATGGTGGCCCAGCAGTTGGACGCCGCCCTGGCTCGTCTGGCGCCGGCGATCCGCGAGGAAAACGCCGCCCTGATCCAGGCCCTGATGGGCGGCGTCGCCGCCGCCGAGAAGCTGGCGCCGCAAATGGCCGCCGCGGCCGATCGCGACGCGGGGCTGCACCTGGTCTTCGACATCTCTGACCTGGCCGGCTACTTCAACGTCGCGCGCCTGCCCACCGGCATCCAGCGGGTGCAGATCGAGGTGATCTCCAGCCTGCTGCAAAGCCCGCGAGCGGGTCTCGACGTCGCGGTCTGCACCTTCTCAAAGGAACGCGACCTGTGGGTCGAGGTGCCGGGCGCGCTCTTCCTTCGCCTGTGCGCGCTCTCGCTGGAAAGCGGCGACGTGCAGGACCCCACATGGAAGACCGCGGTCAAGGGTCTGAAGGTGCTCACCGACCTGTCGCCGGAGTTCGCCTTCCGGCGCGGCGCCTGCCTGGTCAACCTGGGCACCTCCTGGTGGCTGCAGAACTACTTCCTGCACGTCCGCAAGGCCAAGGCGCTCTACGGCATCCACTATGTGCCGTTCGTCCACGACATGATTCCGATCATGACGCCGGAACATTGCGTCAAGGAGCTGACCCAGGACTTCATCAGCTGGGCCCTGGGCGTCTTCGCCCACGCCGACCACTTCCTGACCAATTCCGAGGCCTCCAAACGCGACCTGTTGACGGTCGCCGACCAACTGGGCCAGACGGTCGATCCGTCGAACGTGCACGTGGTCCGACTGGACGCCGACTTCCGCAAGCCGTCGATCAGCGTCCCCCTGTCGCAGACCCTGGCCCGCTACGGCCTGAGCGAAGGCGGCTATGTGCTGTTCGTCTCGACCATCGAGTCGCGCAAGAACCACCTGAACGCCTTCAAGGCCTGGCTGGAGCTGATCCAGCGCCACGGAGCCGACAAGGTCCCCCGGCTGGTCTGCGTCGGCAATCGCGGCTGGCTGAACGACGCCGTCTTCTCCAAGCTGGAGACAAACCGCGACCTGGCCGCCAAGGTGATGATCGTCTCGGGCGTGTCCGACCCCGACCTGGCCAACCTTTACCGGGCCAGCGCCTTCACCCTCTATCCCAGCACCTATGAAGGCTGGGGCCTGCCGGTGACGGAGTCCTTCTGCTACGGCAAGGCGGCCCTGCTGTCCGACGCCTCTTCCCTGCCCGAGGCGGGCGGCGACTTCGCCGACTATTTCCGCGTCGGCGATCAGGCCGAGTTCGTCGCCCGCCTGGAACGGCTGATGCTGGACCTGCCCTATCGGCGGTCGCGCGAGCAGAACATCGTCGAACACTTCCAGCCCCGCCCCTGGCGCGAACTGGGCGTCGAGATCGGCGACCAGATGCTGGCCTGGTTCCCCGCCGGTCAGGCCGACGCCCTGCCCGCCGCCCACGCCCCGACCCTGGGACGTTATTATTCGATGCGCCGCGTGGACGCCCTGGCCATCCATCGCTCGATGGAATCCGCCGAACGCTTCCGTAGCGGCCAGGGCTGGTGGTTCCCCGACGACTGGGGCAACTGGACCAAGCCGCAAGGCGGGCAACTCACCCTGCGGCTGCAGCCGGGCGACACGCCGCTGCGGCTTTATGTCGGTCTGCGGGGGCTCGCGGAGCTTGATCAACCCTACCAGATCGCCCTGGGCGGGATGGTGGTCCAGGCGGACACGCTGGAGCCTCAGGAGACCCGTTGGGCGGCGATCAGGATCCAGCCGGACGTCTTCGCAACGGGCGAATTGACCGTCAGCCTGAAAGGCGGAGCGTTCGACGACTTCGCCATCGGCACCAAGGGAGTCGATACCCGCAAGGGCGGCCTGGGCGTCGTCGGCTTCATGATCTGCGAGGAGAGCGACCTTCTGTCGCGCGCCGACTTCATGGAAGCCCTGACGCTGGATCAGCTCGACACGCTCTAGCGCGACCGGCGGCGACGCGGGTTGACCCCGCGTCGACTGCACGGTCTGCTGTCCATCACACTCCACGGAAATGTCTATGTCCGAAGCGATTCTGAGCCTGACCGACCTCGCCAACGCCTCCGGTTCGGACAAGGGAACCACCCACCGCGAACCGCACCACTACACCCGCATCTACGACATGCTGTTGCAGCCGCATCGCCACAGCCTGGAGCGGATGCTGGAGATCGGCCTGATGGCCGGCGGGCCCGAAGTCGGCGGCGACGCCGACCGGGTGGTCCGCACCGCCCCGTCCGTGGAGATGTGGCTGAAATTCTTCCCCAAGGCCCAGGTGTGCGGCTTCGACATCAGCGACTTCTCCTGGGTCGACGACGCGCGCTTCAGCTTCGTGCGCGGCGACAGCGGCGTGCAGGCCGACCTGGAGCGGGCGGCGGCGCTCGGCCCCTTCGACCTGATCATCGACGACGGGTCACACGCCTCCTTCCACCAGCAACTGGCGTTCAAGGTGCTGTTCCCGTATCTGCGCCCAGGCGGCCTCTACATCATCGAGGACCTGCAGTGGCAGTCGCCCTTCTACGAAAACGACCTGCCGGCCACGCACAAGACCTGCGACGTGATCGACAACTGGTTCAAGACCGGCGCCTTCCCCGAATTCTCCGCGCCGGAGCTCAGCGGCCTGCGTGAGCTGGACAAGGACATCGCCTTCGCCACCGTGTTCAACCAGCCCTTCTCGCACGGCGCCGTCATTCCCAAGATGGCGGTGATCCACAAACACTACTGACGGGATCGGCCGCCCCACCTTCTTCGCGCATCAGGTCCAGGAAAGGGCTGACGGCATGACGGAATCACAAGCGGCCGAATTCGTTCGTCAGGCCTACCTCTGGATACTGGGTCGCGCGCCCGACCCGGCCGGTCTGGCGCACTATGCTCAAGCCTTGGCCGACAACAAGATCGACGCGGAACGCCTGCGTCAGGCTCTGCTGGGCAGCACCGAGTTCCAGCGACGAAACGCGCTTCAGGCCGTAGACAGCGACGGCCTGAAGATCGTGGTCGATCCCTCCGACCCGGACTTTGGACGCGTCATCGCCGAAAGCGGAACCTGGGAGCCCGAGATCGGCCGCAAGATCGAGGAAGCCCTGACGGAAGGCGGCGTCTTCGTCGACATCGGCGCCAATGTCGGCGTGATGTCGTTTCGCGGCGCCAGGGCGGTCGGCCCAACGGGGCGCGTGATCGCCTTCGAGCCCAATCCCTCGAACGCCGACAAATACCTGCGCGGCGTGATCGCCAACGGCTTCACCAACATCACCCTCTTTCAGATCGCCGCCGCCGAGCATCCGGGCGTGGCTTTCGTCACGCCCCAGTCCAACGGCAAGATCGTCGCAGGCGACAGCCTGTTGAGCCGGGATCACGCCGTGACGGCCCTGCCCGCCGACCGCCTTCTGGCCGACCAGCCCAGGATCGATCTGATCAAGATCGACATCGAGGGCTTCGAGCTTCAGGCGATACGCGGCCTGCTCAAGACCATTGCGCGAACGCGCCCCAGGATGCTGGTCGAATTCAACCCGCTCTGCCTCGTCCCGCACGGCGGCAATCCCCCCGAGGCCCTGGCCGACCTGATCTTCACCCTCACGGACAAGGTTGAGGTTCTGCATAGCGCCGACAATCTCGGCACGGTCGCATCGAGATCCGAACTGATGGGGCTTTGGGCCCGCCGCGACGCCGAGATTTCGGGCCGCGGACTGCTGCCCCCGGGCTGGGTCCACTTCGACCTGTATTTCCAGACCTGATCAGTCAGGCCTCGACGGCGAGCCGCCTGGCCCTGAATTCCGGACTGTTGCTGATGCTGTCCGCAGCCGCCGCGACGCCGTCGCGCACGCCGCGGCTGATGATCAGCTCATAATAGGCGCGCGCGCCGTCCGGATCCGCGTCCCGGCCCAGAAGCCCCCGATACAGTCCCTGGGTGACGGCCCAGACGGTCTCATCGCGAGCGGCCGCCTCCGGCTTCGTCCGTGTCAGGACCTCGTGAACGGTCTCGCGGATGAAGGCCACCCTGTGTTCAAAAGAACGCTGATCGCCTCGCAGATGCTGCCTGATAAAGGCGGCGTGCTGGGAATTCACCTCGGCCCGCGTCGTCAATCCGATCGACGAGCGAGGCACGACCTCCGCGGCCAGAAGCTCATGCAGGATGGACTGATCGTCGGGGCCGCCGGCCGGGAAGTCGACCTTGTCGGCAATGAAGCCCCACTTCTCCAGGCAGGCCTTCTTCCAGGCCTGGCACAGGCGCACGCCGTCCGGATGGTCGAGGTTGACGAAGAAGACGCCGGCGTTGACGTCCCACCAGTGATCGCTGGCGCCGGAAGGGGTGAAGACGGCCGCCGCGTCGCCCAGACCTGCGAACAGGACCTCCAGATCATAGTCCAGATCATGAACCCAGGCGTCGGCGTCCATGTAGCAGACCCAGCCGCCGATCTCGCGGTCGATCAGTTCCGTCAACATGAAGACGCGATTGAACGTCGCCTGCCACGGATACTCGCCCCGCTTCAGTCCGAGAAACGATTCATAGCGATAGCCCTTGAGGCGCGCGTATTCAGTGACGGTCTGGGCCGAATAGGACAGCATCTGCGCATAACGATAGGCGTCAGCGGTCTGAATAAAGGTGAATTTCATCGGCTTGCCCGTGCGCGCGTCATTCATGTCGGCTCCTTCAATACAGACCAAGGTCATGCCTGATCAGCGCGACCATGCCAGCCCCAGGCGTCGCGCGCCATGTCGGCGATGTCGCGGCTGGGGGTCCAGCCCAGCGCGGCGCGGGCGGCGCGGTTGTCTGCGACCAATCGGGGGGCGTCGCCCGGGCGCCGGGGCCGCGAAACCGAGGGCACGGGGCGACCGCTGACGCGCGCCACTTCACCCAGAAGCTCGCGCACGGTGACGCCGCCGCCGGTGCCCAGGTTGAAGGCTTCGCCCCCGGCTGCGCCCTCCAGCAGGCGTCGCAAGGCCAGGACGTGAGCGTCAGCCAGGTCCAGAACGTGGACGTAGTCGCGCTCGGCCGTGCCGTCGCGGGTGTCATAGTCCTCGCCGAAGATCGAAAAGGCGTCGCGTCGCCCCATAGCCGCCTCGATGGCGATGGGCAGGGCGTGGGTTTCGGGATCGTGACGTTCGCCGATGCGTCCTTCGGGATCGGCCCCGGCGGCGTTGAAGTAGCGCAGGATGATCGGACGGATTCCGCCGTGCGCCGCCAAGTCCTTCAACGCCTGCTCGACCATCAGCTTGGTGCGGCCATAGGGATTGATCGGCGCCTGGGGGTGAGCCTCGTCCAGCGGCAGATACTGCGGCTCGCCATAGGTGGCGCAGGTCGAGGAGAAGACAAAGGGCTGGACGCCCCGCGCCTGCATGGCGCGCAGAACGGTCAGGGCGCCGCCGACATTGGTCTCGTAGAAGTCGCCGACCTGCTGGAACGACAGGCCGACTTCGATCAGGGCGGCGAAATGGATGACCCCGACCGGCGCCCAACGGTCCAGCGCCCGTTCGACGTCCGCGCGGCTGCGGACATCGCCGCGCTCCAGCGGTCCCCACTGAACGAAGGCCTCACGCCCGTTCGACAGATTGTCGAAGGCGACCGGCGTGAACCCCGCCTCCGCCAGACGCAGGCAGGCATGACTGCCGATATAGCCGGCGCCCCCCGTCACCAGGACATGATCGGCCACGCCCTGAGCCCCTATCGCAGCGACAGCTGGTGCATGCCCGCAAGCTCCTCGCTGCGGCCCGTCGCCTCCAGCTGCGCGAAGGCGGACATGATATGATAGAAGGAGCTGGCCGGCGCCGCCTCGTTGATGAAGTCGCCCTTGGCCAGCCGCTTGTCGCGCCAGGCGCCTTCCGGCGTCAGATAGGACCACAGCGCCCGCATGGCGTCGGCGGCGTCCGCCAGCAGACGACGACGCTGCCCGTCATGCGCCTCTTCAACCAGAAGCAGGGCGGCCTTCAGCCATTCGGTCTGCGGCCAGAGCCTGGCCCTGCCGCCCATGGGACGTCCCTGGTCGTCGATGGCGTCCAGCGCCACCGGCGTCCGCCCGGCGACGCCTCGCGCGCCCCAGTCATAGAGCTGACAGGCCAGGGCCCGGCTGGCGGGGTCGCCCCGGCGTCGAGCGTATCGGGCCAGCAGCCAGGCCCACTCGAACTGATGCCCCGGCTCGACCAGCCGGCCGCGCTCGCCGGTCGCCGGCGTCCATTGGGCCGTGAAGAACTCGCGCAGGAAACCGCCTTGCGGATCGATGAAGACGTCACGCGCCAGGGCGACCAATTCGTCGGCCAGATCGGCCCAGCCCTGATCGCCGCCGCCCTCTTCCCAGGCCAGGCAGGCCTCGAGCAGGTGCATATGGGCGTTGGCCTGGAACGGCGCCTCGCCGTCCTCGACGAAGGCGCCGTTGCCCATGCGGGCCGCGACAAGCCTTTCCCGAACGCCCACGGCGGCGGCCTCCATGTCTCCCGGCGTCGTCTCGACGCTGCGGGCGGCCTGCAAGGCGAACATGATGAAGGCCTGATCATAGACCCGAGCGGCGTCGTCCAGCGGCGCGCCGTCCGGCGTCAGCAGGGCGCGGTAAAGGCCGTCCGGCCGAAGATAGCTGACCTGCAGCGCCTCGACGCCCGTGGCGGCCGCGCGGCGCCAGGCCCCTTGCCACCCCAGCCGCCCCGCTTCGGCGTAGCTCCAGATCTGGCGCGCCTGGACCCGGGTCCGGCGATTGGCCGTCAGGGGGCGGCCATCCAGGGTCAGCGCCTCTGCGAAGCCGCCGTCCGACTGCTGGCCCATGGCGCTCCATAGCGGCAGAGCGCGCAGCCGCAGCCATTCGGCGAAGCGCGTCGCCCCCTCGCCCAGGGTCTCGGGGGCGGGTCGATGGAAGTCCAGATGCTGGGGGAAGGCCGCACCGACGCGGGCGACGACGCGCTTGACGTCCTGGGCGCGCGACAGGTCGCAAACCAGGATGGCGTCGGCCTCGGCGACGATGGCGACGTTCTTGACCCCCAGGGCGGCGACGATGGTCCCCTCGGGCGCGCGCACCAGGCAGCCGTCCGAGTCCTCAAGAATGTGCTGCCCGAAATCCCCCTCGCCCGTGGCGGCGATCGAATCCCAGGCCCCCAGGTCGGACCAGTCGAAATCGACCTCCAGCACCGACGCCAGCTCGGTGCGCTCCATCACCGCATAGTCGATGGAGATCTTGGGCGACTGGTTGAAGGCTTCTCCCAACACCAGGACAGGGGCGGCCTGGGCGACGCCGACCGCCTGGCGCGCGGCGACTTCGACCGCGGGCGCATACTGAGCCAGTTCACGAACCAGGGCGTCCGCCCGAACGATGAAATTGCCGCTGTTCCAGAGATAGCCCGACTGGATGTAGGCGGCCGCGATCTCGCCGTCGGGCTTCTCCCGGAAGGCCTCGACGTCCGACAGGCCCCGGCCTGACGGCTTGATGTAGCCATAGGCCGACGAAGGGGCTGTCGGCTTGACCCCCAGCGTGACGATCCGCCCGCTCTCGGCGCCCCGCGCGGCCTCGCGCGTCGCGCGACGGAAGGCGAGGTTGTCGGGGACATGGTGATCCGAGGCCAGGAAGACGTTTACGCCCTGAGGGTCCTGCTGCTGGGTCCAGATCGCCGCCGCCGCCATGGCCGCCGCGGAATCCCTCGCCTGGGGCTCCAGCAGCACCTGGGCGTCGACTCCGGCTTCCTCCAGTTGATCCAGAATCCAGTCGCGATGGCCGAGGCCGCCGACCACGATCAGCCGGCCGCCCTCGGCGGCCAGGGGCGCGACGCGCAGAACCGTTTCCTGAAACAGGGAGCGATTGCCCGCCAGGGGGATGAACTGCTTGGGCCGCGACGGTCTCGACGCCGGCCACAAACGGGTGCCGGCCCCGCCGCACATGATCACAGGATAGAGAACCATGCCCTCTCCTAAACTGCACCGCCAAGGATGCGAAGAGCGAGAAAAGGCAGGACGATCCGATTTGTGTGCGGCAACGCCAGACAATCGTCGCGGCCTCGCTTGCCTGTCCCTTTCCACAGGCTAGTGTTGACCATCGTAGTTTTGCAGTAGGCCCTGAATGTCCCCTTTCCAGAACGATCACCCCGATGCTTCGAATTCCTTCACCGGCGTCGAGTCTGATCCTCTGAGCTTTCTCAACGCGGACTCCCGCGGCGCAGGCGCCGCGCCGAACGGCAAGCCCTCCCTGACCACCGCCGACGCCGCCCTGCAATTGACGCGCACCGGCGCTTCGTGGCTCGCCGGCCAACCCCTGGGATCCGGCGTCACGGTCAGCTTCGCGTTCCGCAGCAACGCGCCGACCACCATGCCGACGGACACCGGCGGCTTCAGCCAGTTCTCGGCCGCGCAGATCGCCGCCACCTTGCTGGCGCTTCAGGCCTGGGCCGACGTGGCCAACATCCGCTTCGTCCGCGTGGACGACGGGAACGGCTACTCCGACAACGCCACCATGTTGTTCAGCAACTATTCCAGCGGCCATGACGGCGCCGCGGCCTTCGCCTATATGCCCGGCTCCAGCTCGACCGGATCGGCGTCCGGCGACGTCTGGGTCAACAACACCCTGAGCTACAACGCCACGCCGGTCCAGCTGGGCTTCGGCGTCCAGGCCCTGGTGCACGAAATCGGCCACGCGCTCGGTCTCAGCCACCCGGCCACCTACAACGCGAGCCAAGACGAGAACATCACCTATAGCCAGCACGCGACCTATTATGAGGACTCGCGCCAGTACACGGTGATGAGCTACTTCAGCGAGAGCAACACCGGCGGGTCGTTCGCCCGCAACTACGCCTCCGCGCCTCTGCTCGACGACATCGCGGCGATCCAGCGCCTCTACGGCGCCAATATGACGACCCGCATCGGCGACACAGTCTATGGCTTCAACTCCAATGCCGGCCAGCCCTGGTTCATCGCAACCAGCGCGACCGCCAGCCTCATCTTCAGCGTGTGGGACGCCGGCGGCGTCGATACCCTGGACTTCTCGAAGTACAGCCAGAACCAGGTCATCGACCTGCGTCAGGGGCATTTCTCGAACGTCGGCGGCCTGATCGGCAACGTCTCCATCGCCATGGGAGCGGTGATCGAAAACGCCATCGGCGGCGCCGGAGCCGACACGCTGATCGGCAACTCAGCCTCCAATCGGCTGGTCGGCGGCGCCGGCAATGACGACATCGACGGCGGCGCCGGCAGCGACACCGCCGTCTTCAGCGGCAATCGCTCCGCCTACACGATCGACACTTCGGGACCCAAGATCGTGGTCACGGGTCCCGATGGAACCGACACCCTGGTCAATGTGGAGTTCCTCCAGTTCGCCGATCAGACCATCGCCACGTCGACCGACAGCGGCCTGGTGCTGACGGGCGGCGCCGGCGCCGAAACCCTGACCGGAAGCGAGCGCAACGACCAGATCGACGGCGGCGGCGGCGCCGACACCCTGATCGGCCTGGGCGGCGCCGACTACCTGGCCGGCGGCGACGGCGACGACATCCTGATCGGCGGCAAGGGCGGCGACACCCTGGTCGGCGGAGCCGGCGTGGACACCGCCGTGTTCGGCGGCCTGTCGCGAGGCTACGCCTCCGTCAGTTCGACAAGCGTAGCGGGCGGTCGCGACGGCGGCACGGACTCGCTGTCGTCGATCGAGAAGATCAAATTCCTCGACGGGGTTCGGTCCTATGTCACCACCGATCTCTACGCCGTCGTCTATCGCCTCTACGACGCCGCCTTCGACCGCGAGCCGGATCCGGCCGGACTGGCCAACTACGCCCAGGCCCTGGCCTCGGGAACGACCGTCACGGACATCCTGAAGATCTTCGCCAGTTCGGCCGAATTCCAGAAGCGGTACGGCGGCACGGACAATGAGACCTATGTCCGCCTGATGTATCAGTATTCGCTGGATCGACAGCCCGACGCCGCAGGGCTGGCGCAGCACGTCGCCTCGCTCAACAACGGCGTATCGCGCGTGGACCTGCTGGCGACGTTCAGTGAATCCGCCGAGCACAAACAACTGATGGCGACCAAGATCGCCGGCAGCGGCATCTGGATCCAGGATGAAGCCACCCTGGCCGTGGCCCGCCTGTACGACAGCATCCTCGACCGCGTGCCCGACATCGGCGGCCTGGAACACTATCGCAGCGCCGTGGATCAGGGCGTGGGCCTGCAGCAGTTCGCGGACAACATGGTGCAGTCGCCCGAGTTCCGCGCCCGCTACGGCGACCTGTCGAACACCGACTTCGTCAAGCAGATCTACCGCTTCGTCCTGGACCGCGAGGCGGACGCCAAGGGCCTCGGCGAATACGTCGCGGCCCTGAACAACGGCATGACGCGCGCCGAACTGGTGATCATCTTCTCGGAATCGCCGGAACATCGCGCCTCCTACCAATCGACCTGGGAGACGTCGGTCCGCAACCTGGAGAACGGCCGTTTCGCCGCCCCGGAGGCCGTCGAATCCCTCGATGGAGACGCCGCGCCCCAGACCCAGCCGCTCGCCGATGCTCACTTCGGCGATCCGGCCGACGGGTGGGCGCACCACGACGCCTTCGTGCTGCCGGCCGTGCTGCCGCTGGACGGACCCCTGGTCCAGCCGGCGCTGTTCGCGGACGAGGCGCTGGACCTCCAGCCCCAGACCCTGCCGCTGATCGAGGCGGTCGCCGTGCCCCTGACCCTCGACGACCTGCAGCCGCACGATGGTTTGATCAGCCAGCCTCACCACGACGACTGGTTCCTTGCCGCCTGAGGCCGACAGCGACTAACAAGCGCCGGACCGGCCGCATCGCCGGGGTGCAGACAAGGTCAATCGGATGAGCGGCAAGACAGCCCTGGTGGTTCTGGGGATGCACCGCAGCGGCACCTCGTCGGTGGCCGGCGCGCTGGCCCTGCTGGGGGCCGGCGCGCCGCAGACCTTGATGCGGCCCGCCGAGGACAATCCCAAGGGCTTCTGGGAGAGCGAGGTCCTGGCCGAGTTGAACGACCGTCTACTGGCGGCGGGCGGCTCGACCTGGCACGACTGGCGGCGGTTCGACGGGGCGGCCGTCGCCGAGGCCCTGCCCGCCTTCCGCGCCGAGGCGGCGGACAAGCTGGCGTCGGAATTCGGCGAGGCCGAACTGATCGTGCTCAAGGACCCGCGCATCTGCCGCCTGTTCAACTTCTGGCGCGGCGTGCTGGAAGACGGCGGCTATCGCGTCGTCGTGGTCAGCCCGCTGCGCCCCCCCGCCGAGGTGGCGGCCTCGCTGATGGCCCGCAACGCCATGTCGCGCAGCCACGCGCTGCGGCTATGGCTGCGCCACGTGTCCGACGCGGAACGCGCCAGCCGCAGCCAGCCGCGCCGCTTCCTGGCCTGGTCGGACTTCATCGCCGACTGGCGCGGGCAGGTTGACCGAATGAGTCGCGACCTCGAAGTCGTCTTCGACCGCAGTTCGGAAGCGGAAGCTCGCGTCGACGACTTCCTGTCCGCCGGGCTTAAACGTCAGAACACGGACGAACACGTCCCCGACGCGATCCGCCGCACCCACCAGCTGCTGTTGCTGATGGCGCGCGACGGCGACCACCCAGACCTGCGGCGCGACCTGGACGGCGTCCGTCAGGCGTTCGATCAGGCCTGCGACCTGTTCGCCGACGCGCCGCGCTAGGCGGATCAACCGCCGCCGGTGCGACCCAGGGCCTTGCCCGTACCCTCGCATACAGGACAGACCTCGCCGGACGACAAGGTTCCGGTCCCCTGACACTCGGGACACAGGGTCGCGTCCGGGTGTTGCAACGCCGCCGGATCGGTGGGATCGACCGGACCCAGGTCGCGGTCGTCGATTTCAGCGGGGTCGATAGAGGGGCTCATCACCGGCAAACGCCCCATCGCCGCCCCGGTTTCGTCGTGACTCGCGCGGCCTTCGCCGCTATCGAGCGGCCATCATGAAAGAGACTGAACGGCAATCCGAGGAACGCAGCTGGGAAACGGCGAAAACGCTCGCCGAAGCGCTGCCCTATATCCAGGTTTATGACCGCGAGACCGTGGTCATAAAATACGGCGGCCACGCCATGGGCGAGAGCGCCGTGGCCAAGCAGTTCGCCGCCGATGTGGTGCTGCTGAAGCTGATGGGCGTGAATCCCGTGGTGGTCCACGGCGGCGGCCCGCAAATCAGCGCCATGCTGGACAAGGCCGGGGTCAAATCGGCCTTCGTCGACGGCCTGCGCGTGACCGACAAGGACACCATGCAGGTGGCCGAGATGGTCCTGTCCGGCGCCGTCAACAAGGAGATCGCCCACTGGATCACCGTCGCCGGCAAGGAAGCCGACGTGCGCGGCGTCGGCCTGTCGGGCAAGGACGCCGGCCTGCTGACGGTTGAAAAGACCAAGCGCACCAAGCGCGACCCCGACAGCATGATCGAGCACGAGGTCGACCTGGGCTTCGTCGGCGAGCCGACCAAGGTTGACCCCAAGCTGATCAAGGGCCTGATCGCCTCGGAGACCGAGGACTGGGTGCCGGTCATCGCCCCCATCGGGGTGGCCGAGGACGGCATGACCTACAACGTCAACGCCGACACGGTGGCGGGCGCCGTCGCCGGGTCGCTGGGCGCCAAGCGGATGCTGCTGCTGACCGACGTGGCGGGCGTCAAGGGCGCGGACGGCGAGATCATCCGCCAGATGACGCTGGAAGAGGCCCAACACCTCATCGACACCGGCGTCGCCAGCGGCGGCATGATCCCCAAGCTGGAGACCGCCACGGCCGCCGTCCGCGCGGGCGTCGAGGCCGTGGTCATCCTGGACGGGCGTCGCCCCCACGCCATGCTGGTCGAGCTGTTCACCGAGTTCGGCGCCGGCACCCTGGTGAAGGCTCAGTGAGCTCTCAGCCGCTCTCGGCGGCCACCGAGATCGGCGCGGACCTGCGCCATGTCCGGTCCTGGGTGTTCGACCTCGACAACACCCTCTACCCGCCCGAAAGCCAGTTCCTGAAGCAGGTCGAGCAGCGCATCAACCAGTATGTGGTGCGCACCTCGGGCCTTGAATCCGCCGAGGCCCTGGCGGTGCAGCGCGGCTATCTGCATGACTATGGCACCTCGCTGGCCGGGCTGATGCTGCACTATGAGATCGACCCGCACGACTTCGTGGCCGAGGTCCACGACGTGCCGCTGGACGTGCTGACGCCCGATCCGGGCCTGCACGCGGCGCTGGAGCGGCTGAGCGGCCCGCGCCTGATCTTCACCAACGGCTCGATCGGCCACGCCCGGCGGGTGATGGAGAAGCTGGAGCTGACGCCCTTCTTCGACGGGGTCTTCGCCCTGGAAGACGCCGACCTGATCCCCAAGCCGGATCCGCGCACGTTCCAGAAGATGCTGACCCGCTTCGGCGTTGATCCGACCACGGCCTGCTTCTTCGAGGACACGCCCAAGAACCTGGAGCCGGCGCACGTCCTCGGCATGACCACGGTTCTGGTCGGGCCCAAGGCCTTCACGGCCGAGGGCGAGCATATCCAACACCGGGCCGCTGTCGTCGGCCCCTTCCTGACCACCGCCATGCTGGACGGAGATCCGCAATGACCGACCTGACCCATCTGGCATCCGTGATCGAAGCCGCATGGGAGGCCCGCGCCGAGGTTTCCGCCGCCACGCGCGGCGAGGTCCGCGACGCCGTCGACACCGCCCTGGCCCTGCTGGACGCCGGTCAGGCCCGCGTCGCCACGCGCGGCGAGGACGGCGTCTGGACCACGCACCAGTGGCTGAAGAAGGCGGTGCTGCTGTCCTTCCGCCTGAACGACAACGTCATCATGCGCGCGGGCCACGCCCCGACCCTGCCGCTGTCGGCCGACCATCCGGTCGCCGTCGGTCCCTTCTGGGACAAGGTGCCCAACAAGTTCGGCGACTGGAGCGCCGCCGACTATCAGGCCGCCGGCTTCCGCTCGGTGCCCGGCGCCATCGTCCGTCGCGGCGCCCACATCGCGAAAAACGTCGTGCTCATGCCCTCCTTCGTGAACATCGGCGCCTTCGTCGATGAGGGCTCGATGGTCGACGCCTGGGCCACGGTCGGTTCCTGCGCCCAGATCGGCAAGAACGTCCACCTGTCGGGCGGCGCCGGCATCGGCGGCGTGCTGGAGCCCCTGCAGGCCAACCCGACCATCATCGAGGACGGCTGCTTCATCGGCGCCCGCGCCGAAGTGGCCGAAGGCGTCATCGTCCGTGAGGGCGCGGTCCTGGCCATGGGCGTCTACCTGTCCGGCTCGACCAAGATCGTCGACCGCGCCACGGGCCAGATCTTCCGCGGCGAGGTTCCGGCCTATTCCGTCGTGGTGCCGGGCGCCCTGCCCGACCCGAACGGCGGCCCTTCGCTGTACTGCGCCGTCATCGTCAAGCGCGTCGACGCCCAGACCCGCGCCAAGACCGGCGTGAACGAGCTGCTGCGCGACTGATCCGACGCCGGGCGTCGAGCACCAAAAAAGGCCGGCGGAGCGATCCGCCGGCCTTTCCTGTTTCTGGCCTGTGAACGAGGCCTCAGCGCTCGACGCAGAGGGCCACGCCCATGCCGCCGCCGATGCACAGGGTGGCCAGGCCCTTCCGGGCGTCCGAACGCTTCATCTCGTACAGCAGGGTGGTCAGGATGCGGGCGCCCGAGGCGCCGATGGGGTGGCCGATGGCGATGGCGCCGCCGTTGACGTTCACCTTGGCCGTGTCGAGGCCCAGTTCCTTGACCACGCACAGCGACTGGGCGGCGAAGGCTTCATTGGACTCGATCAGGTCCAGGTCGGCGACGGTCCAGCCGGCCTTCTCCAGCGCCTTCTTCGAGGCCGGGATCGGTCCGGTGCCCATGATCGACGGATCGACGCCCGCGGTGGCCCAGGACGCGATGCGGGCCAGCGGCTCCAGACCGCGCGCCTTGGCTTCATCCGCCGACATCAACACCAGCGCGGCGGCGCCGTCGTTCAGGCCCGAGGCGTTGGCCGCCGTGACCGAGCCTTCCTTGACGAAGGCCGGACGCAGCTTCTCCATCGCCTCGAGGGTGGCGCCGTGGCGGATGTACTCGTCCTGATCGACGACCACGTCGCCCTTGCGGGTCGAGATGGTCACGGGCGCGATCTCATCGACGAACTTGCCGGCCTTCTGGGCGGCCTCGGCCTTGTTCTGCGAGGCGACGGCGAAGGCGTCCTGGGCGGCGCGGTCGATCGACCACTTCTCAGCGATGTTCTCGGCCGTCTGGCCCATGTGATAGCCGTGGAAGGCGTCGGTCAGGCCGTCCTTGATCATGGTGTCGGCGAAGGCGAGGTCGCCCATCTTCTGACCGGCGCGCAACTGCTGGGCGTGCGGCGCCTGGCTCATGCTTTCCTGGCCGCCGGCGACGACGATCCTGGCGTCGCCCTCGCGGATCTGCTGATAGGCCAGGGCCACGGCGCGCAGGCCCGAGCCGCACAGCTGGTTCAGGCTCCAGGCCGGGGTTTCGACCGGCAGACCCGCGCCGATCGACGCCTGGCGCGCCGGACCCTGGCCCGCACCGGCCTGCAGCACCTGGCCCAGGATGACCTCGTCGACGTCGGCGGCGGCCACGCCCGCGCGTTCCAGCGCCGCCTTGATCGCCACCTCGCCCAGCTTGGAGGCGGGCAGGCCGGACAGGGCGCCGAGGAAGGAGCCGACCGGGGTCCGGGCGGCGGAAACGATCACTACGTCAGTCATGATATTCACTCCGGGGAGAAATTCTGCGCGAGGTTGTGCCGCATTCCGCGCGCCGCGTCACCTTTCGCAGTTGCGAAGTTCAGCACTTCGTCATCATCCGGGCGCAATCTGACGGGAACGATCCCGCAGCGAACGCTTTTTCAGGAGTGATGCTGGTGCGGCTGAAATCCCTGGCGAGCCGGGCATGGGCGCCCGATGACCTCGACATGATCGAGCATTATCAGTCGCGCGCCGAGCGGCTGGCCGACCTGTGGGTCCATGTGGTCGGCCTGGGGCTGGCGGCGGTCGGCGGCGTGGTCCTGGCCGTGCTGGCCGGGCTATACAGCGGCATCGGCGCCGTCGTGGCCACCGCCGTCTACGCCCTGTGCCTGGTGGCCATGCTGACGGCCTCGACCATCTACAACCTGACCCATCCGTGCGCGGCGCGCCCCGTGCTGAGGCGGCTGGACGAGGCGGCCATCTTCCTGATGATCGCCGGCAGCTACACCCCATTCACCACTCAGAGGTTCGAGGGCGCCTGGTCGATCGGCTTCACCCTGGCCGTCTGGCTGATGGCTCTGACCGGGGTCGGCGTGAAGATGTTCGCCCCACGGATCTCCGACGTCTTCTGGAGCGGGGTCTATGTCCTGTTCGGCTGGGTGGCGATCTTCGCGTTGAAACCGATGATCGAGACGGTCCACCCGCTGGCGCTCGGCCTGCTGGTGGCGGGCGGGCTGATCTACACCTCGGGCGTCTTCGTCTTCATCAGCCAGAAGGTTAAATTCCGCCGCGCCATCTGGCACGGCTTCGTCGTCGCCGGCGCCGGCGTGCACTGGGCCGCCGTCCTGGTCGGGGTGGTTCTGGCGCCCGGCGCCGCCTGAGACGATTCCAACCTCTGGCGTTCGCGCGCGCAACGCGTGATAGTGCGGCGTTGCAACAACGCGAGAACAAGCGTGGCCGACAAGAAATCCGAGGGCGGAAAAACCCATGACGGCGTCGTCGTCATCAAGAAGTATGCGAACCGGCGGCTCTACAACACCGCCACCAGCGCCTATGTGACGCTGGAAGACCTGGCGCAGATGGTGCGCGAGGGGGTTGAATTCGTCGTCTATGACGCCAAGACCAACGACGAGCTGACGCGCCAGATCCTGACCCAGATCATCTTCGAGGAGGAAAGCCGCGGCGAGGCCCTGCTGCCGGTGCAGTTCCTGCGCCAGCTGATCGGCTTCTACGGCAATTCGATGCAGGCGGTCCTGCCCTCCTATCTGGAGATGTCGCTGGACAGCTTCACCCGTCAGCAAGAGCAGCTGCGCAGCCAGTTCAGCCGCGCCTTCGCCGGCGCGCCCGGCGGCGGCCTGATGGAAGAGGCCGTGCGTCAGAACATGGCCATGTTCGAGCGCGCCATGAAGATGTTCCCCGGTCTGACCGCCTATGGCCGTCCCGAGGCCGAAGCTGAAAAGACGCCCGAGCCCGCGCCCGCATCAGCGCCCAAGGCCGACCCCGCCCTGGACGAGATGCGTCGTCAGATGGACGAGATGCGCGCCCAGATCGACCGTCTGGCCGGCGCCGGAAAATGACCGACGGCGTGCGCCCGGTCGGCCCTCTGGAGGGTCCCACGGTGCAGGAACGCCGCGAGGGCGATCGGCGCGAACGCGACCGTCGGGCCGCCGCCAGGGCGCAGGCCGAAGAGGCGTCCCGCGCCCTGGTCCCGGCCGGCGAGCGGGTCGATCATGCCGCCTCCCCGGCAAAGCCTGCCGTGTCGCCGCCCCATCCTGTCGTGGCGCCGCCCGCCCTGTTCGCCGCCCAGGTGATCGGTCAGACGGGCCAGAAGCGCGGCCTGAAGGGCGGCCCGCCGGTGCTGGACGCCGCCCGCTCCACCTATCTGGGCGCGGAATATTCAGGAAAACGCGACCGACGCCCCCGCGTGGGCAAGGCCAGCCAGACCGAGGTCTGAGCCGGCTCCGCCGATGGCACGGCGTTTGCGACGGCTCCGGCGTCTTCGACCGGAACTCCGCCCATGCCCGCCGTCCTCAACCTCGCCGCCCGCCTGTTCGACCTGACCGTGGTCGCCCTGGTCTTCGTCGCCTTCAGCTAGCCTTCGCGCCTCAGCGTTCGCTGCCCGAACGGAACAGACTGCGGGTCAGGGGCTCGAACAGATACTGCAAGGCCGTGCGCTTGCGCGTGACGACCACCACCTCGACCGGCATCCCGGGACGGATGTTGGCGGCGGACGGGCCCAGACGCGCCATTTCTTCGGCGGGCACGACAATCTCCACCCGATAGAAGGGCCGCGTCCCCGAGGCGGTCTCCGACGTCAGACGGTCGGCCGAAATGCGGGTGACGCGGCCGTGGATGATCGGCGGATTGCGGTCGCGCAGGCCCGGGAACTTGACCTCGGTGATCAGGCCGGGGCGCAGGTTGTCGATATCGTCCGGGCTGACCGAAGCGACGATGACCTGAGAGGCGTCGTCCGGCACGATCTCCATCAGGATCTGACCCGGCTGGATCACCCCGCCGACGGTGAAGACGCTAAGCCCCACCACCTGGCCCGTCGCGGGCGCGCGCACCTGATTGCGGGCGATCTGGGCGCGCGCCTCGGTCAGCCGCGGACGCAGTTCGTTCAACTGGACCTCGACCTGCTTCAACTGCTCGGCCACATCCTCGTTCAGCTTGGTCGTCACGCCCGACATCTCCAGACGCGTCTCCCCGATGGCTTCACGGGCGCGGGCGACCTGAGCGCGCAGCGATCCCTCGTCGCCTTCCAGAGAGGCGGCGGTGCGCTCCAGCGCCCGGACGCGGGTCAGCGGCGCATACCCCTGGGCCGCCAGCGAGCGCACGCCCTCCAGTTCCTCGTCGATCAGGCGGCGCTGCTCCAGGTTTGAGGCGATCTGGCGCTCCAGTCCGGCGATCTGCTGCTGCAACTGCTGCGACCTCTGCGACAGGACGCCTGTCTCGGTGCCCCGGCCGACCCGCCGGGCGGAGAACTGCAGCCGCTGCAGCCGCATGGCCTCGTCGGCCAGGGCCTGATCCTCGGGCGGCAGGCCGGTCAGTTCCGGCGGCGTCGGAACCGCGCCGAGGCGGTCCCGCTCGGCCGTCATGCGCGCGCGCTGCGCCAGCAGGGCGTAGACCTGCCCCGCCAGCCCCCGCTCGGCGGCGACCAGTTCCCCGGACGCCAGTTCGACGAGGATCTGACCGCGCGTCACATGATCGCCCTCGGCCACCTTCAGGGCCGAAACCACGCCCCCCTCGCGATGCTGCACCGCCTGCCGGTTGCCCGAAACAGACACCTCGCCCTGAGCATAGGCCCCCGCGTCCAGTCGCGCGAAGGCGGCCCATCCCAGGAAGACGACGAAGAAGGCGACGAAGATCGCCGCGCCCAGGCGGATGTCCCGGCCCGGCGCGTCGGTTTCAGGGACCTGAGACGAAGGAGGAGGCGCGGCGGTCATGCGGCGGAGGTCCGGTTGGGGCTGGCGTGGCGCAGGCGTTCCAGCACGGTCTCGCGCGGGCCTTCGATCTGCACCGCCCCGTCCGCCAGCATCAGCAGCCGATCGACCTGGGCCAGAACCCCGGCGCGATGCGCCACCACCACGACGGCCGCGCCCCGCGACGCCGCGCTTTTGACGGCGGACAACAGGGCGGTCTCGCCCTCCTGATCCAGGTTAGAATTGGGTTCGTCCAGCACCAGCAACACCGGGTCGCGGAACATGGCCCGCGCCAGGGCGACCCGCTGGGCCTGGCCCGCCGACAGGCCGGCGCCGAAGGGCCCCAGCAGGGTGTCGTAGCCGTGCGGCAGCCGCAGGATCATGTCGTGGGCGCCCGCCGCCTGGGCCGCCGCGACGGCGTCGCGATCGACCTGAACCGGGTCATGCTCCAGTGTCGAGGCGAAGCGGGCGATGTTGTCCTTGATCGTCCCCGCGAACAGGCTGGGCGTCTGGGGCAGATAGCCGATGTGCCGGGCCAGATCGTCGCCGGGCCGCGCCTCATAGGCCGCGCCGTCCAGACGGATCACGCCAGCGGTCGGCTTCATCCCTCCGGCCACGATGCGCGCCAGGGTGGTCTTGCCCGAGCCGCTGGCCCCGATGACGCCGAGCACCTCGCCCGGCGACACCGACAGCGACACCTGCCGCAGCTGCGGGGCCTCCGTGCCGGCGTAGCGCATGGAAACGCCCTCCAGCGTCACCCGGCCGCCCGGATCGGGCAGGGCGGTGCGTTGCGCCTCCTGAGACGCCGTCGAGGAGAACAGCTCGACCAGAGCACGCCAGCTGGCGCGAGCCTGAACCAGGCCGGGCCAGGCGCCGACCAGCAGCTCGACCGGCGCGACGGCGCGGCTGAGCAGGACCGAGGAAGCGATGATGGCGCCCGGCGACAACTGACCGCGCACGGCCAGAAGGGCCGCCACGCCCAGCGCCAGCGACTGCAGCGTCAGGCGCACGAACTTGATCGCGCCGCTGTATCGTCCGCCCGTCAGCTGGGCGTCGGCCTGTCGGGAGACTGCTTCACGGCGTTGGCCGACCTGCCGGGCGATGCTGGCTTCGCGCATGCCCAGGGCGCGCACGACCTCGGCCTGGCCGGCGATGGCCTCCTGAGCGGCATAGGCGGCGTTGGCGGCCTGGATCGCCCCGCTCAGACGCGCGCGGCTGTCGCGTTCATTGGCGACGGCCAGCGCCACCAGAATCGCGCCCCCGACCAGGGTCAATACGCCGATGGCCGGGTGCAGCAGGAAGCAGCACAGCAGATAGATCGGCGTCCACGGCGCGTCGAACAGCGCCAGGGCGCCCTGGCCCGCCACGGCGGAGCGGACATTGTCGAACTCGCGCAGGACCTGGGCGCCGGGCGCCGGCCCCTCGCGGTCCGTGACCCGCGCCAGAACACGGGCCGACAGCAAGCGGTCCAGACGCAGACCGGCGCGCAGCAGCAGGCGCCCCCTGATCCAGTCCAGCCCCGACAACGCCGCCAGGGCCAGGACGGCGATCACGGTCAAAAAGGCCAGGGTCGTCAGCCCGCCCGTCGGCACGACGCGGTCATAGACCTGCATCATGTAGAGGGTCGGCGTCAGGTAGAGCAGATTGACCAGGGCGCTGAACCCCGCCGCCCACAGGAAATGGGCCCGGCACGCCCGAAAGGCGTCCGCCAGTGGCCGGGTTCCCGGTCCGTCAGGAAGAAGGCTTTTGAACACGCAACATTCCAAACGCCCTTCGAAGAACCCCTGTGGGCGGAAACCGACAACCTATCGCGTCGGTTGCAGTCAGGATAGACTTCTGCCCGACAACCGCCTCAACACGAGGTCGGCGTCACGGACAAAACCATGCGCCGCTTCTCCTTCATCGCCGTTCCGATCTTCGTCTGGGCCGCCGCAGCCTCCGCCGCGGCCTGTCGCTCCGAGGCCCCACCCGTGACCCCTGCCGCCCCCGCTTCTTCTCCCGCCACTCCCCAGGACGCCGTGGGCCTGTGGCGGATTTCGGCGGAGGGCGAAGCGCGAACCTGTCTGCTGGCGCTCAACCTCAATGCGTCGGACGGCGGCTACGGCGTGGTGCTGGAGGATTGCCGCCTGCCCGATCTGGCCAGGGCGAGAAGCTGGCGCCTGACGCCGCACGGGCTGGACCTGCGCGCCGCGGGGGGCGCTATCGTCATAAGCCTGCATCGCCGAACGGTGGACGCCTATGAAGGCCGCAGCGGCGGGGTCGTCTACCGCATGGAGCGGGCCCCGCTGGCCTGACGCTCTAGCGCGGGTTCAGGTCGAAGTCGCGCCGCGAGGCGATGATGGTGACGATGAAGCCCGCCAGCACATCCAGCAGCACCATGGTCAGGATCAGGAAGAAGACCGATCCTGCGAACCCCGGCAGCAGCAGAAACTCGACCAGGCAGATCACGAACAGCGCCATCGACAGGGCGTGATTGACGATGGCGACCCTCTGGCTGGAGGTCGATTTCAGCAATTCCACGAACAGCAGGATCAGCGACAGGAACAGGATCAGGTCGCCGACGCTGATGCTCCACGTCGCGCCCGAGGTCATGGGCACGCGGAACAGGACCTCGCCCAGCACCGCCGTCGGCCCGAGCAAGGGATCGGCGCCGCCTGCGCCGAGCAGGATCACCATATTATAGATGACGACCGGCACGATCAGCAGCGGTATGGCGATCAGCATGGGCGGCCCCTCCAGATCGCCCTGTTTAACCCTGTTTCCGACGCGCGGCCATATGGCGGCGGTTCGGTCAGAACTCGCTGATGGCGCCCGGACGACGCGAGCGCGACTTCAGCCACATCACGCCCAGCAGGTCCGAGAAGGACGCCCGCAGCCGACCCCAGTTGGTGTATTTCGACCGGCCCGTCTCGCGGTGGCGGTGATCGACGTCGAGGTAGCGGTTTTCATACCCCTCGCGGATCGTCAGCGCCGGC
Source organism: Brevundimonas sp. (assembly GCF_036405315.1). Lineage (GTDB taxonomy): Bacteria > Pseudomonadota > Alphaproteobacteria > Caulobacterales > Caulobacteraceae > Brevundimonas. The sequence continues at coordinate 13,278 of NZ_DASWXW010000225.1, read as the reverse complement.
AGGTAGCGGTGGATGTGATCGAAGTAGGGCAGGCGCAGGAAGACGTCGCGACGGAAGGCCTTGAGCCCGCAGCCGGTGTCGTCGGCGTCGTCGGACAGCAGCTTCTTGCGGATGCGGTTGGCCCAGATCGAGGCCTGACGCTTGGCGTTCGAGTCCTGACGCTTGGCGCGGACGCCGCCGACCAGGGCGACATTGGCGGGGGCGGCGATCAGGGCGTCGGCCAGACGCGGCGCGTCGGCGGGCGGGTTCTGGCCGTCGCCGTCCAGGGTGACGACGATCGGCGCGCGCGCGGCCAGGACGCCGGTGCGCACCGCGCGGCTCTGGCCGGCGTTGGTCGCGTGCGACAGCACCCGCAGGGTCGGCAGTTCCGCCATCGCCGCCTGCAGTTCGGCCAGGGTGGAATCCCGGCTGGCGTCGTTGACGAAGATCATTTCATAGGACCGACCGGCGAAAGCCTCGGCGATCTCGCGCGCCAGGGGCACGGCGGCGCCGGACTCGTCGTGCACCGGCACGACGACGGAAATATCGGGAACGGAAGCGAGGCTGTCGATCATCCGACGCTCTGTAGCGCATCGTCGGGTCCGAGTGAAACGGCGCCGCGCGGCGGATGCAAAGCTGAAGCTTCCGGGGGGCGGCGTCGGCGTGATACGACAGCGCCATGAACCGCCCGAACCTGGATCATCTCATCGCCGGCTGGCGCGGCCCCGTTCTGGCGGCCCTGCTGACCCTGCTCGCCGGCCTGCCCAGCCTGCTGCTGCTGCCGCCGCTGGACCGCGACGAGAGCCGCTTCGCCCAGGCCACGGCGCAGATGCTGGAAAGCGGCGACTATGTCGACATCCGCTTCCAGGACGAACCGCGCTGGAAGAAGCCGGTCGGCATCTACTGGATGCAGGCCGTGGCCGTCGGCCTGACCTCGGACGTTGAGGACCGCGACATCCAGCCCTATCGCCTGCCGTCGCTGTTTGGGGCCATGCTGGCCGCCTGGGCCGTGGCCTGGGCGGGGGCGGCCCTGTTCGGCAACCGCGCGGGCTTCCTGGCGGGCGCCATGCTGGGCGCCACCTTCCTGCTGTCGTCCGAGGCGGGCATCGCCAAGACCGACGCCATGCTGTGCGGCCTGACCACCCTGTCGATGGCCGCGCTGGCGAGGATCTACATGGCCACGCGCGCGGGCGAAAAGCCGGTGCGCTGGCACAAGCTGCTGTTCTGGCTGGGCGTCGGCCTGTCGATCCTGATCAAGGGCCCCATCGGCCTTCTGGTCGTGTCCCTGTCGATCATCGCCCTGTCGGTCTGGGACCGGAACATCAGGTGGTTGGGCCGTCTGGGCTGGGGCTGGGGGCTGCCGCTGGTGGCCCTGCTGGTCGGACCCTGGGCCATCGCCATCACCATCGCCACCGACGGCGGCTTCTGGCGTGAAGCCATCGGCGGCGACCTGGCGCCCAAGCTGGCCGGCGCTCACGAAAGCCACGGCGGCTTCATCGGCATGTACGCCCTGCTGTCCCCCCTGCTGCTCTTCCCCGTCACCTTGATGCTGCCCGCCGCCCTGTCGACCGGCTGGCGCCGTCGGGCCGAGCCGGCCGTCCGCTTCGCCGTCTGCTGGCTGTTGCCCGCCTGGCTGATGTTCGAGATCGCCCCGACCAAGCTGTGGCACTACACCCTGCCCACCTTCGGCGCGATCGCCCTGCTGGCCGCCGCCGCCCTGACCCAGCCGATCGGCAAGATCTCGCGCATTTCGGGCGCCTTGCTGGGCCTGTTCGCCGCCGTCGTCATCTGCGCCATAACCGTCTACGGCCTGACCGAGTTCGGCCGTTCGACGGCCCAGACCTGGGCTGCCGTGACCATCGTCTTCGCCGTCATGGCCGGCGCGGTCGGCGGCTTCCTGCTGCTCAACCGGGCGGCGATCACCGGGGTTCTGGCCGCCATCCTTTGCGGCGTCATCGCCCACGCCGGTCTGGCCGGGACCATCCGCCAGCTGCGCCCCCTGTCCATCGCGCCGCGTCTGGTGAAGACCCTGGAATCGGCCGAGCTGAGCCCCGCCCAGGGTCGCTATCCGGGGCCGGTGGCCATCACCGGATTTCATGAGCCCAGCTTCGTCTTCCTGACCGGGCGCGACACCCAGCTGACCAACGGCCCCGGCGCCGCCCGCGCCCTGGCCGAGGGCCGCCCCGCCATCGTGGAGGCCCATGACGACGAGGCCTTCCGCCGCGCCCTGGCCGACCTCGGCGCCGCCGGGCGCGCCGTCGGCGTGGTCAGCGGCCACAACTATTCCTCGGGCGACGACGTACGCCTGACCGTCTATGCTCCCGCCGGCGCCGGCGAACGGAGCGCACGCTGATGGGACGTTTCATCCAGATCGTCGAGGTCGGGCCGCGTGACGGCCTGCAGAACGAGAAGGCGGTGCTGGAGCCCGCCGTCCGCGCCGACTTCGTGCGCCGCCTCGAAGCGGCGGGTGCGAAACGGATCGAGGCCGTCAGCTTCGTCCATCCCAAATACGTGCCTCAGATGGCCGGGGCCGAAGAGGTCATGGCCGCCCTGCCCCCCGCCGAGGGCCATAGCCGCATCGGCCTGGTCCTGAACGGCAAGGGCTATGACCGCGCCCTGGGCACGGCGGTGGACGAGGTCAATGTCGCCATGTCCGCCACCGACGGCTTCGGCCTGAAGAACCAGGGGCTGAACGTCGACCAGCAGGTGCAGATGCTGTCCGACATCATGGCGGGCCGCCGCAACGCCGAAGGGGCGCCGGGCGCGACGCCCAAGCTTTCGGCCACCCTGTCCTGCGTCTGGGGCTGCCCCTTCGACGGCGAGGTCTCGGTGCAGCAGGTCAGCGACCTGGTCGCCCGCATCGCCGCCCTCGGTGTCGAAGAGATCGCCCTGGCCGACACCATCGGCGTCGGCGATCCGTGGAGCGTCACGAAAAAGGTCGAGGCCGCCCGCAAGGCCGCGCCCGACGCGACCCTGCGCCTGCATTTCCACGACACCCGCAACACCGGCCTGGCCAACGCCTATGCGGGCGTCGAGGCCGGGGTGAACATTCTGGACGCCTCGGCCGGCGGCATCGGCGGCTGCCCCTTCGCCCCCGGCGCGACCGGCAACATCGCCACCGAGGATCTGGTCTATATGCTGGAACGCGCCGGCTTCTCGACCGGCTACGACCTGGACCAGTTGATCGCCAGCGCGCGCTGGATCGGCGCCCAGATCGCCAAGCCCCGCCTCAGCGCCCTGAGCCGCGCAGGCGGATGGCCTTCATAGCAGTCGAAAAGCCCGTATACGGCCACAACTTGCATCTACTAGAAGCGTCGCGGCGACCGCGTTCGGGTCAGTCCACGACGCTATTTCATCGAAAGTTCTGATGTGACACCGAAATTTCCAGAGATGACGCTTCTGGGTCTGAACGAGCTGACTCGTCTGGATCGCTGGGAACTGGAGCGTCGCTGCCGGGCGCTCGCCAATGCGCTCTACCTCGGTGACAAGATCGCCGTCTGCCGGACCCTTGGCCGCTACAAGATGTTTGTCTCAACCGCTGATGTTGGCTTCGGCCCGCACCTGCTGCTGGACGGCCTCTGGGAGAGCTGGCTGACGGTTTTCATGGCCAGACAGGTCAAGCCCGGCATGAACGTCGTCGATGCCGGCGCCAACCACGGCTACTATACCTTGCTCTTCGCCGATCTGGTGGGCGCCCAGGGAAAGGTCGCGGCGTTCGAGCCGAATCCGCCGATCGCGCGGCTGCTTAGGCAGTCGGTCGCGGTCAATGGCTTCGGGGCCCGAACGACAGTGTTTGAAAAGGCTCTGGTGGCCGACGACGATGTCGAGCTGGTCTTCCATGCCGTGGCCGACGAACCGAAGAACGCCCGCATCGTCGATCCCGTCTACGCCAGCAATCAGTCCACCTTGGTGATCCAGGGCGCGCGTCTGGACACCCTTTTGGCCGACTGGTCCCGCGTGGACTTCATGAAGGTCGATGTCGAAGGGGCCGAGGAAGCCATGATCCGCGGCGCCACTTCGATCCTCGAAAGAGACCGCCCGGCTCTGGTTCTCGAGTTCAGCGCCCTGCGCTGCCAGGAGCCGGCCAAACTGCTTCAGTATCTGGCCGGGCTCTATGGCGCCCCGTCGGTGATCGGCTTTGACAGCAAGCTCGCCCCCGTGTCGAACGAGGCCCTTCTGGACCTCTCGAACCACGAGGACTGGCTGCTTTTCTATAAGCGGTAGATGATCAGAGGTTCAGCAGCGCCGGGTCGCCGCCCTGGGCCGCGATGTTGACGCTGATGGCCTTTTCGGCGGCGTAGCGGATCAGGCTGTTGGGGCCGCCGGCTTTCGGGCCGGTGCCGGACAGGCCTTCGCCGCCGAAGGGCTGCACGCCCACGACCGCGCCGATGATCGAGCGGTTCACATAGACGTTGCCGGCCGGGACCAGACGCACGACCTCGTCGGCGAAGGCCTCGATGCGGCTGTGGACGCCCAGGGTCAGGCCGTAGCCGCGCGCGGCCAGCTTGGCGGCGACCGTCTTCAGGTCCTTCGAGTCATAGCGATAGACGTGCAGGATCGGGCCGAAGACCTCGCGCTCGAGGAAGTCGGGCGTGGGGATTTCGGCGATGGTCGGGGCGAACAGGTCGCCCTTGTCCGAACCCGGGGCCAGTTCGGCGCGGGCGATGATCTTGGCGTCCTTGGACAGGCGCTCGACGTGGGCTTCCAGATTGGCGCGGCTCTCGGCGTCGATCACCGGACCGATGTCGGTCCTGGGGTCGGTCGGGTCGCCGATCACCTGGGTCGCCAGCGCGCCTTTCAGGCCTTCGATCAGGGCGTCGGCGGCCTCCTTGGGCGCATAGAGGATGCGCAGGGCCGAGCAACGCTGCCCCGCCGAACCGAAGGCCGACAGGATGACGTCGTCGATGACCTGCTCCTTCAGCGCCGTGGTGTCCACGAACATGGCGTTCAGGCCGCCCGTTTCAGCGATGAAGGGGATGATGGCGCCGGGGCGCGCGGCCAAGCCGCGGTTGATGGCCGACGCGGTGTCGGTGCCGCCGGTGAAGGCCACGCCGTCGATGCCCGGATGGGCTGTCAGCGCCGCGCCGACGATCTCGCCGCGACCGGGGACCAGAGCCAGCAGATCGGGGTTCAGACCAGCCTTGTAGAAGAGGCGGACGGCCTCGGCGGCGATCAGCGGGGTCTGCTCGGCGGGCTTGGCCACCACGGCGTTGCCGGCGGCGAGCGCCGCGGCGATCTGGCCGGTGAAGATGGCCAGGGGGAAGTTCCACGGGCTGATGGCGGCGAAAACGCCGCGGCCGTGCAGGACCAGCTCATTGGTCTCGCCGGTCGGGCCCTTCAGGGTCTGGCGACCGCCAAAGTCGCGCTCGGCCAGCAGGGCGTAGTAGCGGCAGAAGTCGGCGGCTTCGCGCACCTCGGCCACGCCGTCGTTCAGGGTCTTGCCCGCTTCACGCGACAGCAAGGCGACCAGACGGTCCATGTCGGCTTCCAGCCCGTCGGCCATGGCGCGCAGGATCGGGGCGCGGCCGGCGCCGCCGATGCGGTCCCAGGCGACCTGGGCCTCAGCGGCGGCCGTGACGGCGGCGTCCACGTCCTCGACCGAGGCTTCGGACACATGGCCGAGGACCTGCGAGCGGTCGAAGGGATTGGTCACGTCCTGCGGGTTCACGCCGGCCTTCAGCTTGCCGCCGATGATCGGGCCGGAGGTCAGCTTCTCGCTGTCGACGCGCTCCAGGGCCTTGGCGTGGCGTTCACGGTCGGCGGCCTGCGAATAGTCGCGGCCAAGGGAGTTCTGGCGATCGCCGTAGATGTTCATGGGAACCGGAATCCTGGGGTGACGGTCGGGCTGGGCCTCGACGGCGGTGATGGGGTCGGCGGCGACGGCGGTCGCCGGAACGCGCTCGTCCAGCAGGGCGTGGACGAAGGAGGAGTTGGCGCCGTTCTCCAGTAGGCGGCGCACCAGATAGGGCAGCAGTTCTTCATGGCCGCCGACGGGGGCGTAGGCGCGGACGATGACGTGCTCGTCGGCCCAGGCCTCGTGCGCGGCGTCATAGAGGGCCTCGCCCATGCCGTGCAGGCGCTGATGCTCGATGGTCACGTTGCGGTCGCGGGCCATGCGACGCACGGCGGCCAGGGTATGGGCGTTGTGGGTGGCGAACTGGGCGTAGATGTAGGGCGAGGCCTCGATCAGGGCCTTGGCGCAGATCAGATAGTTGAGATCGGTCGCGGGCTTGGTGGTGAAGACCGGATAGTCGGTGCGGCCCATGACCTGGGCGCGCTTGATCTCGGTGTCCCAGTAGGCGCCCTTGACCAGCCGCACCATCAGACGGCGGCCCGAGGACCTGGCCAGGTCCGCCAGCTTGGCCACGGTTTCGGTCGTGCGCTTTTGATAGGCCTGAACGGCCAGGCCCAGACCCTTCCAGTCGCCCAGTTCCGGCTCGCGGGCCAGCCGCTCCAGCAGCTTCAGCGACAGGGCCAGACGGTCGGCCTCTTCGGCGTCGATGGTGTAGTTGATGTCGTATTTGGCGGCGATCAGGGCCAGACGCAGGATGCGGGGATAGAGCTCCTCCCACACCCGGTCCTCCTGGGTCGCCTCATAGCGGGGCGACAGGGCCGACAGCTTGACCGAGACGCCGTGGCCGGCCTCCGGGCCCTGGCCCTTGGCGGTCTTGCCCACCGCCTCGATCGCGTCGGCGTAGATCTTCTCATAGCGTTCGGCGTCGGCGGTCGTGCGGGCGCCCTCGCCCAGCATGTCGAAGCTGCACAGCCAGCCTTCGCGGTCCGAACGCTTCAGCGCCGCCTCGATGGTGCGGCCGACCACGAACTGCTCGCCCATGATCTTGACGGCGGTGGCGACGGCCTGACGGATGACCGGCTCGCCCAGACGCCCGGCGATGCGCTTGAGGAAGCCCGACAGGTCGGTTTTCGCCTCTTCATCCACGTCGACCAGCTTGCCGGTCAGCATCAGGCCCCAGGTCGAGGCGTTGACGAACAGGCTGTCCGACTGACCCATGTGCGAGGCCCAGTCGGCCGAGCCGATCTTCTCGGCGATCAGGCGGTCGCGGGTGTCGGCGTCGGGGGTGCGCAGCAGGGCCTCGGCCAGGCACATCAGGGCCAGACCCTCGCGGGTGCCCAGGCTGAACTCCTGCAGGAAGCTCTCGACCACGCCCTGCTTCTTCTGGCTGGCGCGGGCCTGATCGACCAGGGCCACGGCGTCGCGGAAGACGTCGGCGCGCTCGGCCGTCGTCAGGCCGGGCTTGGCCAGCAGTTCGGCCACCACGGCCCGTTCGTCGCGGAACTTGTTCCGGTCCAGGTCGTCCCAGTGCTTGAGGTCGGTCGGCGTCATCATCTCACCCTGGGATCAAACCCTTCGATTTGCGGCATATATGGCGGACTTGGCCGAATGTGCATTGTATGATGACAAGCTGAACCAGCGATCCTTCGGCAAATGGACCGATCCGCCATGCAAACTCTGGACGACACCGACCGCCGCCTGCTGCGCGTGCTGCAGACCGACGGCCGCATCTCCAACGCGGAACTGGCCAGAAGGTGCAATCTGTCGCCCGCCGCCTGCTTCGAACGGGTCAAGCGGCTCAAGGACCGCAAGGTCATCACCGGCTACGCCGCCCTGATCGACCCGGCCTCGGCGGATCGGGCCCTGCTGATCTTCATCGAGGTTCTGCTGGACCGGACCACGGGCGACGTCTTCGACGCCTTCGCCGACACCGTGCGACGCCAGCCCGAGGTGCTGGAGTGTCACATGGTTGCCGGCGGCTTCGACTATCTGATCAAGGCGCGGGTGGCCGACATGGACGCCTACCGCGTCTTCCTCGGTGATATTCTGGTGCGGATGCCGGGCGTGCGCGAGACGCGGACCTATGCTGTTCTCGAAGAGGTGAAGTCGACGACGGTTCTGCCGCTGTAAGCCGTCTCGCCTTCGTCATGCGAAGCGGCTAGAACTTCCGGCTCAGCGAAACGGCCCGGGCCCACTCGACTTCATGCGCATTGTTCTGGTCACCGACGCCTGGGAGCCCCAGGTCAACGGCGTCGTCCGCACCCTGACCCGCACCGTGGCCGAATGCCGCGCCATGGGCCATGAGGTCGAGGTCATCGAACCCAGCCAGTTCAAGACCATCCCCTGCCCGACCTATCCCGAGATCCGGCTGGCCCTGGGCGCCGAAGAAGAGATTCGCGAACGCCTGCGCGCCTTCGAGCCCGAGGCCGTCCATATCGCCACCGAAGGCCCGCTGGGCATCGCCACGCGCCGCATCTGTGTGGAGTGGAAGCTGCCCTTCACCACCAGCTATCACACCAAGTTCCCCGAGTATGTCTCGGCCCGGTTCCCGATCCCGGTCCAGGTCGGCTACGCCTACATGAAGTGGTTCCACAAGCCGTCCGGCCGGTTGATGGTGGCGACGCCGACCCTGCGCGACGAACTGGTCGAGCATGGCTTCCGCAACGTCTCGCCCTGGACGCGCGGCGTGGACACCGACCTGTTCCGCCCCGACCTGGAACCGATCTACAAGGAGATGGGCGGCGACGAGTGGCCCCGCCCCTTCTTCCTCAACGTCGGCCGCGTGGCGGTGGAAAAGAACATTGAGGCCTTCCTCGAACTGGACCTGCCCGGCACCAAGATCGTGGTCGGCGACGGCCCGGCCCGCGCCGAGCTGGAAGAGAAGTACCCCGACGCCAAGTTCCTGGGCGCCCGCTTCGGCGCGGATCTGGCGCGCTGCTTCGCCGACGCCGACGTCTTCGTCTTTCCCAGCTGGACCGACACCTTCGGCCTGGTGATCCTCGAGGCCATGGGCGCCGGCACGCCGGTCGCCGCCTATCCGGCGCATGGCCCCATCGACATCATCCCCGGCTCCAACGCCGGAGTTATCGACGACGACCTGAAGACCGCCTGCCTGAAGGCTCTGGAACTGGATCGCCAGGACGTGCGCGCCTATGCTGAGAAGTTCAGCTGGCGCGCCTCGGCCGAGCAGTTCGTCGAGAACCTGCAGCCCTACCCCGAACCGGCGCGGGGTCGTTTCTGGCGCCGCCTGCGCCGCATCGCCCGGTTGAGGCGCAAGGTCGCGGCCTAAGCCTTTTCCACCCCCACACGCTCCGCCCCCGTCACCCTCGGGTCAAGCCAGAGGATGACGAGCAAAACGACAAGAGCGCCGCAGTCTTTCGACCACGACGCTCTCATTTTGTCAGACGACTGAACGCCCTTAGTTCGGGCGGCCCATCGCCGTCATGGCGGCGGCCTTGGCGCGTTCGGCGGTCAGTTGGTCGGCGGGCAGCGGCACCAGACCGCGGTCCTGCAGGTAGCCGCCGCGGCCGGCGGCGCCTTGCGACATGAACTCCTGGACGAACTGCTCCAGGCCCGGGGTCACGCCCACGTGGGCCTTCTTGACGTAGATGTAGAGGCTGCGAGCCAGAGGGTAGCTGCCGTCGGCGATGGTCTCGGCCGAGGGGGCCACGCCGTCGATGGTCTCGGCCTTCACCGTGTCCATGTTCTGCTCCAGGAAGGAGAAGCCGAACACGCCCAGCGACCCCGGGGTGCGGGTCAGGGTCTGGACGATGGCGTTGTCGTTCTCGCCCGAATCGACCCAGGCGCCGTCTTCACGCAGGGTGTGAGTCAGGGTCTCGAACTTGGTCTTGTCGTCCTTGAAGGCGGCGACGGCGGGGATCAGCTTGCCGCCCGGGGCCATGCCCAGCTCCAGGAAGGCGTCGCGCGTGCCCGAGGTGGGCGGCGGACCGTAGACCTGGATGCGCTGGTTCGGCAGCCCCTTGTTGACGTCGTTCCACGTCTTGGTCGGGTTGGCGATGAAGGTTCCGTTCGGGCCGGGAACCTCCTTGGCCAGACCTTCATAGAGGTCGTTCAGCTCGAAGTTGAAGCTGGCGCCGCTGCGGGCCGTGGCGATGACGATGCCGTCATAGCCGATCTTGATCTCGACGATGTCGGTGACGCCGTTGGCGACACAACGGTCGAACTCGCTCTGCTTCATCGGACGCGAGGCGTTGGCGATGTCGGGGGTCGAGGGGCCGACGCCGGCGCAGAAGGCCTGGATGCCGCCGCCGGTGCCCAGCGACTCGATGCGCGGCGCGGCCGCGCCGCCCGAGGTGCGGGCGAAGTTCTCGGCCACGCGGGTGGCGAAGGGGAAGACGGTCGAGGAACCGGCGGCCCAGATGCCCGCGCGGGCCTTCTGGCTGCCCGGGGCGGCGCCTTCGTTATTGCCGCAGGCGGCCAGCGCGACCAGGGCGGCGGCGCAGACGCCGAATTTGGCGGTGAGTTTCAGGGAACGGATCATGGCCGGACCTCTCCAAGTCGTCAGTATGCGACGCTTTAGAGCAGCAGAGTGTGACGGTCCGGCCAGACCTTTGTGACAGTCAGAGCAAACGTTTGCGCATGGCCTGGGACAGGACGTCGATCAGGGTCACGGCGACCACGACGATGATGACGATGGCCGAAACCTGATTGTAGTTGAACGCGCCCATGCTCTCGAACAGCACCTGGCCGATGCCGCCCGCGCCGATCAGGCCCAGGACGGTGGCCGAGCGGCTGTTCGACTCGAAGCGGTAGAGAGCGAACGAGGTCCACAGCGGCGCCACCTGGGGGAAGACCCCCCAGACGATCTCATGCAGCTTGGCCGCGCCGGTGGCGCGCACGCCCTCGACCGGGCCCTTGTCGATCGACTCGACGGCTTCGGAGAACAACTTGGCCAGAACGCCCGCGGTGTTCAGCGAGATGGCCAGAACGCCGGCCAACGGGCCCAGGCCCACGGCGACGATGAACAGCAGGCCGATCACCAGGTCGGGGATCGAGCGCAGCAGGTCCATGATGCGACGCACCGGCCAGACCATCCAGGTCGGGGCGATGTTGCGCGCGGCCATCAGGCTGAGCGGCACGGCCAGGAAGACGGCCAGGAAGGTGCCCCACAGCGCGATCTGGATGGTCTGCCACATCTGGGCGACCAGCATCTTCCAGTTCGAGAAGTCGGGATGCAGCAGTTCCTTGGCGAAGGTGCCGATGTCGCTGGAACGCGTCACCAGAAGCTTCAGGTTCGGCAGATCGACGGCCTTGAAGCTGAGCAGCAGGACGGCGCCGATGCCGCCCCACAGGGCGATGTCGAAGATCCAGGCGGACAGCGGCTTGGTCGGCGCGGCGGGAATGGCCGCCGTGGTCACGGGTGCGGTCAAGGCTGGACCTCGCGCTTGGCGCGCAGAGCGGCCAGTTCACGCTCGGCGGCGGCGACGCCGGCCGTGTCGTTCTTGGCGCGAGCCTCGGTCAGCTTCTGGTCGGCGACCATTTCGCGCACCGGGTCCAGATAGCTGTCGTCGGCGGCGCGGAACATGGAATAGTTGAGGCCCAGCAGGACCTTGCGCTGACGCTCGGCCTCGGCGCCCTCACCCCGGCCGTAGGTCAGGAAGAAGCTGCGGATCTTCTCCTTCAGCGCCGGATCCAGGTCCTCGCGGATGACGATGCCCGACTCGGGGATCGGCGGGGACTGCCAGATTTCCTCCAGCTGAGCGGCCGTCTGGGGGCTCTCGCGCGTCATGAAGATGGTGTTGACGCTGTTCGAGGTGGCCACGTCCACGACGCCGGCGGCGACGCCGAAGGCGTTGTTCTGGTGGCTGGCCGACTTCACGACCTTGAAGCACTGCGACGGCACGATGCCGCGCGGATTGAACAGGAAGGTCATGGGCGCCAGCGTGCCCGAGGTCGACTGGGCGTCGCCGATGCCGAAGGTCAGGCTCTTGTCGCAAGCCAGGACCTTGTCCAGCGTGATGCCCGAGCCCTTCTTGACGATCAGGGTCGACTGATAGGAGTCGCGGCCTTCCGGATCGACGATGCGGGCCACGACTTCGCCGTTGGCGCGGTCGATGGCTTCCAGCGCCGGCTTGGCCGAGAACCAGCCGACCTGCGACTGGTTGAAACGCATCGCTTCGATCAGGACGTTGTAGTTGGAGCCGAAGCGCGGGACGACCTTGACGCCCAGCGACTTGGACATGTCGTCCAGCAACGGCTGCCAGATCGGACCCGACGAGGCCTGCCCCTCGGCCGACAGGATGGAGAAGGTGATCTCGGTCGGGGCGGCGCCCGACTTGGCGTCCTCGCCCTTGCCGCAGGAGGTGAGGCCCAGGGTCAGGGTCGCGACGGCGGCGGCGCCCAGCAGGCGACGGGTGATGGCGATGCGGCTCATGCCTTGGCTTCCCAGAACGCGTCCTCGTATTCGGGACCGTAAATTTCAATCAGGCGCTTGGAATCGAGGCCGGTCGACGGGCCGTCATAGACCACCTTGCCCTTCTGCAGGGCGACGACGCGGTCGCAGTAGCGGATGGCGTAGTCGACCTGGTGCAGGGTGACGATCACGCCCATGCCGTCGCGCTTGTTCAGCTCGACCAGCAATTCCATGACCTTGCGGGCCGAAACCGGGTCCAACGAGGCGACCGGCTCATCGGCCAGGATGGCTTGCGCGCCCTGGACGATGGCGCGGGCGATGGCGCCGCGCTGCTGCTGACCGCCCGACAGGGTGTTGGCGCGCTGGGCGGCGTATTCGGACACGCCCACGCGGTGCAGGGCCGCCATGGCCCGGTCCTGGTCGGCCTTGGGCCAGACGCCGAAGACGCCACGCCAGCCCGGCAAACGCCCCAGGGCGCCCAGCATCACATTGGAAAAGAGCGACAGACGCCCCACCAGGTTGAACTGCTGGAAGATCATGCCCAGCTTGCCGCGCGCCTTGCGCACGGCGCCGGTGATGCGGCCGTTCTGCTGAACGGTTTCGCCGAACACCTGGATCGTCCCCTTGCCGGGATCGATCGGATGCAGTCCAGTGATGGAGCGCAGCAGGGTGGACTTGCCCGATCCGGACGGACCGATCAGGGCGACCATCTCGCCGGCGGCCACTTCGACGGACACGCCGTCGAGCGCCTTTCTGGCTCCGTAGGTCTTCGACACATCCCTTACGGACGCGACAGCGGCGGTTGAAGGACTCATGAACCCGTGGGTGGCGGTTGCAACAGGGGGCGCCGCATGACGCGCCACGCGCGTTTCGACAAGTCTTAATGGCACGGCTGCGTCGATTTCGTCCAGTCCGACGCCCCCGCGCGCCTCTTCCCCTGTGGACCACAGGCAGGCCGGGCCACGAAATTACCGCTTTACATGACGGGCGGGCATCCCTACATCGCGCGTTCCGGCGGACCCCGTGGTCTAACCGTTAAGCGCTGCTAACGCCGGTCTGGGTTAACAATTAGCAGGGGGTTACGTGAATTGCGCACGTACCAACTTCCCCTGGACCTGGTCCGTGAGCGGTC
>NZ_DASWXW010000224.1:0-1654 GCF_036405315.1 Brevundimonas sp. | reverse complement strand
GATCTGGCGGAAAAGGTAGCCCTGAATCAGCGTCATGGTCGGGAAAGAAAGTGTTTCGGGGGCGAGCGAGTTGCAGCCGCGAGCGATGCGGGCCATGTAATACACATCCCAACGCAACGGTGAAACAGCCGCTGCGTTATGTCCGATTCAAGCACGACCGGGGCACAGAACCTCGGCCTGGAGTAGGTTTCATGAAAATCGAGTTCGTCGCTTCCCCCAGCGCCGCTCAAATCCTTGCCGTTCTGGTTCACGATGGCCGCGCGCTGGCCGGTACGGGCTCGGCCCTGGACGTCGCCGCCTCGGGCGCTCTGACCAAGGCGATGACCAACAGCCGCTTCACGGGCGCCGCGAACAGCAGCCTGACCGTTGCGGCTCCGTCCGGCGTGGACGCTGACTCGGTTCTGCTGGTCGGCGCGGGCGCGGCTGACAAGTTCGACGATCTGGCGGTCGAGACCGCCGCCGCCGCCGCCTATCACGCCGCCAAGCTGTCGGGCGCCGAAGTCCTGACCATCGACGCCGCCCACCTGTCGGCCGAGCAGGCCGCCCGCGCCGCTTTCGCCGTGCGCCTGGCCGCCTATCGCTTCGCCAAGTATCTGACCAAGCAGAAGGCCGACAAGATTCCGTCGGTCACGACGGTCCGCGTCGTGACGTCCGACGTGAAGGCCGCCGAAGCCGCCTTCCAGCCGCTGTCCGCCGTGGCCGATGCCGTCCTGTTCTCGCGCGATCTGGTGTCGGAGCCGGCCAACGTCCTTTACCCGGCCGAGTTCGCTCGCCGCGTGAAGGAACTGGAAGCCCTGGGCGCCAAGGTCGAGATCCTGGGCGAAGCCGAGATGGAAAAGCTGGGCATGCACACCCTGCTGGGCGTGGGCCAAGGCTCGGAGCGCGAAAGCCAGTTGGCCGTCATCCAGTGGAACGGCGGCAAGGAAGGCGAGGCCCCCATCGCCTTCGTCGGCAAGGGCGTCTGCTTCGACACCGGCGGCATCAGCCTGAAGCCGGCCGACGGCATGGAGGAAATGAAGTGGGACATGGGCGGCGCCGCCGCCGTGGCCGGCCTGATGCACGCCCTGGCGGGCCGCAAGGCCAAGGTTAACGTCGTCGGCGTCCTCGGTCTGGTCGAGAACATGCCTGACGGCAAGGCCCAGCGTCCCGGCGACGTGGTCGTGTCGATGTCGGGCCAGACGGTCGAGGTGCTGAACACCGACGCCGAAGGCCGCCTCGTTCTGGCCGACGCCCTGTGGTACACGCAGGAGCGTTTCAAGCCGAAATTCATGATCGACCTGGCCACCCTGACGGGCGCCATCATCATCTCGCTGGGTCTGGAATACGCCGGCGTCTTCTCGAACAATGACGACCTGGCTGACGGCATCCTTGCTGCCGGTCCCAAGGTCGGCGAGAATGTCTGGCGCCTGCCGATCCCGGCCGCCTACGAGCGTCACATCGACAGCCCGATCGCCGACGTGAAGAACACCGGCAACGGTCGCGCCGGCGGCTCGATCACCGCCGCCCTGTTCCTGCAACGCTTCACCAACGGCGTGCCGTGGGCGCACATCGACATCGCCTCGACCGCCTGGGTCAAGGACAGCCGCAACCCGACCGTGCCGGACGGCGCCGTGGGCTATGGCGTGCGTCTGCTGGACCGCATGGTCGCCGACAA
>NZ_DASWXW010000223.1:0-16459 GCF_036405315.1 Brevundimonas sp. | reverse complement strand
GTCATGTCGAACGCAGCGGCCGGGCCGGTGCTGTCCGAGGCGTAGATGCCGATGGTGCCGAAATCGACCGTCGTCGAGGCGTTGCCCGTGTAGTAGGCGCAGTCCTTGGTGACGTTGCCCTTCAGGGTGAAGGTCGCGCCGACCGTGGTCGACGCCGTGCCGTTGTTGTTCTCCGAATGCCCCTGGATCTCGATCATCGAGATATTGGCGTTCGAGTTATTGATGATCGAGGGGCTAATCCCCTTCAGATAGTCGATCGCCGTATTGGCGGGCAGACCAGCCTGAGTATAGGCCTCATTGAAGGTGAAGTTCGGCGAAACGCCGACCGGACCTGCACCCGGGATATTGATGGCGGGACCGCCAGCGGCGCTGGTGGTCAGAGAGGCGTGATAGACGTCGCCGGCCTGAGCGGCGGCGGCGGACAGTGCCAGGACAGCAGCCCCGGCGAAAAGCGATGCGATCTTCATTGCGTGATCTCCAAGCAAGAATCTGAAAAAGGTTCGATCGAGATTGAAGACAATCGCCCCTCGATCTGCGGAAAGTTTTACATTTTACAAAAACAAAACGTCAAGGAAAAAGAACCACGTTCTGCATATAGTTTTCAAAATTCACCTGAAAAGCGAATTCTTTTCACTCAACAAAATCTGATAGTCGGATAATTTTACTCAGGACAAATCCGAAAAAACCCATCTCGGTACGGTAAAAACTATACCCTCGGCGCGACAGTGACGGTCAGAGTTTCGGAATACTCTCCCGCCAGCAGGCCCGCCCCGCCAGGGACCTGGGTGCGGATCTGGATTCGCCCGCCGCCGGCGGCCACGCCCTCGCCGCTGCTCAGGGTCTTGCGTCCCATCAGATCCTGGCTGGAGAAGGAGCCGCTCATCAGGCCGGGCCCCGGGCTCAGCGTCGGCACCGCGACATTCAGCGTGTAGCCCAGCGTTCCGGCGAAGGGCCCCTCGCCCCGCGGCTTGGTGGCGTGCGCCAGTCCGCCCCGGGTCGACTGGAAGCTCAGATCGAAGGGCACGTTGCAGCCCAGACCGAAGCTGGCGTCGGCCTGCTCATTGCCGTCAAGGACGCCGAAATCGATGTCGCCGCCGCCCGACAACTTGCAGACGGGCGCGATACGGCCGTTGAGGACGACCTCCAGGCGCGTGCTGCCGTCACGGTCGTCGTCGTGATCCCGATCATGAGCCGACGCCGTCGAAGCCGCCGCAGTCGCCAGCGCCAGCGCCGCGAACCCGGCGACGCGCGCCATCGGACGCGCAGCCGCACACACCTTTGAAGGGGTCAGAAACCAGCCCACCATTCGCCTCCCCAAGCCGCAAACTGCGGCGCCCCCGCCACCAGGAGGGGGTTCGTTGGTCAGCGTTCCAAGAGATGTGCCATCCCATTTTGGCACACCCATGCGGTGAAGGCGGCGTCAAGCCCTGCCCGCAAGGGTTAATGAAACGTTAACGACCGCCGTTCTACGGTCGCCGTTAAGCTTTGGCAAGCAATTGCCCCATTATGGGAAAGCGGCGTTTTAGCGCAGGCTTCGCTCGGCCTTGGCGGCGCGTCGCCAGGCCGTCAGCAGGTGCTCAGTGTAGCCGTTGGGCTGCGCCCGCGCCTTGAACACCAGGTCGCAGGCGGCGCGCCACGCTGCGCCGTCGAAGCCGGGCGCCAGCGGGCGATAGGCCGGATCGCCGGCGTTCTGGCGATCGACCACCACCGCCATCCGCTCCAGCGCCGCCCTCGCCTCGCCTTCCGTGACCACGCCGTGGCGCAGCCAGTTGGCCAGATGCTGGCTGGAGATGCGCAGGGTGGCCCGGTCCTCCATCAGGCCGACGTCGTGGATGTCCGGCACCTTGGAGCAGCCGACGCCCTGATCGATCCAGCGCACGACATAGCCGAGGATGCCCTGGGCGTTGTTGTCCAGCTCCTGGCGGATCTCGTCGGCGGTCGGCGCCTGGGTCGCGAACGGCGGTGTCAGCAGCGGCGTCAGCCCGGTGGCGGGACGCTGCGCGATCTCGGCCTGACGGGCCCAGACATCGACCTCGTGATAGTGCAGGGCATGCAGGGTCGCCGCCGTCGGCGAGGGGACCCAGGCGGTCGAGGCCCCGGCGCGCGGATGGCCGGCCTTGGTCCCCAGCATCTCGCCCATGCGGTCCGGCGCCGCCCACATGCCCTTGCCGATCTGGGCCCGGCCCGACAGCCCCGCCTTCAGGCCAATGTCGACATTGCGATCCTCATAGGCCTTGATCCAGCCGGTGTTGCGGATCGCCTCCTTGCGGACCACCGGTCCGCCTTCCATCACCGAATGGATCTCGTCGCCGGTGCGGTCCAGGAAGCCGGTGTTGATGAAGGCGACACGCCCCTTGGCCGCCGCGATGCAGTTGGTCAGGTTGACGCTGGTGCGCCGCTCCTCGTCCATGATGCCCATCTTGATCGTCAGCGGCGGCAGGCCAAGCATGGCCTCGACCGCGCCGAAGACGGCGTCGGCGAAGGCGACCTCCTCCGAACCATGCATCTTGGGCCGCACCACATAGATGGAGCCGGCAGGGCTGTTGCGCTGATCCGTCGGGCGCTTCAGGTCGTGCAGGCCGATCAGGCCGGTCATGGCGATGTCGAGCAGACTCTCGGGAACCTCACGCCCCTCCCCGTCCAGAACGGCGTCGGTGGTCAGGTGCAGGCCGACGTTGCGGACCATCAGCAGGCTTCGGCCCTTCAGCGACAGGGCCGAACCGTCCGGCGCCCTATAGGCGCGGTCGCCGCTCATGCGCCGCTG
The DNA here is from genome assembly GCF_036405315.1 of Brevundimonas sp. Classification (GTDB taxonomy): domain Bacteria; phylum Pseudomonadota; class Alphaproteobacteria; order Caulobacterales; family Caulobacteraceae; genus Brevundimonas. The sequence goes on along the minus strand of NZ_DASWXW010000223.1, from coordinate 13,695 downwards.
CATCGTCTGGCCGTCCTTGACGAAGCCCGCCGACAGGTCGCCGCGCATCAGGCCCAGCCAGTTGGCGTAGACCAGCCGCTTGTCCTCGGCGTCCACCGCCGCGACGCTGTCCTCGGCGTCGGCGATGACCGACAGGGCGGCCTCGGCCAAGACGTCGGCCACGCCCGCCGGATCGGTGCGCCCGATACGGTGATCGCGGTCGATGACGATCTCGAGATGCAGGCCGTTGTGGCGCAGCAGGACGCCCGAGGGCGCCCCCGCCTCGCCCGCATGGCCGACGAAGACGGCGGGATCGGCCAGACCCGTCGTCCGCCCGCCGGACAGGGCGACGACCAGCCGCCCGTCTTCGATACGGTATTCCACCGCATCCGCATGTCCGCCCTCGGCCAGGGGCGCCGCCTGATCCAGCAGAGCGCGGGCGCGCACGATGACCCTGGCCCCGCGCTCGGCATCATAGCCGCCGCCTTTCGGCGCCTCGCCCAGGGCGTCCGTGCCGTAGAGGGCGTCGTACAGGCTGCCCCAGCGCGCATTGGTGGCGTTCAGCAGATAGCGGGCGTTGGTCAGGGGCACGACCAGTTGCGGCCCGGCCAGAGTGGCGATCTCGGGATCGACGTTGGCCGTCTCGGCGCGGATGTCCGCCCGCTCGGGTTCGATGTAGCCGATCGCGCGCAGGAAGGCCTGATAGGCCTCGGGGTCCGGCTGGCCCGGATGGGCGCGGTGCCAGTCGTCGAGTTGGGCCTGCAGGTCGTCGCGGCGCGCCAGCAGGGCCCGGTTCTTCGGCGCATATTCGACCACCAGCCCTTCCATTCCGGCCCAGAAGGCGTCGGGTGTCACGCCCGTGCCGGGCGCCGCCTCGTCGCGCACGAAGGCGTCCAGTTCGGCGGCGACGCTCAGGCTTCCGTGACGGACATAGGTGGCGGACATGGCGGGCTCTCCTTGAGCCTGAACTCTAGCCCCGCCGGCCGCCGCCTAGCCACGGCGAAGATCGGCATCTATCTTTGCATGAATAGCAATGATGAGACCGCGCCATGCTGGCCGAGTATGAGATCTTCGTCCGCGCTCTGGAGGAAGGCAGCCTGTCCGCCGCCGCCCGAAGGCTGGACCTGTCGCCCGCCGTGGCCTCACGCCGGCTGGCGCGGCTGGAGGATCGGCTGGGAGTGCGGCTGATCGAGCGCACATCGCGCAGGCTGGCCCCGACCGAGGCCGGGCGGCTGGTCTATGACCGGGCGATGCAGCTTCTGGACGGGGTCGAGGACCTGGAAGCCCTGGTGTCGCGCCGCACCACTCAGGCGCGCGGCCTGCTGCGCGTCTCGGCCCCGACCTCGTTCGGACGGCGGCGCCTGGCCCCGCTGCTGACGCCCTTCCTCGACGCCCATCCCCGGCTGACGTTGGAGCTGAACCTCAGCGACGCCTTCGTCGACCTGATGGCCGAGGACGTGGACGTGGCGGTGCGCATCGGCAGCTTTGAGAACGACAATCCGGCCATGCACCGGCTGGCCCCGAACCGCCGCGTCCTGTGCGCTGCGCCCGCCTATCTGGCCGAACATGGCGCGCCGCGGACGCTGGACGACCTGCGCGCCCACGCCCAGCTGGCGGCCGAGAACCAGTCGGCCTGGCGCCTCGAAGGCCCGGATGGTCCCGTCACCTTCCGCGCCCGCAGTCGGGTACGGACCAACTCGTCGGAAGTGGCGCGTGAACTGGTGCTTGCGGGGGCCGGCATCGCCCTGCGCTCGACCTGGGACGTGGGGGATGAACTGCGCGACGGGCGGCTGACGCGGGTTTTGCCGCGATATGCCGGGGCGTCCGACGTCGCTGTCTTCGCCCTGACCGCCGGACGGGCGCGGGCCGAGAACCGGGTGCGGGCCTTCATCGACTTCCTGTCCGGCCTCTATGGCGATGTGCCAGAATGGGACAGATAAACCCCTGACCTTTCCTCCCTATTCGCTCCGCGAACAGGGAGGAAAGAAGCGTCTTACTGCGCCGCCGCCGCCGTCGGCTTCAGGTAGCGGTTCAGCCAGCTGACCATTTCCCACTGGGTATGACCGACCGATTCCCGCGCGCGGTAGCCGTGGGCTTCCAGCGGCAGGACGACATAGCGCACCGTCGCCCCGTTGCCCTTCAGCGCCGCATAGAAGCGCTCCGACTGGACCGGGAAGGTGCCCGAGTTGTCGTCGGCGCCGCCGTGGATCAGCAGGATCGGCTCATTGACCTTGTTGGCGTAGGTGAAGGGCGCCATCGCATTATAGGTCTCGGTCGCCTCCCAGTAGGACCGCTGCTCGGCCTGGAAGCCGAACGGCGTCAGGGTGCGGTTGTAGGCGCCCGAGCGCGCGATGCCGGTCTTGAACAGGTCGGTGTGGGCCAGCAGGTTGGCCGTCATGAAGGCGCCGTAGGAGTGGCCGCCCACGGCGATCCGGTCGCGGTCGGCGACGCCCAGGGCCACCACCGCATCGACCGCCGCCTTGGCGCTGGCCGACAACTGCTCGATGTAGGTGTCGTTCGGCTCGGCCCCGTCCTTGCCGACGATGGGCATGGAGGGGTTGTCGAGGATGGCGTAGCCCTGGGTCAGCAGGAACAGGTGGCTGATGCCGGTCGGGCGAACGAAGCGGTTCTCGGTGTCGACCACCTGACCGGCCACGGCGGCGTCGGTGAACTCGGCCGGATAGGCCCACATCAGCAGCGGCAACGGACCATCGCGATCCTTGTCGTAACCGGCGGGCAGATAGAGGGTGCCCGACAGCTCGACGCCGTCGTCGCGCTTGTAGGTGATCAGCTGTCGGCTGACGTCAGCCAGCTGCGGGGCCGGATCGGGGAACTGGGTCAGTTGCGTCACGCCGCCGTCCAGGTCCCGCAGGCGCAGGTTGGCCGGATCGGTGCGGCTCTCGCGATAGGTGATCAGCTTGCGGCCCGCGTCGTCCAGGATGCCGACGACGGTCTCGAACTCGCCCTGGGCCGAGCGCCACAGACGCTCGGTCTCGCCGGTCTTCAGGTCCAGGGTGTCGAGGAAGGGATACTCGCCCTGACGCGTCGCGCCGTCGCCCTCGACGAAGACCTTGGTCCCGTCGGCGGTGAAGCGGATGACCGAACGGCCGCGCGCGTTCGGCTCGACCACCACCGTGCCCGGATCATTGTAGCGGTCCTGATAGTTGCGATCGACCAGGACGCGGCCCGCGCCGGGGTTCGACGGATCGACCAGGGTGCGGGTTTCGTGACGGGTGTTGAACCAGCGGCTGTTGACGATGGCCACGTCGTCGCGGCCCCACTGCACGCCGGAATAGCGTTCCTTCAGATCCACCAGGGTGCGCGGACGGTCGTTGAAGGGCGCCGGCAGCATGAATACGCGATCGCGGACCTCGGCGGCGTTGCGCGGATCACCGCCGTCCTGGGCCTCGACCCAGACCAGGACAGCGTCGGCGTCGGCGCGCCACTGGGCCGCGCGCGGACCGGGGGCCACGGCGTCGAACGGCGTCGGCACGTTGTCGCGCAGCGGCAGGTCGGCCACGCGGTGAACCTCGCGCCCGTTCATGTCGGTGATGACGACATCCGCCGGGAAGAGATTGGCGGGCACGACATAGGAATAGGGCTTCTTGGCGCGCGTCTGCAGGATGAAGCGGCCGTCCGGCGACACCGAGGCGTTCAGGAAGACGCCTGGCTGGCCCAGGGTGCGCGCGCGGCCGTTCAGCGGCACGACGGTCAGCTGGCTGGTGAAGTAATGGTCGAACAGGGCCTCGTCGCCCGCATTGGACAGAAGGTCCTGATAGGTGCGCACCGGGGCCGCGCGGCCGCCGGTCTCGGCCACGGTCGGACCCGAGGGCGGGCGCGTCACGTCGGGCGCGGCGCGACGCCCGGCGGGCACGGCCTGAACCAGCAGACCCGAGGCGTCGGGCAGCCAGCTGAAGCCCGAGCCGGCGGCGGCGTTGACGCTCGGGCCCGTCAGGCGGCGCGCCTGGGCCGAAGCCACGTCGGCGGTCCACAGCTCCAGCCCGGTCGGAGTGTTCAGCAGGAAGGCCACGGCCTTGCCGTTCGGCGCCCAGCTGACATTGGTCAGGCGGGCGTCGGCCGGCAGACCGGCCACGACGCGCGCCGCGCCGCCGTCAACGGTCTGGAAGCTGAGGCCGGTCAGCCAGGTCACGCGGCTGTTGGCCGGGCCGTTGTTCTGGGGATTGATGCGATATCCGGCCAGACGCAGCATGGGCTCGGCCAGTTCGGCGATGCTCGGCAGGTTGGCGCGGTCCTGCAGCAGCAGGGTCTGGCGGTCCGGGCTGAGGCTGGCCGTCGGGTTGGGCTTGGAGTCCAGAATCTGAGCGATCGGTTGCGGCGGCTGCTGATAGGTCGGGGCGGCGGGCGCCTGGGCGGCGGCGGGCATGGCCAGGGCGGGCACGGCGGCCAGAATGACCAGGGCAGGCAGGGCCTGCTTCAACAGTTGACGACGCATGGAACGCTTCCCCCAAAAGGATCTGGATGCCCAGAATTATTTATTGTGCTCTGGTCTAGGGGGCGGCTTGCCCGGGGGTCAACCCGAAAGGCGACGTCGAAAGCCGACGCCCGGCCCACAGACGCTTGCCCGCCGGCCGCCCGCGCATTAAGGACGGATAAGATCACAATATTCACCAAACGATGAAAAAGGGAGAGCGATGCGCAAGATCTACGCTGACGTCACGTCCGCGCTGGAAGGCCTGACCTTTGACGGGATGACCGTCATGTCCGGAGGTTTCGGCCTGTGCGGCATTCCCGAAAACCTGATCGCCGGGCTGAAGGCCTCGGGTGTCAAGGGACTGACCGTCATCTCCAACAACGCGGGCGTGGACGGCTTCGGCCTGGGCCAGTTGCTGGAGACCAAGCAGATCGCCAAGATGATCTCGTCCTACGTCGGCGAAAACAAGGAATTCGAGCGCCAGTACCTGGCCGGCGAACTGCAGCTGGAGTTCAATCCCCAGGGCACCCTGGCCGAGCGCATCCGCGCGGGCGGCGCGGGCATCCCCGCCTTCTTCACCGCCACCGGCGTCGGCACCCTGGTCGCCGAAGGCAAGGAAGTGCGCAACTTCGACGGCCGTGACTATGTGATGGAGACCGGCCTGGTGGCTGACCTCGCCATCATCAAGGCGTGGAAGGCCGATGAGCGCGGCAACCTCGTCTTCCGCAAGACCGCCCGCAACTTCAATCCGATGATGGCCACGGCCGGCAAGGTCACGCTTGTCGAGGTCGAGGAAATCGTGCCCGTCGGCTCTCTGGACCCCGACCACATCCATACGCCGGGGATCTATGTCGACCGCCTGATCCAGACCGTGTCCGAGAAGCGCATCGAACAGCGCACCGTCCGCAAGAAGGAAGTCGCCTGATGGCCCGTACCCGCGAACAACTGGCTGAACGCGCCGCCAAGGAGCTGCAGGACGGTTTCTACGTGAACCTGGGCATCGGCATCCCGACCCTGGTAGCCAACTACATCCCCGAAGGCATGGTCGTGACCCTGCAATCGGAGAACGGCATGCTGGGCATGGGGCCCTTCCCCTATGAGGGCGAGGAAGATCCCGACCTGATCAACGCCGGCAAGCAGACGATCACCGAAATCCCCGAGAGCAGCTATTTCAGCTCCGCGGACAGCTTCGCCATGATCCGCGGCGGCCACATCAACCTGTCGATCCTGGGCGCCATGGAAGTGGCCCAGAACGGCGACATCGCCAACTGGATGATCCCCGGCAAGCTGGTGAAGGGCATGGGCGGCGCCATGGACCTGGTCGCGGGCGTCAAGCGCGTGGTCGTGGTCATGGAGCACGCCAACAAGCACGGCCAGTCCAAGGTGCTGAAAGCCTGCACCCTGCCGCTGACCGGCACGGGCGTGGTCAGCCGCATCATCACCGACCTGGCCGTCTTCGACGTCAAGCCGGACGGTTCGGGCCTGGAGCTGATCGAACTGGCCGAGGGCGTGACCCTGGACGAGGTCGCGGCCAAGACCGAGGCCGACTACACAGTGGCCGCGAACCTGGGCTGAACCGCCCGTCCTGCCCGCCTGAAAAGCGAAACCCCGGCGACCGCGAGGCCGCCGGGGTTTTTTCAACTCATCCTTCTCCCCTCAAGGGAGAAGGACATCAGTTCCGCGTCGCCTGGAAACCCTGCTGATCTGTCCACAGGACGATCTGGCGGCTGGCCTCGGCGGTGGCGCGGTCGAAGGCGGCGACGATGGCCGACTGGCGGTTCTCGCCGGCGCTTTCGCTGACCGAGATGCGGTCCTCGGCCACGATGGTGCGGTCGCCCGGCCGCACCAGGCGCAGCAGAACCACGATGTTCGCGTCCGGCGCGGCGCCCGGCGCGGCGTAGGCCGCCTCGAACCGGCGCACGTCCACGCTCAACAGCAGGCCGTCGCGCGTCAGCGGCCCGCTGCTCAGGACCGTGCAGGTCCCGCCGTCGGCAAAGGCGTTGCGCAGGGCTTCCTCGAACAGGGTCTCGGCCGGCGACACCCAGCGCGCGCCCTTGATGTAGGCGGCTTCGGCCCCGGTCACGGCCAGGATGCGATCGCCGCGCGACGCCTCGGGAAAGTCGATGCGGCGCATGGAGACATGGACGTCCGGGCAGGCCGAGGTCGCCCCCGTTCCGGCGAAGGCCGAGCCGCCGCCGAAACGATAGAGCTGGACCGGGTCAGGCGTCGCCAGCAGGGCGCAGCCGGACAGGGCCACAGACGCGGCCGCGATCAGAAGAGAAGAACGGATCATGGCTGCACCTCGATTTCCTTGGACGGCGCCTTGCCGATGAAGTCGCGCGGGCTTTCACGCACATTATCGATCAGCGACTGCAGCGAGCGCGTCGCCTGATCCAGCTGGCGGATGGTGTCGTTCAACTGCGGCACCGTCTGCGTGCCGAAATCGCCCAACGGGCCTTCCAGACCCGTGGCCGAGCGATTAATCGAGGCGATGGCGGCCTGGGCTTCCTGGGTCGCCTTGTTGATGTTGGCGATGGCCTGCTTGCCGTCGGTGTCGACCATCTGACGCGCGCTGACGCCAAGGGCCTGATACTCGCCGACGGCGGCGTTGGCCTTGGTCAAGGTCTCTTCCAACTGCTGGAACATGCCCTTGCGGGCTTCCAGCTCGGCGGTCAGGCCCTCGACGTTCTTCACGCTGGACGAGAAGCTGCGGATATTGTCGTCCGACAGGACCCGATTGATGCGGTTCAGGGCGTCCACGGTCTGGGCCAGCACCGTGCCTGATCCGCTGAGCAGTTCGGCGATGGGGCTGGGTTGGCTCTGGATCACCGGAATGACGTTCTCGGGATACTGATCCTTCAGCAGGGCGCTGCTCGGCTCGCCCGCCGTGATCTGGATGTAGTTCAGGCCGGTGATGCCCTGCGGCTCCAACTGGGCGCGCGAGGTGACGCGCACCGGCGTCGTGCCGTTCAGGCGGACGCGAGCGATGACCTGATCCCCCTTCTTGGGGTCCAGGTTCAGGGCCGTGACCTCGCCGACGCGAATGCCGTTGAAGTGGACCTCGCCGCCTTCCGACAGACCGCGCACGGGGCCGTAGAAGACGATGTCATAGACATCGAAGTCGTTGTTGAACTGCAATCGGGCCAGCCAGATCGTGAATACGGCCAGAGCCGCCAGAAGGGCGACTGTGGCGATGCCGACGGCGGCGTAGTGGGCGTCTCTTTCCATTTCGTCCCGCTCTCCTCAAGCGGCCTTGTGGGCGGCGCGTCCGCGCGGCCCCAGGAAGTATTCCCTGATCCACGGATGATCGGAACGCTCAAGTTCCTGAACCGTGGCCTTTTCAACGACGTGCTTGTCAGCCAGCACCGCCACCTCGTCACAGATGGCGTAGAGGCTGTCGAGGTCGTGGGTGATCATGAAGACCGTCAGGTCCAGGTCGTCCGACAGGTCCCGGATCAGCTGATCGAAGGCGGCAGCCCCGATAGGGTCCAGTCCCGCCGTCGGCTCGTCCAGGAAGATCAGCTCGGGGTCCAGCGCCAGGGCGCGAGCCAAGCCGACGCGCTTCCTCATCCCGCCCGACAGCTCGGCCGGCTTCAGATAGAGGGCCTCGGGCTTCAAGCCGACCATGGCGATCTTCATCTCGGCCAGTTCGCGGATGGTGCTGCGCGGCAGGTTGGTGTGCTCGACCAGGGGCGAGGCCACATTGTCCAGCACGGTCAGGGACGAAAACAGGGCCCCCTGCTGGAACAGGACCCCGGTGCGGCGCTCGACCTCGGCCGCCTCGGCCTTGTTCATGGCGTCGCGGTCGTAGCCGAACAGCTTGACCGAGCCGCCCTCGGGCTGTTTCAGGCCGATGATGGAGTTCAGCAGCACGGTCTTGCCGGTGCCGGAGCCGCCGACGACGCCCAGAACCTCGCCGCGCCGCACATCCAGATTCAAATCCTGATGGATCACCCGGTCGCCGAACTGGCTCAGCAGGCCGCGCACCTCGATGACGGTTTCGCGCTGAGGCTTGTCCTGACGGGCTGTCACAGGTTCAGCTCCAGGAAGATCATGGCGAAGACGGCGTCGAGGAAGATGATGGCGAAGATGGCCTGCACCACGGCGGCCGTCACCCGACGCCCCAGGCTCTCGACGTCGCCGGCCACCGACATGCCCTGGCGGCAGCCGATCGCGGCGATCACCACGGCGAAGACAGGCGCCTTGATCAGGCCGACCATCAAATGGGTGTCCATCGCCGGATCCTCGGTGATGCGCTGGATGAAGAAGGCCGGGCCGTAGGACAGTTCGCTCCACGTCACCAGGGCGCCGCCGAACAGGCCCGTCACCATGCCGACGAAGGTCAGCAACGGCAGCATGAGCAGCATGGCCGCCAGACGCGGGATCACCAGGGCCTGGAAGGGACTGACTCCCATGACCTGCATGGCGTCGACTTCCTGGTTCATACGCATCGAACCGATCTCGGCGGCGAAGGACGAAGCCGATCGGCCCGCCAGCAGCACCGAGGTGATGACCACGGCGAACTCGCGCAGCACCGACACGGCGACCAGCTGGACCGTGAAGACGCCCGCGCCGAACTGGGTCAGCAGATTGGCCCCCAGGAAGGCGATGACCGCGCCGATGAAGAAGTTGGTCACGGCGATGATGGGGATGGCGTCCAGTCCCGCCCGCTCGGCCTGGCTGAACCAGGCCGGCCAGCGGATCGCCCGCGGGTGCTTCAACGCCGATCCCACGGCCACGATCAGCCGCCCCAGGAAGGCCAGCGACAGCATGGCCTCGGCCGCGAAATCATAAACGCCCAGGCCGATCTTGGCGAAGGTGCGGGTGATCGGATGCGAGCGACGCGGCGGCGCGCAGGATTCGCGATCCAGCTTCTCGATCATCGCGTAGATGCGCCCCGCCTCGGGCCGCTCCGCCCAGGCCGCCTCGGGGATCGGCTGGGACGTGGCCTGAGCGACCGCCAGGGCCCCCGCCGTGTCAAAGCGGCCGAGTTCCGTCAGATCCAGCGCGCCAACTGCGCGACCCGCCAGTTCGGCCTCAAGACGATCGCCCTGACGGCCGATGCCGGTCGTCGACCAGTCGCCGCTCAGACGCAACGTGACCGTCCGTCCTTCACCGTCCCGAATTTCGTACTGGGCCGTCCGATTCATCGATCAGACCATAGGCGCGGATTGCAGTGGACGCATGGACTTGGGCTCAAGCATGGGCTGGGGCATGGTCTCGCACCCTCCCTGGATGCCACTGTCCGTCGGCGCGTTCGACATGGCAAGGCTTAGACCGAGCAAGAACGGCCCTGTCAACGCGCGATGACTTCACGTCGCCCAATGCCTCGGCCGCCCGCCCCTGCAAAACTTCGCTCTCCTCGCCACGGCGCAGGTTGATCAACGCAGGTCGCGGCTTTTCGTTCAGCCAGGCGTGGCCGCCCGCTCAAGGGGCGAGACCGAGCCCTGCTCGATATCAGCTTAGATAGTTGAGCAGCGACACCTGGCGCAGTTGACTGATCACCTGGGCCGAAGCCTGGATGGCGATCTGGGCCATTTCCAGTTCAGTCACCGCCTCGGCCATGTTGGCGTCCGTCTTGCCCGACAGGATGGTGTCGATCGAGATCTTCCGCGTCTCCTGGGATTCAATCAGCTGATCCACGCGGGCCTGCTTGGCGCCGTTCTGGGCCTGGACGTCGATCACGCCCTTGGCCGCGGTTTCGAAGCGCGTCATCTGTGTCGCCAGGAAGGTGCGCTGGGCGTCGGTCATCTGGCCCGTCAGCGGCGTGCCCTGATGGAAGATCTGCACGTCGCGGAACACGTCGAACAAGGCCTGGCCGATGTCGCTGGCCAGGAAGCCGGTGTCCATCGTCACCGTTTCGTCCAGCCAGGACGTCTGCTTCAGCTGATCGTTCTTGAAGGCGTCCGCCGTCGCCGGCAGAGCTGTCAGGGCGTTCAGGTCGGCGACATTGACCGTGCGCTGATCCACCGCCCCGCCCGAGAAGACGTACTTGCCCTGATGCTTGGTGTTCAGGCCGTCCTGGGCCACCTGGAACTGGGACTCGAGTTCCGACATCAGGCCGTCCAGCCGCCCGGCGGCGATGGCGTTGGCGATGGCCTGTCGCGCCGCCGTCGCGGCGTCGGCGACGCGGTCCAGCGCCAGATCCTGGGTCGTCAGCCGGTCGGCGACGGTCTTGGAAGTGTCGATAAACCCCTGAATCCGGGTCTGGCTGGATTTGAGCGCGCTGATCGTCTCGGAACCGCGGCCAAAGCCGACCAGATCCGTAGCGTTCTTCTTGGTGTTGACCTTGTTCTGCGCTTCCTCGCCGCGCGACTGCGCCGCCATCAGCTGCAGCAGGGCCGACTGGTAGTTTCCGAACGTCGCTACGCGGTTCATCGCATCATTCCGATCAGGGTGTCGTACATTTCAGACGCTGCCTGGATAAGGCGCGCCGAAGCGTTAAAGGCCTGCTGATAAGTGGTCATCAGCACCAGTTCCTCGTCCATGTTGACGCCCTCGCTCGAGGTCCGACGGGCGGAGGCCTCGGTATAGAGCGCCTGGGCGCTGGTCGCCCGGTTCTTGGCGATTGTCGCCTTGCCGCCGATCTCGCCCGACAGCTCCGACGCATAGCGGGACACCGACATCGAGCCGCTGGCCGCGCCGCCGGCCGCCGAGAAGGCCGTCGCGTTCTGGCCCGCGCCGGCCAGCAGGCGGGCGCCGCGCCCGTCATTCTTGCTCAGCGCCGCCGTTCCGGCCGCCACGCCCAGATTCAACTGCGCCAGCGCCAGTTTCGCGGGGTCCTTGACGATGTCGCCGCGCACCGAGAAGCCGTCGGCGCGCGAAGCGCGCACGCCGCCGATGCCGAACAGTTCGCTCATCGACACGCCGGAGGGAACCTGGGTCGTGCGATCCTCCTGCACCGACATGGTCGGCGCCGGATCGCCCCGGCCAGTGAAGGTCAGCTCGCCCTTGGCGTCCAGACTGAACGTGCCCATCCGGCCCACGCCGGTCGCCGGGTCGTTCAGCGCCGTCAGCAGCTCGGCCACCGTGCCCGCGCCCGCCGGCACGGCCACGGCGATATCGCGGATCTTGGTCCCGGCGGCGTCGTTGAACCGCAGCGTCAGGGTCTCGCCAGGGGTGAAGCCGTGCAGCGACGCAGGCGTCAGGCCAGTGTCGTAAAGCGCCAGGCGGTCGGTCGAGACCAGATCATTCAGGCCGAAATAGTGAGAGAATCCGCGTCCGGCCTTGTTGCTGGGCGTCGTCGCATCGTCGGCGATGGCGACGCCGTTGGTGCCGCCCGCGTCGATGCTGAGGACGCCGTTGACGAAGCTGGCCGTGGCCCCGCCCAACTGGCCGTTCAGCGTGGCCAGAAAGGTGGCCGGGGTCGCCGCCACGCCGTTGACCGTCATGGTCCCGCCCGAGAAGACGATATCGGCCGAGTTCTGGATCACCCCCTGGTCGTTGACGATGGTGATGGTGGTCCTGCCGGTGAATCCTTCCAGCGCCGTCTCCAGCGACTGACCGACGTTGCGGCCGTTCAGGACGGTCGGCGCCGGGACGGAGGACGAGGCGTTGTGGGCGCGGTTCAGTTCGTCCGCGAGGCGGGTCATCAGCTCGGCCAGACGATCGGCCGCCGCCGGCGCCTCGACGTCGCGCAGCTCCATCAACCCCTTGATCTCGCCCGAGGCCAGGCCCGCCGACAGCGGGCGCCTCTGGCTGTTGGGCTCGGTGATCCAGATGTCGTCGAAGGCGCTCTCGGACGAGACCGCGCCGCCGCGCGTGTATTCCAGCCTGGCCGCGCCCTGCCCGGCCAGCAGGATGCCCGCCCCGGTGCGGATCTCGACGCCGCCGACCGAACGGGGCGTGGTGCGCACGTCCATCAGTTCGGCCAGCTCGTTGATCAGCCCCGCCTGCGCCGTCTCGGCGCCCGTGGAATCGGCCCCGACCACATTGGCCTTGGCGATTTCGACGTTCAGCTTCTCGATCTGCTCCAGCAGGCTGTTGGTGCGCTCGACCGCGCTCTGGATCCGGCCGTCGGCGTCCTCGCGCACGGCCTGGATCTGTTTGGCGATGCGCGCGGATTCATCGAACAGGGCCTGGGTCTTGTAGATGGCGTCCTGGCGCATCGGCCCCGAGGTCGCGTTCTCGGCCGAGGTGGCGAAGGCCGCGAACATGCTGTCGATCTGGGAAAAGAAGCCGCTGTCCGCGCCCGGGTCGCCGAACAGCGACTGGATGCGGTCGAACAGTTCATAGCGCACGTTCTGCCGCCCCGCCTCGGCGCCGGCGTTCAGGCTGGCGGCCTGAAGGAAGCGGTCCGTGGCCAGGCGAATGCGAGTGATCTCGACGCCCGTGCCGACGCCGTGCTGGGCCCAGGCCTGCTGATCCGCGATCTTGCGGATATAGCCGGGCGTGTTGACGTTCGAGACGTTGTCCGAAACCACGCGCAGCTGCGTCTGGGCGGCGCTCATGCCCGACGTGGCGATGTTCATGATCGAGTTGAGCGACATCAGACACGCCCTCCGCACAGAGCCGCATAGGGGGCCGCGCCCGGCAAGCCTTGCTGGCCTGCGCGCAAATCTTGCCCGGCTTTCCGGTTCAGCCTTCTGGCTAATCCATTGATTTTATTAAACATCGACTTTCAGCCTCTGTGCGTTCGCCACCATAGGGGCAAATCGCAGGCCATCCTCACTCGTCAGGCCCGGCGCCGTGTCCGCCCGGCAAAAAGCGTAGCGGCGCGGCAAGAACCGCCGGGCCTCGAGGGGCGCTGAAACGGTCAAGAAACAGAGCAGATTCCTTAATTTTCAATAGGATACCTTGATATTCAGGACTTGGCCCGAGGCTTGCGAAGGCCCTGTCGAACACTTTGGGCGCAGCAGGCGCCGACCCCCATCGAAAGCAGCCCTGCGCCCCATGTCCGCTCAAAGCGTCATGTCCGTCATCGCCCCCGCCGCCTCGACCGCGGCGGGCCTCGGCGTGTCCGACGACACGGCGGCTGACGGCGCCCTGTTCGCCGCCCTGCTGGCCGACGTTTCCGGCGCCCAGGACGACGCAGCCCCGTCCGCCGACGCTTCCGCGACCGCATCCGTGGACGCCGCCGCAATTGAAGACGCCACGACGGCCGAGGCCGCCGCGCCCGGCTGGCTGCTGGCCCCCGTCCCCGCGCCGATCATCCCGCCGATGGCCGCCGAGGCGCCCGCCACGGACTCTCTGTCGAGCGCCTCCAGCCCCTCCGTCGCCCCGCCGCTGGAAACCGCCCCGGCCGCGCCCGCTCTCGCCGCCGACCTGACTGTCGCCCCGGCGCC
>NZ_DASWXW010000222.1:0-23726 GCF_036405315.1 Brevundimonas sp. | reverse complement strand
AACCGACAGAGGTGCGGGCGGCGCCGGGGGCGCTGGCGGAGGCGGCGGCGCATAGGCGGACGCCTGCTCCCGCAGTTCCAGCGCCGCCAGCGGCGTGGCGACGACGGCCAGGGCGGCGACGGTCAGGGCGACCGCCAGCGGGCGACGGCGAGCAGAAGTGTTCGTCATGATGCAGGCGATCCTTTTCTCAAGCGTGTGGGGGTCAGCGGCCATGGCGGTCGCGGGAAAGGAGGATGAATGGACGGCCAGGCGGACCAGGACGCGGGCGTAGTCCCGGCGATCGACAGTCCGCACCGCTTCAGCGTCGGCGGCCTCTTCAGAGGCCTCGGCCAGGACGACGGACAGACGCCAGACCAGGGGGTTGAACCAGAACAGGGCCAGGGCCAGCCGCGACAGGATCAGGAAGACCCAGTCCTTGCGTCGCAAATGCGCCAGTTCGTGCGCCAGGACGGCGGAGGCGGCCTTGGGCTCCGCCAGGCTGGACGGGTCGAGGACGATGACGCCCGGCGCAAGGCCCCAACTCAGCGGGCTGGACACCCGTTCGCTGCTGACCAGACGCGGGCGAGCGGCGGGGGCCAGGGGCTCCAGCGGCGACCGCCAGGCGGGGCATTTGACCGCCCGCCCCTGTTCGGTCCAGCGGCTCAGGGTATTCAGGCCCAGCAGCAGCCGCCCCACGACCAGCGCCGCGCCCAGCAGCCACAGGCCGACAGCCATGGTCGCCAGCGACGGCCAGGGCAGGCTGGCCGAGACGGCGACGCCCGCGACGGGGCCGACCTCGCCCGACCACAGCGGGGTCATAGGCGCGCTGACGGCTTCGACCGACGCGGCAGGCAACAACGCCAACTCGACGGCGGGCAGCACGGCCGCCAGAACCGGCAGGGCCAGCAACAGACAGACGGTGGCGCGCAGGATGTCCACGCGGTCGGCGGCGCGGCGCGCTGCGAGGCGGGCGACGATCAGACCCGCCGCCGCGACCAGGCTGGACTTGACCAGCAGGGACAGAAACAGGGCCAGGCTCATGGCTGGCGCTCCACCGCTTCGTCGATGGCGCGTTCCAGGGCGGCGGCCTCGTCGGCCGTCAGGCGCTGCCCCATCCCCAGCAGGGCGGTGGCGGCGCTGGCGGCGGAGCCGGCGAAGAAGGTGTCGATCATCCGCTGCAGGGCGCCGGCGGCGACGGCCTCGGTGCGGGGCACGGGACGATAGACGAAGCCCTCGGCGCCCGCTTCGCGCTCGACCAGGCCCTTGGTCTCCAGTCGGGCCAGCAGGGTGCGGATGGCGGAATCGCTGAGCGTGTCGGTCAGGGCGTTGCGCACGCCCGCGGCGGTGCCGGTTTCAAGCCGACACAGGGTCTCGAACACCTCGCGTTCGCGTCTGGGCAGGGACTCGATCACTGGGACTCTCCGCATCGGTTGACGCTACATTTGTAGCGTTACATTTGTAGCGGATCGAGTCTAAAATGAGGCGGCGAGATTAACTCGCCGTAGGCCCCTCCTCCCGCCCTGCGGCGGGAGGAGAAAGCTCTGGCGTCAGCCGACCGGCTTGACGTTGTCGTCCGAGTTGCGGTCGATCCAGCGGTTGTAGGGATCGATGCCTGCAAACGTCGGCTTCTGGTCCGTGACGAAGCGGAAGACCTGGGTTCCGCTGCGCAGGGGCCGTCGCTCCATCAGGATGACCGACTTGCGGTCGAACGCCCCCTTGCCCGGCTCGGCCGAGAACAGACCCACGTCGAAGCTCTCGTTCAACGGGGCCTCGGTCTCCTCGCCCTTGCCGTCGGCGTAGAGCTTGCGGGCCTCGACCGTCAGGGCGACGTCCCACTTGCCGTCGGCGCGGCGGGTCGCCGTGACCGACTTCGACTTCACGTCATACAGGGTGATCTTCTCGAACAGGTCGGTGATCAGGGCCTGCTTGTCCGCCGGGGCCTCGGCGCGCAGCGCCGCGACCAGGTCCAGTGAGCGCGGATAGGGCGCGGACTTGAAGGCGTACTGCGCCAGCACCCGACGCAGGGCGCGGTTCACCGCCTCCTCGCCGATCTGATCGCGCAGCAGATACATGACCAGACCACCCTTCTGATAGTGGATGTACTGCTGGTTCTCGATGCGCAGCAGGGGCATCTCCTCCAGCCGCTCCATGCCGCGCGAACGCAGGTAGCGGTCCAGTTCGAACTTGAGGAAGCGACGAATCTTGTCGGGTCCGTACAGCTTCTCCATCACCATCAGCGCCGAGTATTGCGCCAGGGATTCCGACAGCAGGGTCGAGCCCTGCTGGTCAGAACCCACCACCTGGTGCGCCCACCACTGGTGGCCGACCTCGTGGGCGGTGACATAGGTGACGTAGTCGATCTTCTCCTCGTCGGTCAGGTCGGCGATGAAGCCGAGCCCTTCCGAATAGGGCATGGTGTTGGCGAAGGCCTGGGCGAAGCTGGCGTAGGCTGGGAACTCGATGATCCGGGCCTGACGGAACTGGTACGGGCTGAAGGCCGTGCCGTAGTAGTCCAGCGCCGACTTCATGCCGTTCAGCATGCGCTCGACGTTCCGCTCGTGACCCTTGTGGTAATAGACGGCCAGTTCGATGGGGCCGTGCTGTTCCTTGGCCACCTGATAGTCGGCCGACTGCACCGAGAAGAAGTTCAGCACCGGGGCCTCGGTGACGAAGCGGGCCGTGCGGCGGCCGTCCTTCGTCACATCCGACACCTTGTAGCCCGGCGCGATCGGCGTCTGATCGGCGACCGTGGTCACGGTAATGTCGGCGTTGACCCAGTCCGCGCCGATGTAGTTGTGAGCCCGCGCGCTTTCGTCCTCCAGCTTGGCCATCCGCAGCTCGGCCGGCAGGCCGTGCTTGCGACGCTTCGAACGATCCGACAGCAGACCGTCGCGGCCCATGCCGATGGTCAGGCCGAACTCGCCGTTGTTGACGAAGGTGCCGTTGTCGACGATCCGCGTGGTGTCGCCGCTATTCTTGAAGCCGCGCTGCTCCAGCACCGTTTCAAAGGCGATGGTCCGCTTCTCGCCCGGCTGCATCGGGGTGGCGAAACGATAGATGCGGTACTCGAACTGGGGCCAATCCTTGGCCACCGTCGCCCCCTGAACATCCAGCCTGGCGATCTTCAGGTCGTCGTTCCAGCGCAGGTGGACTTCGCCCAGAGGCGCCCCCGTGCGGTTCTCGATGACATAGGTCCCCTTGGTCGTCAGGCGCGGCTGGTGCGGATAGAGGTCCAGGTCCAGCTTGACGTCAGTGATCGCGGGCTGAGGCGTCTTTTCATACTTCAGCAGGGTCTTCTCGTAGTCCGCCATCAACTGCTCCTGCTGATCGCGGCTGCGGTACTCGTTCCAGACGTTGGTGTTGACGTAGGTGAAGGCGCCCAGGCCGATGAAGGCGGTCAGGGCGACCCCGCCGATGACGCCCGCCGGTCCCATCAGGCGACGCGGCAGACGCTTCAGACGCGGCATGAAGCGCGTCTCCGCGCCGCGACGCCACAGGCCATAGGCGATGACCAGCAGGACGATGGCGAAGGCCGACCAGTAGGCCTGCATCCAGGCGGCGTAGCCCGCGAACTTGCCCAGGCCGTTCATGTCGGACAGCGGCATCCCCGTGCCCGAACCATAGCGATACAGGACGTGGTCGAAGCCCATGTTGGACAGGACGATGGTCGAGATCAGATAGACGACCATGATCGCCCAGCCGACGAACTTGTTGGGCGACAGCGACTGCACGAAGATGGCCAGCACCGCCATCAGCGAGAAGCTGATCGCCTGAGGCGCGACGTACCAGAACAGATACTTGCCGATCTCGTAGTTCGTATAACCCTTGAAGGTCTGGACGATCATGCCCGCCACCACGGCCGCCAGCAGGGTCGAGACCAGCACCAGAACCAGGGCCAGGGTCTTGGGCAGCAGGAAGGTCCAGTCCGGCGTGGCGGTGGAATCGATGATCTCGTGCGTGCGCCGCTCGCGATCGCGCCAGACCAGTTCGCCCGAGTAGTAGATGGCGATGATGATGATCACCAGGCCGAAGGCGCCGCCCAGGGTCTCGATGACCACCCGCGTCACAGGCAGGATCGGCGCGCCGTAAAGCTCGCCGGCGAACAGCAGGGTCATGATGCTGAAGGCGAAGCCCAGGGCCAGCATGACGAAATAGGCCGGGCTCTTGAACACCGCCTTCATCTCGAAGCCGGTGCGCGAGACCAACTGCGCCCATCCGGCCTTGAAGCCGTAGGTCGGCGAGGCGAGCGGCGCGACGGGCGCGGACGCCTCGGGCGCTGCATCGGCCAGGGCGCGCAGCTTCTCCTGCTTGCGCAGCTTGGCCCCGCGCGGCGACGGACGATACAGGGGGAAGGCGGAGGCCAGGAAGGCCAGGCTGACGCCCAGCCAAAGCAGCTTGTTGCCCAGCAGCAGACCGGTCAGGGGCGCATTGATCGTGTTACGCTCCGCCGCCGTCCAGTACTTGGTCGCCAGACCATAGGCGCCGGCGCCGAACGGCTCCAGCCAGGCCACAAGGGTTTCCAGCTCGGGCTTGGAGCCGAACACCGAGGTCGTGGTCATGTAGAAGACGAAGACCCCGACGACGCCGACATAGGTCGCCATCATGGAACGGGTCACGGTCGCCAGGGTGAAGAAGATCGCCGAGCTGAACAGCAGCCCCGGCAGGCCCATCACGACAAAGCCGTAGAGGTAGTCCAGCGGTCGGAACGGCCCGACCGTCTCCTTGTCCACCCAGGGCATCAAGGTGCCGATCAGGATGCCCAGCGCGACGCTCAGGAAAGCCAGGGCCACCACGGCGAAGGCCCCGACGAAGCGCCCGTACAGATAGTCGAACTTCGACAACCGGCTGGACTGGATCATGGGGCCAAAGCCCGTCGTGGCGTCACGCACCACGACGTTGGCGACGATAGCTGTCGTCGCCAGCATGAAGAACAGATTGAAGATCAGGTGGGCCTGCGCAATGGCGAACGGCGCGTTCTTGAACACGTTGCCGCCCGACCCGACGCTTACATTGGGGCTAGCGACCGAGCCGAAACTCAGCAGGAAAAAGAGGATGGAAATGACCCAGAAGGCGGGCTGGCGAAGCTGATAGCGGAACTCGAAGGCCGCGACTTTTCCGAACATGACGCGGGCCTCAGGCGGCTTGCGCGACGGCTGGGCGGCGCGAGGCGGCCAGGGTCGAGAAATAGACGTCCTCCAGGCCGCCCGAGGCCGGCTCGAAGCCCTCGCCCGGCCTGGCGTCGGCCAGGACGTGGATCACGGTCTGGCCGGCGAACAGGCGCGTCGAGATGACCTCGAAACGGGCGCGGTGTTCCGGCAGGGCCTCCTTGGCGATGGCCTTCTTCCACACCCGGCCCGACAGTTGCTTCATCAGCTCCAGCGGCGCGCCTTCCAGCTGGATCTTGCCGCCCGCCAGCACCGCCATGCGCGGGCACAGGTCCGCCACGTCCTCGACGATGTGGGTCGACAGGATGACCACCACGTTCTCGCCGATCTCGGCCAGCAGGTTGAGGAAGCGGTTGCGCTCTTCCGGGTCCAGGCCCGCGGTGGGCTCATCAACGATGATCAGGCGCGGATTGCCGATCAGGGCCTGGGCGATGCCGAAGCGCTGGCGCATCCCGCCCGAGAATCCGGCCAGGGCCTTCTTGCGGACGCTCCACAGATTGACCTGGTTCAGCAGGGCCTCGACCGTCTGCTTGCGGTCCTTGCCGTCGGCGATGCCCTTCAGCACCGCCATGTGATCCAGCATGTCATAGGCCGAGACGCGCGGATAGACGCCGAAATCCTGAGGCAGATAGCCCAACGTGCGGCGCAGCAGCTCCGGCTGGCGGATCACGTCGATATCGCCGAAGCGGATCTCGCCAGACGTCGGGGTTTGCAGGGTGGCGATGGTGCGCATCAGCGTCGACTTGCCCGCCCCGTTCGGGCCCAGCAGGCCGAACATCCCGGTCGGGATCGTCAGGCTGACGTCGTCCAGGGCCCGTGTCCCGTTGCCGTAGACATGGACCAGATTGTTGATTGTCAGCATGAAGCGCCCCCGCGATGTAAAAGAGACTTCACACTGACGGCTTCGTCGCCCCCTCGACAAGTTACAGATTGGACAGGTTTGACATCTCGTCGAACGTCGGGATGGGGCGGCCCGCCTTCGCGACGAGCCGCCCTGCCCCTAATCGTCCAGTCCTTCCGGCGCCCGACGCCTGACCGTCCGGGCGGCGAAGGTCGGCAGAACCAGCAGGGTCAGAGCCGTGGCTGTCAGCAGCCCGCCGATGACCACGGTGGCCAGCGGCTTCTGCACCTCGGCCCCCGCCCCATGCGCTAGCGCCATGGGGATGAAGCCGACGATGGCGACCAGGGCCGTGGTCAGCACCGCCCGCAGTCGGCTGGACGCGCCTTCGACCGCCGCTGCCAGGGGATCAAGGCCGGCCTGCAGCCGCTCGCGGATCGCCTGCATCAGCACCAGTCCGTTCAGGGTGGCGACGCCGGACACGGCGATGAAGCCGACCGCCGCCGAGACCGAAAACGGCATCCCC
This sequence comes from Brevundimonas sp., assembly GCF_036405315.1. Lineage (GTDB taxonomy): Bacteria > Pseudomonadota > Alphaproteobacteria > Caulobacterales > Caulobacteraceae > Brevundimonas. The sequence goes on along the minus strand of NZ_DASWXW010000222.1, from coordinate 17,218 downwards.
CTGAGCAACAGGGCCAACGCCCCGCCGACCAGAGCCAGGGGCACGCAGGCGAACACCAGCCCCGCCTCCGCGACCGACCCCAGCGCCATGAACAGCAGGACGCCGATCAGGACGAAGACGATGGGAATGACCAGACCCAGCCGCTGCTCGGCCCGCTTCAGGTTCTCGAACTGCCCGCCCCAATCCAGCCTGTAGCCGACCGGCAGGGCGACCTCGGCCACCGACTTCTGCGCCTCGGCGACGAAGCCGCCCAGATCGCGGCCGCGCACATTGGCCTGCACCACCATGCGCCGGCTGCCGTTCTCGCGGCTGATCTGGTTGGGCCCTTCGGCGATGTGGATGCGCGCCACCGAGGACAGGGGCACGACGACGCCGGTCGAGGAGACGATGGGCAGGGCCGCCAGGGCGGCGGGATCGTTGCGCGCGTCGTCCGGCAGACGCACCACCACGTCGAAACGGCGATCGCCCTCAAAGATGCGCCCTGCCTCGCCGCCGCCGATGGCGATGGAGACGGCTTCCGACACATCGGCGGCGGACAGGCCGTAGTTGGCCGCCGTGAAGCGATCGACGCTGATGGTCAGGGTCGGCAGACCCGACGCCTGCTCCACCCGAACGTCCGCCGCGCCGCGCGTGGCCCTCAGCTTGGCCGCGACCGCCTCAGCCGTCTTCTGCAGGGTGTCGAAGTCGTCGCCATAGACCATGACGGCGAGGTCGGTACGGACGCCCGAGATCAGCTCGTTGAAGCGCAGTTCGATCGGTTGGCTGAACTCGAAGCTATTGCCGATCTGCTGGCTGGCGACCTGTTCGATGCCCGCGATCAGGTCTTCCTTCCTCAGCCGGGGATCAGGCCAGTCCTTGCGATCCTTCAGGATGATCACCGCGTCCGAGATGTTGGCCGGCATGGGGTCGACAGCCGCCTCGGCCGTGCCGGTGCGCGAGAAGACGGTCTCGACCTCGGGCTGGGCCTTGATGACCCGCTCCAGCGCCATCTGCATGGCCAGAGACTGCTCCAGCGAGGCTGACGGCACGCGCAGGGCCTGCATGGCGATGTCTCCCTCGTCCAGGGTCGGGATGAACTCGCGGCCCAGACTGATGAAGGAACCGGCGCCGACGCCCAGCATGGCCAGCGCCGCGATCAACACCACCTTGGGTCGCGCCGCCGCCGCGCCGATGGCCGGTTGGATCCAACGTCGGGCGAAGCGCAAAATCCGCGTCTCGTGCTCCTCGGCCTTGCCGTCCGGTCCCAGATGAACCGTCTTCGGCTCGCGCACGAACAGGGCTGTCATCGCCGGCACGAAGGTGAAGGAGAAGATGAAGGCGCCGACCAGGGCCAGCATCACCGTCGCCCCCATCGGCACGAAGGTCTTGCCCTCGACCCCCTCCAGCATCAGCAGCGGCGTGAACACCAAGAGAATAATAAGCTGGCCGAAGGCAGCGGGCTTGACCATCCGGCGGGCCGCCTGAACCGCCACGCCGAGGCGTTCGCTGCGGGTCAGCATCCGCCCCAGCTCCCCCCGCTTCTGGGTCAGCATCAGCAGAGTGTTCTCGATCACCACCACCCCGCCGTCGACCATCAGGCCGAAGTCCAGCGCGCCCAGGCTCATCAGGTTTCCGCTGATGCCGAACCGATTCATGCCGATGACGGCGAACAGGAAGCTGAGCGGGATCATAAGGGCCGTGATCGCCGCCGCCCGCACATTGCCCAGCAGCAGAAACAGCACGAGGATGACGAACAGGGCCCCCTCGACCAGGTTCTTCGCCACCGTCTTGATGGTCGCGTTGACCAGTTGGCTGCGATCCAGAACCGGATCGGCGACGACGCCCGGCGGCAGGGTGGCCGCCACCTGTTCCAGCCGCTTCGCCGCAGTCTGCGCCACCGTGCGGCTGTTCTCGCCCGCCAACATCAGGGCCGTGCCCAGGACAACCTCGTGGCCGTCGCGGCTGGCCCCGCCCAGACGCGGCGCCTGGCCGATCTCGACGGTCGCCACATCAGCCACGCGCACCACCAGCCCCCCGCGATTGACCACCGGCGCCTGGACCAGATCCTCGACCGTGGCAGCCAGGGCGTCGGTGCGGACCACCAGAGCCTCGCCCGCCCGCTGGACATAGCCGGCGCCCGCCTGGGTGTTGGCGCGCGTCAGCGCCCGCACCAGATCGCTCAAGCCCAGGCCGTAGCGGGTCAGGGCGGCGGCTTCGGGACGGACCGTATATTCCTTCACATGGCCGCCGTTGACGTCGACGCCCGCCAGACCCGGACTGGTCCGCATCTGCGGGGCGATGATCCAGTCCTGCACCGTGCGCAGATAGGCCGCGCGCTGCTGCGGCGTGGTCAGCCGCTCGCCGTCCGGCGTCAGATAGGCGCCATCGGCCTGCCAGCCGGGCTTGCCCGTCGGGACCACGGCCTTGAGGCTGAACGGCACGTAATCGACGGTCCACATCAGCACCTCGCCCAGACCCGTCGTGATGGCCGACAGATCGGATTCGACGCCTTCGGGCAGGTTGTCCGAGGCCTGCCGCATCCGCTCAGTCACCTGCTGGCGGGCGAAATAGATGTCAGTCTGATCGGTGAAGACGGCGGTGATCTGGCTGAAGCCGTTGCGGGACAACGACCGCGTGTTGACCAGGCCGGGAATGCCGGACATGGCCGTTTCCAGCGGATAGGTGACTTGTCGCTCGATCTGCTCGGGCGCCAGAGCGGGCGCGACCGTGGTGATCTGGACCTGTCGGTTGGTGATGTCGGGAACGGCGTCGATCGGCAGTTTGGTCAGCTCGAACAGGCCGAGCCCGGCGATCAGGGCCACGGCCAGGACCACGAACCAGCGAAAGCGAACGGAGGCCTCGATGAGAGCTTTGAACATGATCCGTCGCCCCTAGTGCCCGTGCCCGGCTTCGCCCTTGGCGAGCTCGGCTTTCAGCAGGAAGGCATTGGCGCCGGCGATGCGTTCGGCCCCGGTCAGGCCCCGCACGATCTCGGTTCGTCCAGAGGCCTGTCGTCCGACCAGAACGGGGACGGCGCGGAAGCCGGTCTCGGTGCGCACGAAGACCACGCTTGCACCCTCGACCGTCTGCACGGCCTCGGAGGGCACGGTGACGCCGCCGACCTCTGCGCCCGTCAGTACCGTCCCCGTGACCGCTGATCCGGCGGGCGGCAGAACGCCGCCGCTGGGGCGGGCGCGGATGACGACGGCGCCGCTTTCCAGCTCCCCGCCGGTCGCCACGCCGGTGACGACGCCGTCCACCTCGCCCAAAGCGGTCGTGACGCGAATCCGGCTGCCGGCGCGAACGTGCGCGGCGACGACCGGCGGCGCGCTGAAGACCATTTCGACGTGGGCGGGATTGGTGATTTCGACGATCACCGCGCCCTGGGCTGCAAAGCCGCCGGGTCCGACCTGAACGCTGGCGACCACGCCCGAGATCGGACTGGCGATGCGAAGACGACCCATGGCGTCGGGCGATCCGGCGGCGGCGGAGCGAGCCCGCGCCGCACGAGCGGCGGCCTCGGCGCCCAGGGCCTGGGCGTGGGCCAGCTCGGCGTCGCGCCGCGCCACCACGCCCTGATTGGCCAGATCCTCCTCGCGCCGATGCGCCTGCTGGGCGGCGACCGCCGTGGCCTGGGCCGCGTCGGCGTCGGCCCTCAGGGCCGCGGCGTCGCCGCTAACCAGGACGGCCAGCGCCTGACCGGCGCGCACCGCCTGCCCCGGCGCTACCAGAACCCGCTCGACGCGACCGGCGACGGCGGCGGCCACAGCAGCGCGAGCGTCCACCATCGGCTCGACGCGCCCGGACAGGCGGACCTCGCCGCCCCCGCCGCCGCCCACGGCCACGACGGCGATGCCCACCGCCTCGATCTGGGCCGCCGACAGTTCGACGACACCCTCCTCAGCGGCCTCGGCCCCTTCGTCCGCAAGTCTGTCTTCAGCCGCTTCAGCCGGCGCGGCTTTCGGTTGGCTGTTGAGAACATAGAGGCCCGCGCCGCCCAGAAGGACGACAGCGGCGGCCCCGGCCATCAGCCAGGTCTTGTTCAGTCCAGCGATGCGTTTCATTGAACAGCTCCAAACGGGGCGCGGCCTTGCAGGCGCGCCAGGTCGATTTCCGCCCGGACCCGCGCCAGGCGGGCGTCGACGGCGGCGTTGCGAGAGGAAATCAGGGCCGCGCGCGACACGCGCAGTTCCAGTTGCGAGATGCGTCCGGCGTCGAAGCCGATGCGCGACAGGCGATAGGCCTCCTGCGCCGCCGTCACCCCGGCGTCGGCGGCCTTCACCCGGCTGGCCGAGGCGTTGAGCCGCGCGACAGCGGCGTTCCGGTCCGCCTGCGCCGCCTGACGCGCGCCCATCAAGCGAGCCTCGGCGGCGCGGAGCTCGGCCTGGGCCGCGTCGATATTGCCCCGGTTCCGGTCGAACAGCGGCAGGGGCAGGCTGAGCCCCAGGGTCAGGGCCGTGGCGTCCTCGGCCTCGTAGCGGCGCACGCCGACCGAGGCGCTGACGTCCGGGCGGGACTGGATGCGCTCGACCGCGATCCGCCGCTCCGCTGCATCGCGTTCGGCCTCGGCGACGCGCACGACCGGCGTGGCGCTGTCGCTCACCAAGGCGACCGGCGGAACCTGATCAATCAGGCTGGCCTCGATCGAAGTCACTGGCGTCGGCAGCATGGCCGCCGCGGTCAGCCGGGCGAAGGCGGCCTCGCGTTCGGCCCCGGCCTCGTCCAGGGCCGCGCGAGCGGTGGCGGCTTCGCTCTCGCCCTGAAGGGCGCGAACCATCGGCTCTCGACCTTCCTCGACCAGCGTCAACGCAGCGCGGGCGTCAGCCACGGTGACGCTCAACGCCTCCTCGGCCAGATCGAAGCGACGCTCTGCGGCCTCCGCCTCGGCATAGACGAGGGCCAGACGTCCGGCGGCGTCGATGACGGCGAGGTCGCGACGAAGCGCCGCCGTCCGGGCCTCGGCCCGGGCTGCATCGACCCGAGCGCCACGACGGCCCCAGAGTTCGAGGTCCTGAGTGACGCCCAGCGTGGTTTCGGCGTTGCCGAAGCCCTCGAAAGGCCCGCTGCCGAACGCGTTTTCAACGTCCAGAGCCAGCGTGGGGTTGGGCCGAACGCGCGCCTGTCGAACGCGAGCCTCGGCGGCGTCCCGCAGGGCGTCAGCCTCTACGGTCTTGGGCGAAGCGCCGACCTGCCGCAGCAGGATCTCAAATGCAGGCGCGGGATCGGCCCAGACCGGGCCGGCGAGTGCGGTCGCCACGGCGACCATGACGCCGCCCGCCGCGAGACGCGGCGGACGGCGATAAGGGGATGGCATTGTCCTGTTTCCCGAAAGTTGACGCGAAAGAGCGCGCGCAGGCGCGCGATCACGTCAGGTTCGGGGCGGGCGCTCGGGTCCGGCGGGCGGGTGTGAGATCAGCCGGCTCTCCGCCCGCATATAGGCAGGCGCGCGCGCCGCCACGGCGTCGAACGACACGGCCGAACGCGCTGGCGTCGAGACGCCGCCATGATGACAGTGGCCGTGCGAGCAGACCGCATGGTCGACGTCGCCGCCGGCCCCCACGTCTCCGGAATGATCGTCGATCAGAAGGATGGCCGTTTCAGAAACGCCGGCCTCGGGGCCGCAACTCATGGCGTCAACCGCCGGGACCAGGACGAACAGGGCCAGGAACGACGCCAGAAGCGCCGCCATCAGTCCTTGCCTGATCGAGGAAAAGCCCATCCAACTCCTGTAGCACGCCGGCGCGCCGGAACAATCGCCCGAACGTCGCGCCCGGGGGCGGTCGCTCACGGGGCGGGCAGACGGGCGATGAAATGACCCTTCATGCCTTCCGGCCAATTGCGATAGGCGACGGCGCCGTCAGGACTGGCGGCATAAAGGCGGGCGAAGGCGACCAGGGCTTGGGCGCTGTCCACGGTCGGATCGAAGCGTCCGGGGAGATAGGCGGGCTTGCCCGCGTCGGTCAGATAGACGGCGCAATGGCTGGAACAGGCCCACAGACAGACCTGCTCCTCGACCCTCACGTCATCGGCGCCTTCGGCCTCCACGACCGCTGACACAGCGTCCAGCAGGCGGCGCCCCCCGGACAGACCGGCGGCGTCCGTCGGCTCCTCGGTGGAGAAACGGCAGGTCGAGCAGACCACCAGACGCGCCGTCATCAGAACTCGACCCCGGCCTGGGCCTTCACCCCGGCGCGGAAGGGGTGCTTCACCATCTGCATCTCCGTGACCAGATCCGCCGCCTCAATCAGTTCAGGCGGGGCGTTGCGCCCGGTGATGACCACGTGCGTATCGACGGGCCGAGCGGCCAGAACCTCCAGCACCTCGGCCACCGGCAGGTAGTCGTAGCGCAGGGCGATGTTCAGTTCGTCGCAGACGACCATCTTCCACTCCGGGTCCATGATCCGCGCCTTGGCCGCCTCCCACGCGCGGCGGACGTTGGCGATGTCGGCGGCCCGGTCCTGGGTGTCCCAGGTGAAGCCCTCGCCCATGGGCCGCATCTCGACCAGATCGGGAAAGGCGTCGAACAGGTTCTGCTCGCCCGTCTCCATCGCTCCTTTGATGAACTGGATGATCGACGCCTTCATGCCGTGGCCGATCATACGGCAGACCATGCCCAGGGCCGCCGTCGTCTTGCCCTTTCCGGTCCCGGCGTGGACGATGACCAGACCGCGCTCGACCGTCTTGGTCGCCATCATCCGGGCGCGGGCGGCCTGAATCTTCTTCATCTTCTCGGCGTGGCGGGCGTTCAGCTCGGCTTCGGTCATCGGCGCGGTTCTTTTTCAGGCGTCAGGTCAAGTTCGAACGGCGCGCCCCAGGCGGTTTCCGCCCCGCGCCCGATGGCGGCGACGGCGCGGCTCATGGCGCCGTCGCGGTGCAGGTGGCGGTCGGCCAGGGCCACGAGCAAAGGATTGGGTGTGGCGGTCGGGGCGGCGGCGCGCAGACGCTCGGCCCATGCCGCCTCCCGGCCCGGCGCCGAGCGGGCGCAGGCGATAACATAGGCCGCCGCCGTCGAGCGGCTGACCCCCGCCCAGCAATGGACCAGCAGGGGCCGCGTCCCGTCCCAGCTGGCCGCAAAGGCCAGAAGGGCGGCGACATCCGCCTCGCCCGGCGGCGTCAGCCCGGCGCGCGGCTCGGCGATGTCGTTGAACCTCAGGTCCAGTCGATGAGACAGGGGATCAACCAGCCGCGCCTCGACATGGCCCGGCGAGGCCAGGCTGATCAGGTGCGACGGCTGATGGCGGGCCATCAGCCCAGCGGCTTCGTGCAGGGGCGCGACGATCAGCTTCATCCGACCGCCAGCCCGGCGACGGCCAGCAGAAAGCCGACCTCGAACGCCTGCTCGACGGCGCCCAGCACGTCTCCTGTGCGGCCGCCGATCAGTCGCCACGCCAGCCAGACCGGAACCGCGCCAAGCAACAGGCCCAGAGCCACGCCGCCCGCTCCCGTGACCGGCGAGAAGAAGACCAAGGGCCACAGGGCGATCAGAACGGCCACTGTCAATCCGAGCGGCGAGGCGCGATCGGGCCTGCCCTCCTTGGCCATGCCGGGGTCGCCGCCATAGGGCATGACCGCCATGGCCCCGACCGCCGCCGCCCGTCCCAGGCCGTTCGCGGCCAGCAGCGCGACCGCCGCCAGCAGGGGCGAGACCTGCGTCAGCATGGCCAGGGCCGCGACTCGCAGCGCCAGCGTCAGCCCCAGCGCCAGCGCGCCATAGGAACCCAGCCGGCTGTCCTTCATGATCTCCAGCCGCCGGTCGCGGGTCAGCCCCCCGCCCAGCCCATCGGCCGTGTCGGCCAGTCCATCCTCATGAAAGCCGCCAGTCAGCACGACCCCGGCGGAAACGGCCAGAAGCGCCGCGATCCACGGATTCCAGACCTGGGCCGCGCCATAGAGGACCAGCGCCGCCGCGCCGCCGACCACCTGGCCGACCAGGGGATAATAGCGCGCGCTCCGCTGGATCCATTCCGGCCGGAACCCCGCCAATTGGGGCGTCGGGATGCGCGTCAGGAACTGCACCGCGCAGACGAACAGGCGCGCTTCCTCCCTGATCAACCCGCCGCCTCCAGCACGTCCGACAGTTCGGCGACCTCGGACAGCAGGGCGCAGGCGGCCTTGACCAGAGGCACGGCCAAAAGCGCGCCGGTCCCCTCGCCCAGCCGCATGTCCAGTTGCAGCAGGGGACGGGCGTCCAGCGCCTCCAGCATCAGCTTGTGCCCCGCCTCGGCCGAGGCATGGGCGAACAGGCAATAGTCGCGCGCGTTCGGCGCCAGACGCACCGCCAGCAGGGCCGCCGCCGTGCCGATAAAGCCGTCCACCAGCACAGGAACGCCCGCCTTGGCCGCCGACAGCAGGGCGCCGGCCATCATGGCGATCTCATAGCCCCCAAACTGGGTCAAAACCTCGAACGGCGCGGTCGCGTCCGACCGGGCGGCGGCGCGGGTCAGAACCGCGCGCTTCCTCGCCATGCCCTCTGGCGAATGACCCGCCCCCTGCCCCACGCAGTCGTCCAGCGGCGCGGGCGCCAGGCGGTGCATCAGCAGGGCCGCCGAGGCGCTGTTGCCTATGCCCATTTCACCGAGCGCAATCAGATCGACGCCGTTTGCGATGGCGCCTTCGGCCACCCGCGCCCCGGCCAGCAGGGCGGCCCCGGCCTGAGCGGGCGTCATGGCCGGCTCGACCGAGGCGTCCGCCGTTCCCCACGCGATCTTGGCCTGCGCCAGACCCGTTCGATCGGACAGGTCGGCCGCCACGCCTGCATCGACCACCCGCACCTCGGCCCCGACCACGGCGGCGAAGGCGTTGGCGCTGGCCTTGCCCGCCAGCAGCGTATCGACCATGGCCACGGTCACGCCCGACGGAAAGGCCGCCACGCCCGAGCGCGTCAGGCCGTGATCTCCGGCGAAGACCAGCAGCGCCGGTCTCTTCACGACAGGCCTGGCCCGCCGCTGGATCAGACCCAGGGCCATGGCCAGGTCCTCGATCCGGCCGAGCGCGCCCGGCGGCTTGGCCTTGCCGTCCAGCGCCTGCTGCAAAGCCGGCTGCAGCGCCCGGTCCAGGGCTGGAATGGTCAAAAGTTCAGTCAGTTCGCTCATGCCAGGCCCGCGATCCGGCTCAGCGCCGGGATGTCGAAATTCGCCTCCAGAACCGCAGCGATCCGGTCCAGCGCCTGATCGACGCGAACCGACTGATCGACGCCGTCGATCCCCGCGCCCAGCTCCGCCAGCAAGGCCGCTCGCGCCTCGGCCAGGTCGAACAGGCCGTGGACATAGAGCCCCGTGATCCGTCCGTCTGCGGATGCCGCCCCATGCGGCTGATCGTCGATACGCGCCACAGGCCGCGCGGCGTCGGGGCCGCCGGTGCGGCCGATGTGAATCTCATACCCTTCAAGGGCGGCGCCGGAGGCGACCAGTCGTCCCGCGACCCGACGCAGGGTCTTGTCCCCCGCCAGCACCGTCTCGACGTCCAGCAGGCCCAGCCCCGGCGCCGATCCGGCCACGCCCTCGATCCCGTCCGGGTCGCTGATCGTCCGCCCCAGCATCTGATAGCCGCCGCAGACGCCCAGCACCCGCCCGCCGCGCCGCACATGGGCGGCGATGTCCACGTCCCACCCCTGCGCCCGCAGGAAGGCCAGGTCGGCCAGCGTCGCCTTGGTCCCCGGCAGGATGATCAGGTCGGCGTCGCCCGGCAGGGCCTGTCCCGGCGGCACGAAGCCGAAGTCCACGCCCGGCTCGTGCCGCAAGGGATCGAAGTCGTCGAAATTGGCGATCCGCGACAGCATGGGCACAGCGATGCGGACGCGCCGGTCCGCTCCCGGCGCCGTCGCGCGATCCAGCACCACCGCATCCTCGGCCGGCAAGGACCGGGCGTCGGCCAGCCAGGGCGCCATGCCCAGATCGGCCCATCCGGTGCGGGTCGCGATCTCGGCTCGACCTTGATCAAACAGCGCAGGATCGCCCCGGAACTTGTTGATTAAAAAACCCTTGATCATGGCGCAATCCGCCTCGTCCAGCACGGCGCGGGCGCCGACCAGGGCGGCGATCACATGGCCCCGGTCAATGTCGCCGACCAGAACCACAGGCACGTCGGCGGCGCGGGCGAAGCCCATGTTGGCGATGTCGCCAGCGCGCAGGTTGGTCTCGGCCGGACTGCCCGCCCCCTCGACGATCACCAGATCGGCCTCGGCCCGAAGGCGGCGGAAGCTGTCCACCACCACGTCCAGAAGCGCGGTCTTGCGGTCCTGATAGCCCGCTGCCTGCCAGACGCCCTCGACCCGCCCGCGCACGATCAGTTGCGCGCCCGTGTCGCTCTGCGGCTTCAGCAGGACGGGGTTCATGTCCACCGTCGGCGCCGTGCGACAGGCCAGGGCCTGAAGCGCCTGGGCGCGACCGATCTCGCCGACGCGCCCCTCTGCGTCGGGCGCGGTGACGGCGGCGTTGTTCGACATGTTCTGCGGCTTGAACGGCCGCACCGTCAGACCGCGATTGGCGAACAGACGACACAGGCCAGCGACCAGCACCGACTTGCCCACGTCCGAGCCGCAGCCCTGGATCATCAGCGCGGCCATGCGAAACCTCCAAGGATCAGCAGCAGCATCAGAACGGCGCAGGCCACGCCATAGACGCGAAGGCCGCGATGAAGATCATGGGCGCGCGGCGCAGCCCAGTCGCCGAGGTCGGGGCGCCAGGTCATGACGCCGTCATAGCGAACCGGCCCGCCCAGCCGAACCCTGAGCGCCCCCGCCATGGCGGCCTCGGGCCAGCCGGCGTTGGGCGAGGCGTGCTTGCCGGCGTCGCGCCACATGATCCGCCCCCCCTGCCAACCGCCCAGCGCGATCAGGGCCCCCGCGATCCGGGCCGGGATCCAGTTCATCACGTCGTCTGCCCGCGCGGCCGCCCAGCCGAAGGCGCGCCAGCGCGGCTCCATGTGGCCGATCATGCTGTCGGCGGTGTTGACGGCCTTGTAGGCGAACAGCCCCGGCAGGCCGCCCACCACGAACCAGAAGACCGGCGCGACCACCCCGTCGCAAAAGCTCTCGGCCAGGCTTTCCAAAGCGGCGGCGGCGACCTCGCCCTCGTCCATCGCCTCGACGTCGCGACCGACGATCATGCCGACAGCCTGCCGCGCGGCGGGTAGGTCGCCCGCACTCAACGGACGGGATACCGCGCTGACGTGCTCGAACAGGCTGCGCGCCGCCAGCCCCGTCGCCGCCCAGATCATCAGTATCGCCAGTCCCGGCCAGAAGGGCGCCGTGGCGGCCAGGCGCTCGATGCCCAAGCCCGCACCGCCCGCAACCACCAGCAGGATCAGAACCGTCAGCACGCCCAGCACACGCCGCCTCTTCGCCGACCATGCCGCGCGGTTCCAACGCCGTTCCAGCGTCGCGATCAGGCCGCCGATCCAGACGACCGGATGCGGCAAGCGGCGCGGCCAGCCGATCGCCCCCTCTACCAACAGAGCGCCCGCGACGATCCAGGGCATCGGCAGGCTAGCGGGCACGACCGACCATCTCCAACACGGGGCCGTGCGTCCCTTCCAGCGTGCGGGCCTCGACGCCGTAAGCCGTTTTCAGCACCTCGGGCGACAGGGCTTCGACCGGCGCGGCGTCGGCCAGCACGCGTCCTTCGGCCAGGACGATCACCCGGTCGGCCATCCGCAGGGCGGCGTCGAGGTCGTGCAGGGTGACGATGATGCCCCGCCCCTCCTCATCCGCCAATCGACGGAACAGGTCGCAGGCGTCCAGCACGTGGCCGGGGTCGAGTCCCGCCAGCGGCTCGTCGGCCAACAGCCATTGCGGGTCGCCGGCCAGGGCGCGGGCGATCAGGACGCGCGCTCGCTCGCCGCCCGACAGGGTCGAAACGACGCGGTCGGCGAAGGCCTCCACCCCGGTCAGAGCCATGGCGCGGTCCACAGCGGCCCGGTCCTCGGCGGTCAGGCCCCAGGCGCCGACATAGGGGGTGCGGCCCAGACCCACGAAGGTGCGCCCGTTCACCGCCCAGGCGATCTCGGCGTTCTGCGGCAGGTAGGCGATGCGGCGCGCCCGCTCTCGCGACGGCAAATCACGCAGAGCCCGACCATCCAGCGTCACCTGTCCCGCACCGGGTCTTCGCAGGGCGGCCAGACAGTCCAGCAGGGTCGACTTACCCGCCCCGTTCGGCCCGACCACCGCCGTCACCAGTCCCGGCGCAAATGCCGCGCCGACGCCGTTCAGAACCGTCTTATCACCCAGTCGGACCGACAGGTTTTCCGCGCTCAGAATACTCACGCCAACGTCCTCCGCATGCCGATCAACAGGGCCAGGAAGAAGGGGCCGCCCAGGGCCGCCATGGCCACGCCCAGCTTGATCTCGGCCGCTGAAGGCGTCAGCCGCACCAGAATGTCCGCCGCCAGCACCAGAGCCGCGCCGCCCAGAGCCGAGGGCAGCAGCAGGCCGCCGGGCCGCGCCCCGATCAAGGGCCGGAGCAGGTGCGGCACGATCAGGCCGACGAAGCCAATCGACCCCGTCACCGCCACCGCCGACCCGACGGCGAGCGCCGCGCCCAGCGCCAGCATCAGACGCCCGGCGTCCAGCCGCACGCCCAGCGACCGCGCTCCGGCCTCGCCCAGGGTCAGGGCGTCCAGCGTCCGCCCCTGAGTCAGCAACATCAGAGCCCCCAGGATCATGCCCGGCGCGGCCAGCTTCAGCTCGACCACGCTGCGGTCGGCCAGCGACCCCATCAGCCAGTTGACGATCTCGTTCACCGCCCAGGGGTTGGGGGCCAGGTTCAGCGCCAGCGCCACCCCGGCGCCGGCCATAGTCTGGATCACGACGCCGGCGAGAATGAAGGTGACGACGCTGCTCGTCGCCCCCGCGAGCGCCAACAGCAGAACTACGCCCAACCCGGCCCCGATCATGGCCGCGAATGGCAGGACCCAGGGCGCGCTCGCCGCTGCGCCCAGATAGAAGGTCAGCACCGCCCCCAGGGCCGCCATGGTCGAGACGCCTAGCATGCCCGGATCGGCCAGAGGATTGCGAGTATAGCCCTGCAGCGCCGCCCCGGTCAGACCCAGCACCGCCCCGACCATCAGGGCTAGCACCGTGCGCGGCAGGCGCAGCTCGAACAGGATGGCCCAGGCGGGGTCGCCTTGCCGGGCGGCCCAGTCGCTCCACGGAATCCAGACGCGGCCCGCGCTCATGCTGCCGACGGACAGGACGGCGATCAGGGCCAGAAGACCGATCAGGATCAGCGGACGCGGCAAGGTCATCACAGGGCCTCCAGCGCCGTGCGGCGCGCCTCGGCGAGGGCGGCGGCGGTCTGGATCAACACCGGCCCGCCGCAATAGAGCAGCTTCTCGTCCAGTCGCGCCTGCGCCATCCGACCGGACAGAGAGGCCAGCGCCGGGTGACGCATCACCCGGTCGGCCCAGGTGCGCGAGCCCTGAGCGGGCACGCCGCTGAGCAGGACCTGGGGCGGATCGGCCAGCAGCCGCTCGACCGGGACATTGCCCCACTTGCCGAGGCCGTATCGTCCGGCGACGTTCTGAAATCCGGCGCGGGTCATCATCTCGTCCATCAGGGTGCCGCGCCCGGCGGCGAAGCCGTTGGGCTGATAGATCAGGGCCTTGAGCGGGCGCGATCCGGGCGGCGGAGCTGCTGCGGCGATGGCGGCCTCAATGCGGGCGATCAGGGCCTCGCCACGCGCGGGGCGACCGACCAGCCGGGCCACCTCGCGCACCTGATCCAGACTGGCCGCCACGCTGTCGGGCACGGCGAACAACTCGGTCGGGATGCTCATCCGCCCCAGAGCATTGCGGGTGGCCAGGGCGCTGTGGCGGCTGGTCAGCACCAGATCGGGGCGCAGGGCGATGACCTCCTCGGCCGTCTCCCAGGTGAAGGGCAACGTCCGGGCCACTTCGGAGATAGTCGAGCCGGCCGGCTCGCGCGCATAGTGGCTGAGGGCCGCGATCTGGCCCCGGTCCGCGACGTGCACCAGAATGGCGTCGAGGCAGGCGTTCAGCGACACCACGCGACGCGGCGCCGATTTCGCCACGGCGGGCGACGCGAACAGGGCCGCACCGACCCCGACCAAAGCTCCCCGCCGCGTCGCCCTCATGCGAAGGCCTCCAGCGCACGCCGAAGGCGCGGGAAGTCACGCTCGGTCGGCGCTCCGAAGCGCAGACCGTCGGGCGTATGATCGAACGGGCGGGTCAGGATTCCCGCCCGACACAGGTGCTGGAACCAACGTGCCGCGTGCGGCGTGCGAGTCATGCGGAACAGGCTGGTCCCGCCGATGATCTGGAAGCTGGCGCGCGCCAGCAGATCGTCGAGCCGGTCCGCGCGCTCGGCCAGAGACCGTTCGGTCCGCGCACGCCACTCGGAGTCGGCATAGGCTCCGCGTCCCATCGCCAAGGCGTCGGCGCCGACCGGCCAGTCGCCCAAGAGAGCGCGCAGACGCGTGATCAGATCCGGCGCGGCCAGCATGAAGCCCAGCCGGACGCCGGCCAGCCCATAGAACTTGCCGAAGGAGCGCAAGACGATCAGCCTTGGCTCGACGAGGTCGGAGACGCTGTCGCCGGGCGCGCATTCGATGAAGGACTCATCGACCACCAGCCAGCGGCCCGCCTGGGAGCGCGCCCGCGCCATGGCGATCAGGTCGGCGCGCCGGGTCAGGCGGCCGTCGGGATTGTTCGGATTGACGATGACCAGCACGCCCGCCTGCGACGCCGCCGCCTGGTCCGCTGCGATCAGGCGCGTCGCCACGCCCGCCGCCCGCCAGGCCTCGGCGTGGGCGCCGTAGGTCGGGCCGACGATCTCGACCGAGCGCACGCCCAGCAGCAGGGGCAAAAGACGGATCGCCGCCTCGGCCCCGGCGGTCGCCGCCGTCCGTTCCGGCGACGCGCCGAAAGCAGACGCCGCCGCCCTCTCCAGCGCGACCAGGGCGCCAGGATCGGGCAGCCGGTTCAGTTCCGCCTCCGCCGCACGCGGCCCGCGCCACGGCTCGGGATTGATGCCGGTGGACAGGTCCAGCCAGGGCCTCGGCGCATCGGGATAGGCGGCGGCGGCCCTCATCAGACCGCCGCCGTGCCGGGTCGCCGTCGTCAGAAACGCGGCGTCTCGCATCGGATCAGAACCGGACGCGAACGCCGCCGAACACGCCCTGGCCGGCCGTGCCGTAGTTCAGGACCGTCTGATAGTCCTCGTCGAAGGCGTTCTCGATCCGACCATAGACTTCGAGGTTGTCGTTGATCGGATAGGAGGCGCGGAGATCAACCAGGGTGTATTCGCCCACGACGACCGTGTTGGCGTCGTTGTTGAACGTCTCGCCGACGTAACGCACGGCCACGCCCGTCTTCAGGCCGAAGGCGAAGGCGTAGTCGGCGGCCAGGTTGGCCATGTGCTCGGGGCGACGCGTCAGGCGCTTGCCGTCCGTGGCGCCCGAGGCGCTCTTGGCGTCGGTCCAGGTATAGTTGGCGCTGAGGTTCAGACGATCCGTCACGTCGATGCGGCCGATCAGCTCGACGCCTTGCGCCTCGGTCTTCTGGACATTGCGGTAGTAGCCCCAACGGCCGACGCCGTTGACGGTGCACAGCGGATCGGTCGAGGGCGTCGAGCAGCCGTTGTAGCGGATCTCGTTGTCGGCCTGACGGTTGAAGTAGGTCGCCGAGACGACGGCGCCGTCGAACAGGCGCTGCTCGACGCCGAATTCCCAGCTGTCGAACTCTTCCGGTTGCAGCGTCAGGTTGCCGTACTCGCTGTAGAGCTCATACAGGCCCGGCGCGCGGAAGCCCTGCCCCCAGCTGGCGCGCACGACAGTGTCGCCGTCGTTCAAGGCCCAGGCCGCCGCCACCTGCCCCAGCAGGTTGTCGCCGTATTGGGCGTGGTCGTCGTAACGCAGGCCGCCGGTCAGGGTCAGGCCGTCCAACACGGTCCACTGAACCTGGGCATAGGCGCTATCGAGGTCCGCCTGGCCCCGCCCGAAGGCCGGGTTCAGGTTGAACGCCGACGGCGAACGGGTGCGCATTTCCGAACGCTCGCTCTCGATGCCGAAGGTGGTGTTCAGCGCCTCGGTCACGGCGAACGTGCCCTGGTATTCCCAGCGGCGGTTCTCGCCCGCCGCATCGAAGGTCAGCGGCTGGACCAGGGTCGCGGGGTTGTAGTTGCGACGGTTGGTGTCGGTGTAGGCGTAGCCGATGCGGTTGCGGAAACGGCCGTCCAGCAGGTCGAAGTTCAGCCCGGCGTAGCCGACCAGTTCCTGGGTCTTGCCGTACTCGCGGCTGTCGCCGTTCCAGGCGTCGAAGTCGTTTTGACCGCTGGACCAGACCGAGCGCAGGTCCAGCGAGACGGCGTCCGTGATCTTCAGGTTCAGACGGCCCGACAGGCCCGTGTTGGTGTAGCCGTCGTCCTCGGTCCCGGTCGCATAGGCCGAGAAGCCGTCGGTGTCATAGCGGCTGGCCGCCAGACGCCAGCTCAGGCGGTCATTGGCGCCGCCGATGCCGCCGCGGAAATAGGTCGTGCCGCGCGCGCCGGCCTCGGCGTCGAGCGAGCCTTGCAGGGCCTCGGTTGGCTCAGCGGTCACGATGTTGACCACGCCGCCGATGGCCTGGCTGCCCCACAGGGTCGACTGGGCGCCGCGCAGGATCTCGATGCGGGCCGTGTCGCCGACCAGCAGGTTGCCGAAGTTGAAACCGCCCTGGGTCGAGGACGGGTCGTTCAGCTTGACCCCGTCGATCAGGACGACGGTGTGCTGGCTTTCGGCGCCGCGGATGTTGACGCCGGTCGAGGTTCCGACGCCGCCGTTGCGGGTGAAGCTGACGCCCGGCGTCTGGGCCAGAAGCTCGGCCACGGCGGGGGTCTGGCGCGCCTCGATGGCGGCCTGGGTCAGGACGGTGACAGAGGCGCCGACGCGCTCGATCGGCTGGGCCGAACGGTTGGCGGTGACGATGACGTCGGCCACGGCGGTGGCGCCGGCGCGACCGGCCACGTCAGGGGCGGCGGCCTGTTGATCGGTGACTTCAGCGGCGAAAGCAGGAGCGGCGGCCAAAAGGCTGGCGGCGGCCAGGGTAGCGAATGCGGTCCGGTTCATTCCGGGTCTCCATATGACGACGCCGCGCCGGACCGACCTCCGCCCGGATGAGCGAAAGCGGCCGCTGACGCGGCTGGTTTACGACTGTCGTCACACGAGTTGCCTCGACCGCTCGGCACATCCCGACCGCGCGGAGAACGACGGCGACAGGCAGGTCTCCTGGCTCGCGGATCAAGGCC
>NZ_DASWXW010000221.1:0-14584 GCF_036405315.1 Brevundimonas sp. | reverse complement strand
TTACGTCAACGCCCACGGCACCTCGACCATGGCCGACTGGATCGAGCTTAAGGCCATCGAGCGTCTGGTCGGCGATCACGCCAAGGACGTCGCCGTCTCCTCGACCAAGTCGATGACGGGCCACCTGCTGGGCGCCGCCGGTGCCATCGAGAGCATCTTCTCGGTCCTGGCCATCCGCGACCAGATCGCCCCGCCGACCATCAACCTGGACGATCCGGAGATGGAGACGCCGATCGACCTGGTCCCGCACAAGGGCAAGCCGATGAAGATCGACGTGGCGATGTCCAACAGCTTCGGCTTCGGCGGCACCAATGCGGCCGTGATCTTCAAGAAGGTCGGTTGATTTGGCCAAGGCTCCGTCGCGTCGTCCCACGCCCAAGGTTCGCATCCCCAAGAACCGCGTGCCGAAGCGGGGCGGCGGCGGAGCATCCCGGAATTCGGGCAAGTCCAGCCTCGGCGTCGGCCTGATCACCGCCGCCGGGACGCTGGGCCTGTTCCTGGTCGCCGCCCTGATCGCCCTGTGGGCCGTCTATTGGGGGCCGGGGCCCAGGGCGGTCGAGGGCGACGCCACCGTCGTCACCCTGCCGTCTGGCGCGGGCGTGCCTGCGATTGCGGCGAGCCTGAAGTCGGCGGGCGTGATCCGCTCGACCGACCTGTTCCGCGCCGCCGTCAGCCTGACCGGCGCCGACCGCAAGATCCGCGCGGGCGAGTATGAGGTGCCGTCGGGCGCGTCGCTGGCGACCGTGGTCGGCCTGCTGGTCGACGGCAAGGCGGTGCGACACTACGTGACCCTGCCCGAAGGCTGGTCCTCGGCCCAGGCGGTCGACATCCTGATGAAGCAGCCGGTCCTGACCGGTGAGGTCGAGGTCCCCGCCGAGGGCAGCCTGTGGCCCGACACCTATGAGGTTTCGCGCGGCGAGACCCGCGCCTCGGTCGTGGCGCGTATGCAGCGCGCCGCCAAGACCAAGCTGGCCGCCCTGTGGGCCGCCCGCTCGCCCGCCACCATCGTCACCACGCCGGAAGAAGCCCTGGTCCTGGCCTCCATCGTCGAGAAGGAGACGGGCCTGGCCTCCGAACGGCCCGAGGTGGCGGCGGTCTTCACCAACCGTCTGCGGTTGGGGATGCGGCTGGAGAGCGATCCCACCATCGTTTACGGCGTGACCAAGGGCCGTCCGCTGGGCCGCGGCATCCGCGCCTCGGAACTGCGGGCCCAGACGCCGTGGAACACCTATCTGATCGACGGCCTGCCGCCGACGCCCATCGCCAATCCGGGCGAGGAGGCGCTGAAGGCGGTGCTTAACCCGCCGCGTTCGGAATACGTCTTCTTCGTCGCCGACGGCACGGGCGGCCACGTCTTCGCCCGCACCTATCCCGAGCACCTGCTGAACGTCGCGCGCTGGCGCGAGATCGAGCGGCGCAAGGCCGGCTTGCCGCCGGGGCAAGCGGCCTCGGTCCCCGGCGCGGCGCCGGCGCCGATGGGCGAGGGCGCGCCCGTGATCGTCCCGCCGGGCGCCAAGGTCATCTCCGTGCCGACGGGGGCCCCGCAATGAGCGGTATCTCGGGCATGACCGGCTTCGGCCGCGCCGACGGCGGGCTGGACGGCTGGACCTGGACGGTCGAGGCGCGGTCGGTCAACGGACGCTCGCTGGAGGTGCGCTATCGCGGCCCCGGCGGTTTCGACAATCTGGAGCGGTTGGCCAAGGCCGCGGGGCAGGCGCGTCTGAACCGCGGTCAGGTGACGCTGGGCGTTCAGGCCAAGCGCGCCGAGGGCAGCGAACCCGCGCCGCGCGTCAACGAAGCTGTGCTGGCGACCTATCTGAAGCTGGCCAATCAGTTGGCGGAGGAGGGGGCGACGCCGCCCTCGGCCGACGGCTTGCTGGCCCTGCGCGGCGTCATCGAGGTGGCCGAGGAGGTCGAGGACCCCGAAGCCCACGCCGCCGTGGAAGCCGCCATCCTCACCACCATCGAACAGGCGTTGGACGCCCTGAAGCTGTCGCGTCAGCGCGAGGGCGAGCAGTTGACGCCGGTGATCCACGACTTCGTCGGGACCATCGAGGCCTTGACGGCGCGCGCCGGGCTTGAGGCCTCCAGCCAGACCGAGGCGATCCGCGAACGTTTCACTCGCCGGATCAGCGAACTGGCGCCCGATGCGCCGGGCCTGGACGAGCGAATCTTCCTCGAAGCCGCCGCCCTCGCCACCAAGGCCGACGTGCGCGAGGAACTGGACCGCCTGAATGCGCACGTCGCCTCGGCCCGGACACTGTTGCAGCAACCCCCCGCCGGGCGAAAACTCGACTTCCTGATGCAGGAATTCATGCGTGAAGCGAACACGCTCTGCTCGAAATCCGCTACCACGCCGCTCACCGGAATCGGCCTCGAACTGAAGGCCGTCATCGAGCAGCTTCGAGAACAAGTTCAGAATGTCGAATAACCGCACCCCCCGCCGTGGCGTCCTGCTGATCGTGGCCAGTCCGTCGGGGGCCGGGAAGACGTCGCTGTGCCGTCGCCTGATGGCCGACCACAAGGGCCTGGAGCTGTCGGTCTCCATGACCACGCGCGGCATTCGTCCGGGCGAGGTTGACGGCCGTGACTACAACTTCGTCAGCCAGGAGGAATTCCAGCGTCTGATCGACGCCGACGCCTTCCTGGAATGGGCCGACGTGCACGGCAACCGCTACGGCTCGCCGGCCGCGCCGGTGAACCGCGCCCTGGCCGAAGGCCGCGACGTCCTGTTCGACATCGACTGGCAGGGCGCCCGCGACGTGGCCGAGAAATGCCCCGGCGACGCCGTGCGCGTCTTCGTCCTGCCGCCGAGCCTTGAGGAACTGCGCCGCCGTTTGGTGACGCGCTCGCAGGACGCTGACGATGTGATCGAGCGCCGTGTCGCCAACGCCAAGGGCGAGATCGAGCACTGCGACGAGTTCGACTATGTCCTGGTCAACGAGGACTTCGACAGCAGCTATGCTGAGTTGGCCCACATCTATCACGCTGAGCGCAGCTGCCGGGCGCGCAACCTGTGGGTCGAGGGCTACAAGGACGCGTTGTTGAAGGAAGTGGTCTGACCGTCTAGCGGAAGACCACCCGCACGCCCGGCTTGACCTGTGACGCCAGTTGTTCGGCGTCCCAGTTGGTCAGGCGCACGCAGCCGCTGGAGAAGGTCTTGCCGACCTTGGACGGGTCCGGCGTGCCGTGGATGCCATAGGTGTCGCGCGACAGGTCGATCCACACCGAGCCGACCGGATTGTTCGGTCCAGGCGGGACGATGACCTTGCGGTCGCCCCGGTCGTAGCTGACCCGGTCGGGGTCGTAGGTGTAGTTGGGTTCGGGCGCGACGCCGACGACGGTCAGGTCGCCCGACGGCGCGGGGCGCGCCGAACTGCCGATGGTGGCCGGATAAAAGGCCAACAGTTTGTCGTCGGCGTCATAGGCGCGAACCGAGCGTTCTGTCTTGTCCACCACGATGCGCGCCACGTCAGCGGTCAGGTCGGTCTGGGCCACCGCGGCGACGATAATGCTCTGACCTGCCTTGCCGAAGTCGACGCCGGGGTTGAGGGCGCGCAGCAGGCCCTCGGTCATGTGGAACTTCTCGGCGAAGGCTTCCAGCGGCGTGGCGTAGCCGACGGTCGCCAGCTTGGACATGGCCTGCAGGTCGGACGGCGCCTGACCGATGAAGGGCCCGGCCAGGTCGGCGGCGGTGATGACGTAGTCGGCTAGCACCTTGCCGTTGTCGTCGGCGGTCAGGCGGCGGAAGACCTCGGCGTCCAGAACGCCGTCCTCGGGCAGGCCGGCGGCCTTCTCGAAGGCGGCGATGGCCTGACGCGTGTTGTCGCCGCCCAGACCGTCGATCACGCCCGGCGAAAAGTTGGCGCGGTCCAGCAGAATTTGCGCACGGGCGACGGCCGGATCGGGCGCCACAGGCGTGGTTGCGCCGTTCGCTGCGGGCGTAGGGGTGGTCTCGAACACCGCCGTTTCGATGGCCTCACGCGTCAGCGCGGGCGGCGTTGAGACAGCGGGCGGCGTTTCAGGCTTTGGCGTCTCGGCGGGCGATCCGCAGGCGGTCAGGGCGACCAGAACAAAGGGCAGGGCGGCGGAAGCAACGAGACGCGATTTCGACATGAAGGCTCCGAAGGTTTCGGGCCCTGACGAACGCCCCTAGGCGCTGAGGCGTTCCTCGGCGGCCGCTGTTCGCGCCGCGAAGAAGGGCTTGATCCGGACCAAGGCGTCCTCGACCTGGGTGGTCGAGACGGCGAAGCTGAAGCGGATGAAGCGGTGGCCGTTGACTGGGTCGAAGTCGACGCCGGGAGCGGTGGCCACGCCGGTTTCGCGCAACAGGGCTTCGCAGAAGCCGATGCTGTCATCGGTCAGGTGGCCGATGTCGGCGTAGATGTAGAAGGCGCCGTCCGGCGGGGCGATGGAGCGCAGGCCCATGGCGGGCAGGGCGTCGAGCATCAGGGCGCGGTTGGCGCGATAGACGTCGATATTGGCCTCAAGCTCCGTCTCGCAGTCCATGGCGATCAGACCGGCGTGCTGGCTGAGGGTGGCGGGCGTCAGGAACATGTTGCCGACGCGGGCGCGGGCCTGGGGCACCTCGGCCTCGGGCAGCAGCAGCCAGCCCAGACGCCAGCCCGCCATGCTCCAGTATTTGGAGAAGCTGTTGACGATCAGGGCGTTCGGCTCGAACTGCAGCATGGACGGGGTCGAGCCGGTGTAGGACAGGCCGTGGTAGATCTCGTCCGAGATGATCGAGATGTTCCGCTCGCGGCAGACCTCGGCGATGGCCTTCAGCTCGGCCTCGGGGATGATGGTGCCGGTCGGGTTGGCGGGGCTGGCGATGATGACGCCCGTCGGGGCCGGGTCGAGGCCGCGCAAGGCCTCGGCGGTCAGCTGGAACCGCACGTCGGGGCCGCAGTCGATCTCGACCGGCTCCATGTGCAGGGCCTTCAGCGTGTTGCGATAGGCGACATAGCCGGGGCGGGCGATGGCCACGCGGTCGCCGGGCTGGAAGCGCATCATCAGGGCCAGCACCAGGGCGGGCGAGGCGCCCGCCGTCATGACCACCCGTTCGGGATCGACGCTGACGCCGTAGCGGTCGTCGTAGAGCTTGGCGATGCGGGTGCGCAGAGCCGGGCTTTCCCAGTAGCCGCCGGGCTCGCTGTCGAGAATGCGGTGGGCCTCGGCGATGGCGGCGGCGGGGGCGCCGGTCGAGGGCTGGCCGAACTCCATGTGGATGATGGAGCGGCCCTGGGCCTTCAGTTCATGGGCCAGGCGGCTGACGCTGATGGCGCGGAAGGGTTCGATTTCAACGGTCATGGCAAGCCTACTTCAGGGCGTCGGCCAGGCGGAGGAAGCCGGCGATGTCGATGACTTCGGCGCGGGCGTCGGGTTCGATGCCGGCGGCTTCGCACAGGGCGGCGCCGCCGAGCTGTTTCAGGCTGGAGCGGAGCATCTTGCGGCGCTGGCCAAAGGCGGCGGCGGTGACGCGTTCCAGCTTCTTCAGCCGCTCAGGCGAGGGGCGCTCGGCCCGCGGGACGACATGGACGACCGCCGAGGCCACCTTGGGCGGCGGGGTGAAGGCGGCGGCGGGCAGGTGCATGACGATGCGGGCATCGGCCACAGCCTGGGTGATGACGGCCAGACGGCCATAGGCGTCGTCGCCGGGGGCGGCCACGACGCGTTCGGCCACCTCCTTCTGGAACATCAGGGTCAGAGCGCAAGGCTGCCACGGGCCGGTCAGCCATTTGATCAGCAGAGGGGTGCCGACATTGTAGGGCAGGTTCGACACCAGATGGGCCGGTCCCTTGACCAACTCCGCCTCGCGCACCTTCAAGGCGTCACCCTCGACGATGGTCAGGCGGCCGGAACCGTCGTCCAGTTCGGACAGAAGGGGGATGAAGCGCGGGTCCTTCTCGACCAGCACCACCTTGCCCGCGTCGCTTTCCAGGATGGCGCGCGTCAGCCCGCCGGGGCCGGGGCCGACCTCGATCACGGCGCGGCCCTCGAACGGCCCGGCGTAGCGGACGATCTTGCGCGTCACGTTCAGGTCCAGCAGGAAATGCTGACCGAAGCTCTTCTTGGCCAGCAGGCCGTGGGCGTCGAGCGTCTCGCGAAGGGAAGGGAGGTCCGTCATACGAGACGCCTTAGCGCGTGGCGCGCGCCGCCGCCATCTCTGAAGCCAGACGCACGGCGGCGATGAAGCTGTCGGCGCGGGCGATCCCCTTTCCGGCGATGTCGAAGCCGGTGCCGTGGTCGGGCGAGGTGCGGACGATGGGCAGGCCGAGGGTGGCGTTGACCCCGCCCCAGAAGTCCAGGGTCTTGACCGGGATCAGGGCCTGATCGTGATAGAGGCAGACGGTGGCGTCGTAGCGGGCGCGGGCCTCGTCGTGGAACAGGGTGTCGGCGGGCAGGGGGTCCGTGATGTTCAGCCCCTCGGCGCGCAGGGCGGCGGCGGCGGGACGCAGGATCTCGACCTCCTGCAGGCCGATCGATCCGCCCTCGCCCGCGTGGGGGTTCAGGGCGGCCAGGGCCAGGCGAGGGGCATGGATGCCGAAGTCGCGCTTCATCGATTCGTGGACGACGCGGGCGACCCGCATGACCCGGTCCGCCGTGATCAGTTCGGGCAGTTGGTCGATGGGGACGTGGATCGTCACCAGACAGGCGCGCAGGTCCTTGGCCGTCAGCATCATGACCGGGCCGCGCGTGCCGGAAAACGGCATGTCGGCGGTCAGTTCGGCGATGAACTCGGTGTGGCCGGGGAAGCGGAAGCCGGAGGCGTACATGGGCGCCTTGGCGATGGGCGCGGTGACGATCCCGCAGGCCTCGCCCGACAGGGTCAGGTCGACGGCGCGTTCGATCCAGTCGGCGACGGCGACGGCGTTGCGCGGGTCGGGCTGGCCCGGCGTCACTGGCGCGGGGGCCGGGGCGTGCAGGACCGGAATGGCGCGTCCGAAGACGGCGGCGGCGTCCGATGGGCTGAAGATCTGTTCGACCTTCACGCCCTGGGCCGCCAGGACGTCGGCGTCGCCGATGACGACGAAGGGCGTGACGGGGGCGAGCGGGCCGGGCGGCGTGGCCAGGATCGGCCACGCCCTGGCGATGACCTCCGGCCCCACGCCGGCGGGGTCGCCCATCGTGACGATGAGCGGCCGCATCGTCATTACTGCTTGATCTCGATCAGGGCGTCGGCCCGCAGATCGCGCAGGTAGCGTCGGCCCAGCATGGCGTAGTTCTGATTCTGCAGGCGCGCTTCGACCTGTTGGGCCGAGGGGGCCTCGGGGCCGCCCAGGCGGCGGCCGCAGACGGCCAGGACGTGCACGCCCAGCGGGGTGCGCACGACGCTGCTGACCGTGCCGACATCAGCCGAACGTGCGACTTGCTGGAACTGCGGCAGCAGGTCCGCCACGTCGCTTTCACCCAGATCAGCGCCCAGCATGCCTTGCTCGGCCCGGGCGCGTTGCAGGATGTTGTCGCAGGTCAGGCCGCCGCGCAGGGCTTCCAGTCGCTGGGTGGCGGCGGTGACTTCGGCTTCGCTGGCGGTTTCGGGCAGCTCGATCATGACCTGCTTCATCTGCACCAGGCTGGTCGCCGCGCCCGAGCGTTTGTCGCGCATGTAGAGGATGTAGACGCCGCCATCGACCGGGATCGGATTGGACAACTGGCCGACGGCCAGGGCTTCCATCGCCTGTTCCAGCGCCGGTTGAACCGTGCCCTTGACCACCCAGCCGGCGTCGCCGCCGCGCGCCGCAGAGGGAGCGGCCGAGAACTGACGGGCCACGGCCATGAAGGGCGCACCCTGAATCATCTGCTGCACCAGTTGGCGCGCGCCGTTCATGGCTTCCTGCATCCCGCCGACGCGGCTGGCCTCCAGGTAGATTTCGCCGACCAGATACTGGGGCTTGGTGGCGGACTCGGTCATCTGGCGCATGGTCTGCTCGACCTGGGCGCGGCTGACCTTGGCGCGGTCGCGGAAACGACCGCCCACCAGTTCGCGCCAGCCGATCTCGGTACGCAGTTGTTCACGGAACGGCTGGGGGCGGATGCCGCCCTGTTCGAGGAAGGCCATGTAGTTGACGGCGGTCGTGCCGGCTTCGCGCGCCATGCCGGCGATCTCTTCATCGACCTCCTGGTCGGTGATCTTGAGTTGTTCGAACTTGGCGATTTCGGCGGCCTGCAGGTGCTGCTCGATCAGGTCGTTGAGGGCCTGCTGCTGGATGGCGCCGATGTTTTCCTCGGTCGGCTGGACCTGGGTCATGGCCATCAGGACCAGCATGCGCTGGCGCAGGTCGTAGCCGGTGATGATCCGGTCGTTGACCGTGGCGATGATGCCGTCGGACAGGCGGAACTGCGGCGCGGCGGCGGCGCGCTGGGGCGCTTCCTCGGCGGCGGGATTCAGCGTCCCGGCGGCCGGAGCCGGTTGCGCGGGCGCGGTCTGGGCCGCGGACTGACCGACAGCCGAGCCGGCGATGAGGGCGGCCATGGCCACGCCCGTCGTGTAACGCATCAAACGCATCGTCAGTCCTGATTCCCTAAAGCAGTCTCGTCCCGGTCCAGCAGCGTCATCGACGATTCTGGACCCTGGATGGCGCACGCCCCTGCACGCCGTGCCTAGCGCATATCACTTCGATCATAGCCTGAACCTCCAAAAGTGGCGAGGTTAAGTCGAATATAGACCCCTTCCGAGGGGCCGGTCGGGCGCACGCGCGTATTGTCGCGACGCCAGCCCAGCTCGACGCGGAAGCAGTCGTCGTCGAACAGAAGGCCCACTTCCGAACGCGTGATGAGATCGCGCTCCAGGTCGGCGAAGCCGTTCACCGCCACGCCCCAGTTGCCATAGACGAACTGCTGACCGGAAAGCTGAACGAACTCGTAGTTGCGGTTCAACGGACCGGCCAGGGGGTTGGAGCGGTCGATGATGTAGCTCAGGCGGGCCTGATTGCGTCGGCCCCAGCGTCCATCGACGGTCGTCTCGCCGCGTCGCACGTCGCCGTTCGGGTCGATCGTGGCGTGCGCCCAGCCGCGAATCCGGTCGGACGGCGAGAAGGTCGCCTGAACCACCCAGTCGGACGTGCGGTCGGCCAGACCGGACGGGTCGTAGAGGCGCGTGGGGTCGTCGGGGACCGGGGTGCGAAACTCGTTCTGATCATCGGCGCGGATGCTGCGGCCGATGAACAGGCTGGCCGAACGTCCCGCGTCCCAACGCAGGGTGGCGCGCGCGCCCGCGGTGAAGCGCAGTCCGCCTTCCATCAGGTCGTAGCCGGGGAAGCGGTCCATGCGGAACAGGGAGACGTGGTCCAGTTCCAGCGTCTGGCTGTCTTCGTTCGGAATGCGCCGGTCCAGATCAGCATCATTCGACACCGACAACTGGGCCATCGGCTCCAGGATCAGATCGGCGTCGGCGGACAGGCGGCGGTAGAGCGGATAGCTGACGTCGACCCCGGCGCTGGCCCGACCTCGCGTGAAGGCGTCAGTATCCACGCCCAGCATCGGGGGCAGGTCGCTGACGGAATAGACGTCGAGCCGGGCGTCCACGAACGGCTCCCATCGAACGCCCATCGGCGAGATGAGGGTGCGGCGCCAGTCGACCTGGCCGGTGACGCGGCGGCTGTCGACGCCGGGCAGTCCAGCGGTCGGGCCGGGAGGGATCAACTCGGGAGGCAGGATCGGGGAGCCGACATAGGCGTCCCGGAACAGGGCGACGGCGGAGCCGCGCAGGCGCAGGCGACCGCCGAAGATCGGGTCCTGCGCTTCCCAGCGCGCATCGATCAGCGGCGCGACCAGGGGCAGGGTCTTGTCGTCCTCGAAGATGTTCAAGGCCGGGGTCACTGGGTCGAACTGCGCGACCCGCAGGCTCTGCATCGCGAAGGTCGCGACCGACAGATAGGAACGCTGGGTCTGGCGCTCGACATAGATCTGGCTGATCAGGCGACGACGGTCGCCGTAGTAGAGGCCGTTGTCCTGATAGGTGTCGCGGATGTTGTAGCGGTCAAACAAGGTCTTGTCTGACGCGCGCTCGGCCGTGAAGCCCCAGCGCCACGGGCCTTGGAGATCGAACTTGCCGTGAGCCAGCAGATAGCTGCGGTTGGTGCGATCGCCGAAGCGGACGTTGCTTTCGGTGTCGCCGTCTCCGTCCCGGTCGAAATCGCCAAAGTCGCGCTCGTGCGTATATCCGCCCCGCACGACCAGCGTGCCGCTGTCGAAGCGCCGCCGCCACTGCAGGTTCAGGAACGGCGCGACCTTGCTGTTGATCTGGGGGCTGATCAGCCAGTCTTCCGACGGCGAGACAACGTGGAGGTAGGGAACCTCCAGCGAGGCGCCGCGCCCTTCGTCGAAGTCGGGGAAGGGGATGAGGAAGCCGGACGCCCGCTCGACGCTGGGATCGGGGTGCGCAAAGGCCGGCAGGTAGAAGACCGGCACCCCGCCGACGCGGAAGACGACGTTGCGATACAGGATGGCCCGCAGGTCCTGGTCCTGGACCGCCTTGTCGGCCTGGATCGAGATGCTGGGCTGCTTCGGTCCGTTCACGTCGCAGATCGGACAGGGCGTGAAGATGACGCGGTTCAACTCGGCGACGTTTTCGGAGCGACGGACCGCCGTCGCGGCCATCAGGCTGGCGCCGTTGGCGAGGCGCATGGCCAGATCCGTTGCGACGCCCGCCTTGAGATCCGAATCAAGTTCGATGCGGCTGGCGTGGATCACCGTGCCGTCAGGCGCGGTCAGTTCGGCGTGGCCGACAGCGGTGGCGGCGCCGGTCTTGAGATCATAGGAGATCCCTTCGGCCCGCAGGCTTTGGCCGCGGAAGCGGGCGAAGACGCGATCAAGGGGCGTCCCGGCGGCGCTGATGACATCGCCGTCGCGGCTGGCCGAGGCGGCGCTCACATAGGCCGAGCCGGGCTCCAGGCCGTCCGTGACCGGCGCCGACTGGGCGGCGGCTTGAGGCGCGGCGGGCGTGTCCTGCGCCACCGCGGGAAGAGCGGGAATGCAGGCGATCACGGCCGCACCGGCCAGGAGCCGGGCGCGCAGGGCTCCCTCTCGGGATGTGCGGCGATCACTCATGCGGAATCCACTCTTTGCCAGCGACCGGAAACCGTCCGATTAGCCGTCTTCGGTATAGAACAGCAAGGTAAAGGCGGCGAGGGCCGTCAGCACGGGCGGCAGCCAGGCCGCCAGGAAGGGCGGCACCACCTCGGCCGAACCCATGGCCGAGGAAAACTGGTTCACGAAGAAGAAGGCGAAGCCCAGCACCACGGCCGCCACGGTCATCTTGGCCAGATCGCCCAGGCGCATCAGGCGCAGCGAGAAGGCCGCCGCCAGAATCGACATGGCGGCGAACATCAACGGCGTCGCTAGCAGTTGCTGCAGGCGCAGGCGATAGGCGGTCGAGGCGAAGCCCGCATCCTCGATCCGCTGGATCTGGTTCGGCAGCGACCAGAAGGGCGTCGACTGGGGCCGGGCGAAACGCTGGAACGCCTCCTTGTCCGCCAGGTTCGACGGCAGGTCGAGGGTGGCGTAGCGCACCGCGCGTTGGCCGGTCTGGGCGCCCGTGGCGTCGGTCAGACGCCAGCGCCCGGCGTTCAGCGTCGCCGTCGTCGCGTCGATCCGCTCGGTGAACATCCGTCGGCCGGCGGACGTGGTCGTATAGATGAAGAAGGTGGCGTCCAGCAGGCGACCGCTGGCCTGTTCCTGACGCGCGCCGCGAATGATCATTTGGCGCGTGTCGTCGCCCTCCCGCAGCCAGACGGCTTCCTGTGTTTCAGCACCGGTGGCGGAGCCGGAAATGCGGCCGCGCTCACGCTGCCACATGCCGTCCCCGGCGGCCGCCATCGGACCGAACACAGTGACGGTGAGAATGCCCAGAACCAGGGCGCAGGCCGCCGCCGGCAACACGAAGCGCCAGGCCGAGACGCCGGCTGCGCGCATGGCGATCAGTTCGCTGCGCCGGTTCAGACCGACGAAGGCCGCCAGGGTGCCGAACAGGAAGACGAACGGCAGAAGCTGGACCACCACGGTGGGGGATTTCAGCAGCACCAGACCGAAGATGCGTGCGCTGGACAGTTCGCCGGACGAATTCAGGCCGCGCGACACCTCGACGAAGTCGATCAGCATCACCAGGGCGGTGATGATGGCCAGGGCGACGGCCAGCGCCCGTAGTTGCTGGGTCAACACATAGCGTTCGATGCGGCCGAGACGGAGCCTCATGCGAACCTCGCCTTGAAACGCTCATAGGGTGCCCAGACGCGCCGCCGATGCGGTTTCAGCGCACGGAACAGCAGACGCAGGGCGACGAAGCTGACGCCCAGCGGCAGCAGATACTGCAGCAGATTGAGCGCGCCGTTCCAGGCGCTGGCCGCGACCAGGCCGTAGCCGACGACGCGAACCACCAGAAAGACGCCCGCCGCCTTGGCGATGCGGCCGCTGTAGCCGGTGCGGCTGAAGGAGCCGCCGAGAATGGCCGTCAGAGCCAGGGCCATGGCCGTCAGGGCGTAAAGCGGCGAGGCCAGCCGTGAATGGGCTTCGGCCGCCAGTTCACCGCGCGAGCCGGCGCCTTCCAGCAGGGCAGGGGTGGGGTCGAAGAGTTCGGTCAGCCACAGGTCGGACGGCTTGAAGCGGATGCGCTCAGTCGTCTTGGTGTAGGGCGACAGGTCGAACACCTGCTGATCGAACGACAGCTGGTTCAGCACGTCGCGCGACGAATAACGCTGCATCGACCCGTTCTGCATCGTCAGGACCGGCAGACCGTCGACCCGGCCGAAGCGGGCGGTTTCGGCGTCCCAGGTCGTCACCGTCTTGCCGTTGTCCAGATAGACGAACAGGTTCTTGAGCAGGCCGTTCTGTTCGATCTGCTGCACATAGACGGTCAAGCCGCCCGGCCCTTGAACGAAGCGGCCTTCCTCGACCAGCAGGGCGGCCAGGTCGGTGCGGATGGCGAAGGCCTGGCGGCGCGCCTCGCGCTGGGCCCAGGGCTGGACGAAGACATTGGTGATCAGGGCGACCACGGCGATGATGACGGCGATCTGGATCGCCGGCCGGATCAGGGACCAGCGGCTGACGCCCGCGGCGTAGGCGGCGGTCAGTTCCTGCTCGCGCTGCAATCGGGTCAGGGCGATCAGGGCGCCGACGAACAGGCCGATGGGCAGGATGACCGCGATCAATTGGGGCAGGGCCAGCAGGGTCAGTTTGGCCATGACCCAGACGCTCTGACCGCGTTCGACGATGACCTCGAGCTGATCGAGGCTCTGGCTCAAAAGGCCGATTCCGGCCAGGGCCGCGCACGCCGCCACGACGGGCAGGCCGATCTGGCGGAAGAGGTAGCCCTGAATCAGCGTCATGGTCGGGAAAGAAAGGGTTTCGGGGGCGAGCGAGTTGCAGCCGCGAGCGATGCGGGCCATGTAATACACATCCCAACGCGACGGTGGAACAGCCGCTGCGTTATGTCTGATTCAAGCACGACCGGGGCATGGAACCCTGGCCTGGAGTAGGTTTCATGAAAATCGAGTTCGTCGCTTCCCCCAGCGCCGCTCAAATCCTTGCCGTTCTGGTCCACGAAGGTCGCGCGTTGGCCGGTACGGGCTCGGCCCTGGACGCCGCCGCCTCGGGCGCCCTGACCAAGGCCATGGGCAACAGCCGCTTCACCGGCGCCCCCAACAGCAATCTGACGGTTGCGGCTCCGGCGGGCGTCGACGCCGACACGGTGCTGCTGGTCGGCGCGGGCGCGGCTGACAAGTTCGACGATCTGGCGGTCGAAACCGCCGCCGCCGCCGCCTATCACGCCGCCAAGCTGTCGGGCGCGGAAGTCCTGACCATCGACGCCGCCCACCTGTCGGCCGAGCAGGCCGCCCGCGCCGCCTTCGCCGTGCGCCTGGCCGCCTATCGCTTCGCCAAATATCTGACCAAGCAGAAGGCCGACAAGATCCCCTCGGTCACGACCGTGCGCGTGGTCACCTCGGACGTGGCTGCTGCTCAGGCCGCCTTCCAGCCTCTGTCGGCTGTCGCCGACGCCGTCCTGTTCTCGCGCGACCTGGTGTCGGAACCGGCCAACGTTCTGTACCCGGCCGAGTTCGCGCGCCGGGTGAAGGCGCTGGAGAGCCTCGGCCTCGAGGTCGAGATTCTCGGCGAGGCCGAGATGGAGAAGCTGGGCATGCGCACGCTTCTGGCCGTCGGCCAGGGCAGCCGTCGCGACAGCCAGCTGGCGGTGATCCAGTGGAACGGCGGCGCGGCCGGCGACCAGCCGATCGCCTTCGTCGGCAAGGGCGTCTGCTTCGACACCGGCGGCATCAGCCTGAAGCCGGCTGACGGCATGGAAGAGATGAAGTGGGACATGGGCGGCGCCGCCGCCGTGGCCGGAACCATGATGGCCCTGGCCGGCCGCAAGGCCAAGGTCAACGCCGTCGGCGTGCTGGGCCTGGTCGAGAACATGCCCGACGGCAACGCCCAGCGCCCCGGCGACGTGGTCGTGTCCATGTCGGGCCAGACGGTCGAGGTCATCAACACCGACGCCGAAGGCCGCCTCGTCCTGGCCGACGCCCTCTGGTACACTCAGGACCGCTTCAAGCCGAAGTTCATGATCGACCTGGCCACCCTGACCGGCGCC
>NZ_DASWXW010000220.1:0-12316 GCF_036405315.1 Brevundimonas sp. | reverse complement strand
GGCGTCGATGTCGTGGCCGTGCAGCGGCAGGCCGGCTTCCAGACGAAGCGAGTCGCGGGCGCCCAAACCGATCGGCTTCACGCGGGCGTCGCTCAGCAGCAGGTTCCAGATGCGCTCGGCGTCGGCGTTGGGCACCGAAATCTCATAGCCGTCCTCGCCGGTGTAGCCCGAGCGCGAGACGTAGCAGTCGACCCCGAACAGCATCAGACGGGCCGAATCCATGAAGCCCATCTCGCCCAGGGCCGGCTCGTGCTTGACCATGACCTCGGCGGCTTCCGGCCCCTGGATGGCCAGCAGAGCGCGGTCGTCCAGGACCGTCAGCTTGGCGTCGCCGGCCAGGTTGGCGTTCAGGAAGGCGAAGTCGGCGTCCTTGTTGCCGGCGTTGACCACGACATAGAGGCCGTCATGGTCGGGCTTGCCGGCCATCAGGTCGTCCATGATGCCGCCTTCAGCGTTCAGCAGCAGTGAATACTTCTGCTTGCCGTCCTTCAGGATCTGGTAGTCGCCCGGGACGAAGCGCTGGAACTGCGCAATGGCGTCGTCGCCGGTGATGCGGGCCTGGCCCATGTGCGAGACGTCGAACAGGCCGGCGTGCTCGCGGGTCCAGCGGTGCTCGGCCAGGACGCCTTCGTACTGGACCGGCATGTCATAGCCGCCGAACCCGACCATGCGGGCGCTGAGCGCGCGGTGCGCGGCGTTGAGAGGGGTGGTCTTCAAGGCCTGGTCGCTCATCGAGCATCCTCCGGTCGCGGGTTGCGGCGATAGCTTCGCCGTCGTCGCGCCCCCGCTGTCCTGAAGCCTGAGAGATTCCGACCGTCCCCAAAGGGGCGGCCTTGCTCCGTCGGCGCGCCCATGAATCCCGAGAACGGGGGGCGACTTTCCAGCGTCCGTGCGCCCTCGCGGTCCTTTTGCCTGAGCGTTTCCGGGGCGGTTGCGCCTTCGGCCCCGACGGCCGCTGCGCGACCGCCGATCTCTCCCGCGAGAGCGTGCGACCTAAGGCCCCGACTCCGAGCCGAAGTCAAGCGGCGCCGGGCTTGCCGCGAACGATCCGAAGGGCCATGAGGGGCCGAACCGCTCTCGTGACAGGATTGAAGGCCGCCATGACCGCCCGCACCGCCCGCACCGACCTCGCCGCCCACCTGGCCGCCCTCGATCTGCCGCAGGGCCTGGCCCGGACCCTGACGGCCGCCGCCGCCGCCTGCGTCGAGATCCGCAAGATCGTCTCGGGCGGGGCGCTGGTCGGCGCCCTGGGCGCATCCGGCGCCGTCAACGTTCAGGATGAGGAGCAGAAGAAGCTCGACGTCATCTCCAACGACGTCCTGACGGAAATGCTGCTGGCCTGTCCGGCGGTGGCGGGGGTGGCGTCCGAGGAAATGGACACGGTCCAGCCGGCGACCAATCCGGCGGGCGAATACCTGGTTCTGTTCGATCCGCTGGACGGCTCGTCCAACATCGACATCAACGCCCCCGTCGGCACTATCGTCTCGGTGCTGAAATCGCCGTCGGCGACGCCGACCGAGGCCGACTTCCTGCAGTCGGGCCGTCAGCAGGTCGCGGCCCTCTATTGCCTCTACGGCGGCCAGACCATGCTGGTGCTGACGACGGGCCAGGGCGTGGCGGGCTTCACCCTGTCGCACGACGGCCAGTGGCTGATGACGCACGGCGCGGTCACGGTGCCGGCGGACACCAAGGAGTTCGCCATCAACATGTCGAACCAGCGCCACTGGGCCGAGAGCGTGCAACGCTACGTCGACGGCTGCCTGCAGGGCGCGGACGGCCCGCGCGGCAAGAACTTCAACATGCGCTGGGTCGCCGCCATGGTGGCCGACGTCCACCGCATCCTGATGCGCGGCGGCGTCTTCCTCTATCCGTGGGACAAGCGCGAGCCGAACAAACCCGGCAAGCTGCGCCTGATGTACGAGGGCAACCCCATGGCCTTCCTGATCGAACAGGCGGGCGGCAAGGCGACCACGGACGGGACCCAGGCCATTCTGGACGTGACCCCGACGGCCCTGCACCAGCGCATCCCCGTGGCGCTCGGCTCGGCCAACGAGGTCGATCAGATCGCGGCGGCCTGACCTTCACGCCGTCATCCCGGCCAAGCCTCGCGCAGCGCAGAGCCGGGATCGCCAAGGGCACGACATTCAAACGGCTGCGCTTCCGGCGGTCCCGGATCGAGCCTGCGGCTCGTCCGGGATGACGAAAGAGGCGGTCAGTTCGTCGCCGCGTAGGCGTCCACTTCCGCGAGCCGTTTCGCCTTGTCGGCGTCGCTGAGGAAGCTGCCCTCGAAGCTGTTCTTCGCCAGCTGCGTCACCTGCTCGCGCGTCAGGCCGACCGCTTCAGCCAGCTGGCTGTAGTTGGCGTTCACATAGCCGCCGAAATAGGAGGGGTCGTCCGAGTTCAGGGTGACGTGCAGGCCGCGGCGCAGCATCTCGGGGATCGGATGGTCCTTCAGGTCCTTGACCACGCACAGCTTCAGGTTCGACAGGGGGCAGACGGTCAGCGTCATCTGCTCGGCGGCCAGACGCGCGATCAGACCCTCGTCCTCCATCGAGCGGTTGCCGTGGTCCATGCGGTCGATGTGCAGCAGGTCCAGGGCCTCGTGGACATAGGCGGGCGGGCCTTCCTCGCCGGCGTGGGCGCACAGCTTCAGGCCCAGGTCGCGGGCGGCGGCGAAGACGCGCTGGAACTTGGCCGGCGGGTGGCCCAGCTCGGACGAATCCAGCCCGACGCCGATGAAGTGGTGCAGGTAGGGCTTGGCGGCCTCCAGCGTGGCGAAGGCTTCGTCTTCCGACAGGTGGCGCAGGAAGCTGAGGATCAGGCCGCTGGTGACGCCCAACTCGGCCCTGGCCCGGTCCATGCCGGCGATCAGGCCCTCGACGACCACGCCGAAGGGCACGCCCCGGTCGGTGTGGGTCTGGGGGTCGAAGAATATCTCGGCGTGGCGGACGTTGTCGGCGGCGGCGCGCTGGAAATAGGCGAAGGCCAGGTCCTCGAAGTCCTGACGCGTCAGCAGCACGGCGGCGCCCGCGTAATAGATGTCGAGGAAGTCCTGTAGGTTGGAGAAGTCATAGGCCGCGCGCACGGCCTCGACGCTGTCATAAGGGATGGCGACGCCGTTGCGCTGCGCCAGTTCGAACATCAGTTCGGGCTCCAGCGAGCCCTCGATGTGCAGGTGCAGTTCGGCCTTGGGCAGGCCGGCGATGAAGGCGTCGAGATCGCTCATGGCGAAGGGCTCCTAAGCCATTGTGTCAGTAGTTGATCGAGAGGCGAGCAAGGCCCGCTGATGTTCTCGCGTAACGTCTCAGCCGCCAAGCCGAGTTCGTTATGGTCGAGCCATTCCTCGATCAGAGCCCGCGCGCCATCGCTTATGGATGAGCCGTGCTCCTCCAATACGGCGCGCAGGATGCGTTCGTTCTCCGCCCATTTTTCAATCATGGACGAGGTGGCCATCTACATCCGTTCGGGTGTCTCGATGCCCAGCAGCTCCAGCGCCTGTTCCAGCTGGTGCAGGCTGGCGGCGGCCAGGGCCAGGCGCGAGCCCTTGGTGGCGGCGTCCGGCGCGACCAGGATCGGGCAGGCGGCGTAGAACTTGGAGAAGCTCTGGGCCAGCCGATAGGCGTGCTCGGCGATCAGGTTGGGCGAACGCTTGTCATAGGCGTCCGCCGTGGCCGCGTCGAAGGCGTCCAGCGTCAGGGCCAGATCGCGCTCAGCCGGTTCGGCGACGACGATGGGGGCGATCTCGACGCCCTGATCGGCCGCCTTGCGCAGCAGGGATTTCACCCGCACGGCCTGATACAGCAGATAGGGGCCGGTCTTGCCCTCGAAGCTCATGAAGCGGTCGAGGTCGAAGACATAGCTGGTGGTGCGGTTGTTCGACAGGTCGGCGAATTTCAGCGCCGCCACCGCCACCTTGCGGGCGATGTCCTCGAACTCGGCCTCGGGCAGGTCGTCGCCCAGCTTGGCCTCGTGCAGGCGCTCGCGCGCCTTGTCCGTAGCCATGGTGATCAGGTCGTGCAGCTTCAGCACGCCGCCCGCGCGGGTCTTGAAGGGCTTGCCGTCGGCGCCGTTCATGGTGCCGAAGCCGAGGTGCTCCAGCGACTTTTCAGGCGCGTAGCCGGCCAGATAGGCGGCGCGGAAGACCTGTTCGAAATGCTCGGCCTGACGCTCGTCGACGACGTAGAGGATCAGGTCGGGGTCGATGGATTTGCGGCGGTCCAGGATCGTGGCCAGGTCGGTCGTGCCGTACATGGCCGAGCCTTCGGACGACACCACCAGCAGAGGCGGCGGGGACGGGGCTTCGATCACCGTGCCGTCGGCCAGTTTCTTCTTGCGGGTCTCGCCGGGCCTGGCGACGTGCACCACCTGGGCGCCGTCGTCCTCGACCAGCAGGCCGCTCTCCTTCAGGTGCGCCAGCATTTCCGGCATCAGGGGATCGGCGTCGGATTCGCCGTTCCACAGGTCGAAGGTGACGTCCAGGGCGCCGAACTCGCGCTCCAGCGCCGTGCGGCTGACGGCGACGAAGTGGGCCCACAGGGCGCGGTAGCCGGGGCGGCCGTTCTGCAGTTCAGCGGTGGCCTTGCGGGCGCGGTCGCGGAAGGCGGGGTCTTCCTTGGCCTTGGCGGCGGCCTGCGGATAGAGGCGTTCCAGGTCTTCCAGCGTGACCGGGCTGTCGGCGGGGAAGGGACCGTCGCCGTCGGCCATGAAGGCGTCAGCCAGGTTCTCGTCGCCGCAGGCGGTGATCAGCAGGCCCATCTGGAAGCCCCAGTCGCCGAAGTGGGCGTCGCCCCAGACGATGTCGCCGCGGAAGCGGAACAACCGCTTCAGGCTCTCGCCGATGATGGAGGAGCGCAGGTGGCCGACGTGCATCGGCTTGGCCACGTTGGGACCGGCGTAGTCGATGACGACCTTGCGCGACGGCGTGTTCAGCGAGGCGCCGGCCAGTGTGTCGTCGGCGGCGACCTCGGCGGCGCGCTGCGACAGGGCGGCGTCGGAGAGTTTCAGGTTGATGAAGCCGGGACCGGCGACCTCGACCGAGGACAGGCGCGGGTCGGCGGCCAGGCGTTCGGCCACCTTGGCGGCCAGTTCGCGCGGATTGGCCTTCAGCGCCTTGGCGGCGGCCAGCGCGCCGTTGGACTGGAAGTCGGCCAGGTCGGGGCGGTCGGAGGCGACGACGCGGGCCAGGGCCTTGTCCACGCCTTCGGCGGCGAAGGCGGCTCCGACCGCTTCGCTGAGAGAGGTCTTGAGATCAGTCATGTTTCTTAGGGGTTCGGTTGGGTCTGGCCGGCGGTGACGCGGAAGCGGCTGCCCGAGCGGTTGAACTCGGCCATGTCCGGCGTGACGTCGAAGCCGATCAGGACTTCGAAGTTGTTGCCGCTGGTGGTGGCGTCGGCGCGGGGGATGACGATGGACTGGGCCTGTTGGACCGAGGCGGTCTGCTGGCCCTCGAAATTGACCGGCAGGTCGAAATATTCCTTGGCGAGGACGGCCGAATTTCGCTCAGTGACCGCCACCCAGTAGCGATAGGTGCGGGCGTCGCCGCTGGCCTGGGGGCCTTTGCCGAGGTTGAACAGGATGTTGAAGTCCAGGCGGATCGGGTCGGCGTCGCGATAGACGCAGTCGGCGCTCACGCCCTCGATCTCGCCGGTGAAGCCGATGGTCGCCGTGGAGGGGCGGTTGAAATCCGTCATCTCGACGTAGCGGGCGGCGTCGTACAGCACCTTCACATAGGGGCAGGGGCCGGCGTTGGCGCGGCGCGACAGGGGAGCGATACGCACGCGACGCGCGTCTTGCGACGTGCCCTGGTCCGGCGCCCGGTCGCGGCTCTGCTGGCCGCCTTGGCCAGGGCGGCCGCTGGACTGGGCCTCGGCGGATTGGGGAATCAGCACGGCCGCGAAGGAGAGGGCGGCGAGGGCGGTCAGGACGCGACGCATCAGGAGCTTTCCGGCAGTCGAAGGGGGCGCGGGACGATCGGACGTCCGACCTAGCCACGCTCGGTGGTGATAGCGGCTAAAGCGAGGCGCGGCAAACGCGACCATGCAGGCAGTGGCGGCAAGGGGCGCGAGCGACTAGGTTCCGGGCCATGAACGCGCCCGTATCCCCCTCCGCCTTTGATCGCCGCCCGCTGACCGTGCGCCTGGCCACGCCGCGCGGCTTCTGCGCCGGGGTGGATCGGGCCATCCAGATCGTCGAGCGCGCCATCGAGAAGTTCGGCGCCCCCGTCTATGTGCGTCACGAGATCGTTCATAACCGCCACGTCGTCGAGCGCCTGAAGGGCATGGGGGCGATCTTCGTCAAGGAGCTGGACGAATGCCCGGACGACCGGCCGGTGGTGTTTTCGGCCCACGGCGTGCCCAAGTCGGTGCCGGCCACGGCGCGGTCGCGCGAGCTGCTGTTCCTCGACGCCACCTGCCCCCTGGTGTCCAAGGTCCATGTCGAGGCCGAACGCCACCACGCGGCGGGCCGCCACATCATCCTGATCGGCCACGCCGGCCACCCCGAGGTGGTCGGCACCATGGGCCAGCTGCCGCCCGGCGCCATCAGCCTGGTCGAGACGGTCGCGGACGCGGAAGGCTTCCAGCGCCCCAGTGATCAGCCCCTGGCCTACGCCACCCAGACCACCCTGTCGGTGGACGACACGGCCGACATCCTGGCGGCCTTGAAGCGGCGCTTCCCGGAACTGCCCGACCCGCACAAGGAAGACATCTGCTACGCCACCACCAACCGGCAGGAGGCGGTCAAGCGTCTGGGCGAGGGCTGCCAGCTGGTGCTGGTGGTGGGGTCCAAGAACTCGTCCAACTCGGCCCGTTTGGTCGATGTGGCGCTGAAGGCCGGGGCGGGCGACGCGCGTCTGGTCGATGACGCGGGCGATGTGGACTGGTCGTGGTTCGACGGCGTCACCACGGTCGGCGTCACCGCGGGGGCCTCGGCGCCCGAGCCCCTGATCGAGGCCCTGATCGACGCCATCCGCGCCCGATTCGACGCTGTCGTGACCGAGGATGACGGCGCGCGCGAAACTGTCTCGTTCAAGCTGCCCCGCGCCCTGACGGCCTGACGCGGGCGGGGCGCCTTTCCTCCCCACTTGTGGGCAGGGGGACCGCGTAGCGGTGGAGGGGCGATGCAAACGTCCGCCGTCGAGACGCCCCCTCCGTCACGTCGCCTTTGGCTCCGCGTCACCTCCCCATGGAATGGGGAGGAAAGAGGTCGTCGCAGCCCAACGAAAAGGGCGCGTCCGTCGAAACGAACGCGCCCTGATCGGTCTGGCTGGACCTTGAGTCTTATAGACCCGGCAGCTTGAAACGGCTGTCGCGGCGCGGGGTGATGGCGATGCCTTCGCGGCCGCCGGTCAGGGCCAACAGGCGGGCGTGTTCGGAGTTGGCGTCGATAGTGCGGGCGCCTTCAGCGGTCTGGCTGACGGTCGCGGTCTGCGTGGCCGGATCATTCTTGCGCCAGAACATGACGCGGTTGGCCCAGCTTTCTTCCTTGTGCGCCAGATCGCCGAACTCGTCGTCGACGACGTAGCGGGCCAGGGGGTCGGCGCGGTCGGCGCCGGCCTGGGCGACCAGGGCCTGCTCGCCGCCGGTGCGGGTCACGGCCTGGCGTTGGCCCAGCAGGATCTGACGGGCGGCGCTCTCGGGCGCCAGCTCTTGCGGGCGCGGTTGGCCCGGCGACGGCGGGGTCAGGCCGTATTCCGGCGGCACGGCCAGCGGCGCGCTGGCGACGGTGACGAACTCGTCCGGCACGACCTTGGTCAGGCCGATGCTCTGCTTCATGCTCGCGCAGGCGGTCAGGCTGAGGGCGGTGGTGGCGAGAAGGGCCACGGTGAGGGCGCTACGGATACGCATATGGTCAGCTCGGCTCCGGGAGGCGCGCCCAATGGCGCTGGCTCGGGACGATAGTGAAGAGGGGGTGATTACGACTTTTCGTTGGCCGCGCCAACCGTCGAGCGGCGTTCCGACAGGAAGCTGTCGAGGATCAGCAGGACGACGCCCACGGTGATGCCCGCGTCGGCGATGTTGAAGATCCATGGAAACAGGCCGGTTCCGGAGAAGTCGAGGAAGTCCACGACCCCGCCGAAGCGGATGCGGTCGAAGACATTGCCCAGGGCGCCGCCCATGACCAGGCCGATGGCCGCGATCATCAGCTTGCGATCCGACCGGGTCGCCCAGACGGCCAGGGCTGCGGCCACCAGAACGGAGAAGGCGCTCAGGATCCAGCGCCCGGCGCCGCCGCCGAAGAGGCCGAAGCTGACGCCCGTGTTCAACACATAGGTCAGGTTGAAGACCGGCGGCATGACCTCGGCGATGCGATAGCCGTCGGGAATCTGCGAGATGTGCGCCGCGTCGATGGCGCCCAGAACCCAGGCCTTGGTCAGCTGGTCCAGCACGATGACGGCGAGGGCGGCGCCATAGGCGGCGAAGGCGAGGCGAGAGATTTTCATGCTGAAAGCCGGTTAGCAGGAAGCAGGGCGAGGGCGAAGAGGGAAAGCGACGGCGTGATCGGCTGGCGGCGGCCTTTCCCCCAGCGTCCCGAAGGTTATAACCGGCCCATGACCCTGCCTCACGCCCTGCCTCGCCTGTCCGCCGTCGCCGACGACTACGACATCCTGCTGTGTGACGTCTGGGGGGTGATCCACAACGGGCGCGAAAGCTGGCCCGAGGCCTGCGAGGCCCTGACGAAGTTCAATGAAAAGGGCGGCCATGTCGTCCTGATCTCCAACTCGCCGCGTCCCTCGTCGGACGTGGTGGCGCAACTGGACGCCCTGGGCGTGCCGCGCGACAGCTGGAAGGCCTTTGTCACCTCGGGCGACGCCACCCGCGCCGAACTGGCCCGCCGTGCGCCCGGCCCGGCCTGGATCATCGGCCCCGACCGCGACTTCGTCCTCTATGAAGGTCTGAACCTGGACAGCGCCCACGGCGCCGAGGACGCGGCCTTCATCTCGGTCACGGGTCCCTACAATGATGCGACCGAGACGCCCGAGGACTACCGAGAGCGCCTGATTCCCGCTGTCGAACGCGATCTGGAGCTGATCTGCGCCAACCCCGACCGCATCGTGCAGAAGGGCGACAGCATCATCTATTGCGGCGGCGCCATCGCCGACCTCTACGAGGAAATGGGGGGGCGCGTGGTGATGGCCGGCAAGCCCTTCGGCCCTATCTACGAACTGGCCCTGCGCGAGGCGGCGGCCTTGACGGGGCGTCCCGTCGATCGCTCGCGCGTCCTGTGCATCGGCGACGGGGTGGTGACAGATGTTCTGGGCGCCGCCGAGCAGGCCCTGGACTGCCTGTTCATCGCCCAGGGCATCCACGGCGACGCGGCCAAGGGGCCAGACGGGACGCTGGATCCGGCCCGCGCCGCCGAATTGCTCCGCGCCGAGACGACCTTCGCCCGCTACGCCGCGCTCGAACTGACGTGGTGAGGCTCGCCATTTCGTCGCACCTGGCTTAAAGCCCGGCTATGGTCGAATACGTCACACAGCACCCGTCGGGCGGTTACATCCTCGACGAACTTCATGTCGGCATGGCCGCGCAGAAGACCGTCCATGTCACGGAGGAGCGGATTCGTCTGTTCGCCGAGGCGTCGGACGACTTCAATCCGGTGCATCTGGACGAGGAGTTCGCCTCCAAGACCGCCTATCGCGGGCGAATCGCCCACGGCCTGCTCAGCGCCGCCTTCGGCTCGGCGGTGGTCGGCACCATCCTGCCGGGCGCCGGGTCGATCTATATTTCGCAGACCCTGTCCTTCCACTTCCCGGTCCGCATCGACGACATGGTGCGCATCGTCATCACCGTGATCGAACTGGAGGCGGACAGCGCCCGGGCCGAGCTGAAGTGTGAAGGCTTCGTCGGCGACAAGCTGATCATGGACGGCGTGGCCGTCGTGCGCGTGCCGCGCCGCCGCAAGCCCTCGGCCCGCTGAGGCCAGCCGTGGTCGAGGTCATCCGCGGCTGGCGCGACCTGCCGGCCTCGCAGCGCGGGGCGGCGGCGGCGATCGGCGCTTTCGACGGCGTGCACCGGGGGCATCAGGCGGTGATCGCATCGGCCCGCGAAGCGGCCCGGCGTCTGGGCGTCCCCCTGGCCGTGGTCAGCTTCGACCCCCACCCGCGCCGCCTGTTCCAGCCCGAGGCCGCGCCCTTCCGCCTGATGACGGCGGATCAGATGGCCCGCGCTCTGGCCCCGCTGGGCGTCGACCGCCTGTATCTGATCCCCTTCGACCGCGAGATGGCGGGGATGACGGATGAGGAGTTCGCCCGTCGCGTTCTGTCCGAGGGTCTGGGCGTCGCCCACGCCGCCGTCGGCTTCGACTTCACCTTCGGCAAGGGTCGTTCCGGCTCGCCCGAGGCGCTGCGGACCTATGGACAGGATCTGGGCTTCACCGTCTCCGTCACCGACCGCATCGACGACGTCTCGGGGCTGAAGCTGTCGTCTTCCGCCGTGCGCGAGGCGCTGAAGGCCGGCGACATGGACCGCGCCGCCGCCATCCTGGGCCGCCCCTTC
Source organism: Brevundimonas sp. (assembly GCF_036405315.1). Classification (GTDB taxonomy): domain Bacteria; phylum Pseudomonadota; class Alphaproteobacteria; order Caulobacterales; family Caulobacteraceae; genus Brevundimonas. The sequence goes on along the minus strand of NZ_DASWXW010000220.1, from coordinate 1,820 downwards.
GCCATCCAGGGCGAGGTCATCCACGGCGACAAGCGCGGCCGCACCATCGGCGTGCCGACCGCCAACGTGGCCATGGGCGACTATATGCGCCCGGCCTACGGGGTTTACGCTGTCCGCACCCGCTTGCCGGACGGGCGGGTCGTCAACGGCGTCGCCAACCTGGGCGTCCGCCCCATGTTCGAGATCGACGCGCCCCTGCTGGAAGTCTGGCTGCTGGACTTCAACGAAAGCCTCTACGGCCAGACCCTCGAGACCGAACTGGTCGCCTTCCTGCGCGGCGAGATGAAGTTCGACGGCCTGGACGCACTCAAGGTCCAGATCGAAGCGGACGCGGCAGCGGCGCGCGCCCTTCTGGCCTGAAGCGGCGGCCCACCCGTTTGCCGTCATTCCGGGGCGCGCAGCGAACCCGGAACCCAGGCAGTCGATACGCCTACGCCCGCACCATTAGGTCTCGCGCCTGGGCCCCGGATCGCCCCTCCGGGTCGTCCGGGGTGACAGCGGTGAGGGGGCGGCTAGCGATCCGTTGCGGACATCAAGTTTGCCGGGCATGATCCAAGGATGGATGGTCCCTCGAAAGCGGAGCGCATGCACATTCGGCGCGAGGTTGGGAACAGGGTACTCCCTGCTCCTTCTGTGCTGCCGCGACATCGAGGGACGGAGTGCCTCTGGCCTCATGCCTGTTTCGCATGTCGAAAGTCTTGGAAACTAGCCGATGGTTCCACCGCCAAATGCCCTGAGTGTGGTGAAGCTCTTAGGTGGATGGGGCGGGCATTTAGGGTTCCAAGGAAGGCTGACAGGGAACAGTGGGGAAAGGTCGATGCCCTTTGGTCGGCAGGCTTTCGCTTTTTCAACTCGCCGACCCTGAAAGGCGCCGCTGAGCCGTTTCCTGAGCGCCTGCGAGACGTCGATGGTTTTGTACGGCGAAATCCCGAGCACCCATTTCGCGTGAAGAATTAAAGCCCGCTCTCCGCGCTTGGCGGAAACTCCAGTTGCAAGACTTAGACAGCGTCTCCGCAACGCCACCTTGACCTTGGGACGGCCGGTCGCGGAACTCCGTCGAGTCGAACGCTCTGACTACCCGCAGTGTCCGTGCCGCTATTCCACGCAGCTAGCCCTCCGCCTTCTCCGCGATGGTCATCAGGGCGTCGTGCAGGGACTTGCCCTTGGCGTCGACGACGTCGGCGATGCGCCACATGGGGCCTTCCTTGACCAGCTTCAGCGTCTGTTGATGCGTCTGGCCGTGGTTGGTGAATGTCACGTCGGCGGTGGCCGCCTTGTCGCCGTCGGGCGTCATCTTCAGCGCGGTCAGGGCGAAGCCGTCGGCGTCCTGACAGGCGCAGATCGGGTCATAGTTCAGATAGGTGACTTCGTTGCGGGACTGGGCCTCGCGGAAGTCGACGCCGATCAGGGCGTTCAGGGTGCGCGAATAGAGCGGATCGCGTCCGGGGCTGATCGCCGCCGCCGCCGGATCGTTCGCCAGAGGCGCGGCGGCGTTGGCGTAGAGGGCGCGGACGAAGGCCTCGGCGTCCTTCTCTCCGGCGGCGTAGATGGCCGCGCGCCCGGTCAGTGGCGCTTCGGCGGGGGCGGGCGCCTTCTCCTCGGCGGGCGAGCAGGCCGCCGCCGTTAAAGCCAGAACCGCCGCCGCTGTCATCGCCTGAACGCGCATCTGATCGCCTCCCTCTGTTCGCATCGACTATGGCGCAGGCGCCGCCCGGTCTGCTAGACGGTTTCAACCATGACCGTTCGCGTGATCCGTCCGATTTCGATTAGCCGCCCGGCGTAGCGCCAGGGCTGGTCAGCCCCGCGCACGTCGGGATCGA
>NZ_DASWXW010000219.1:0-9056 GCF_036405315.1 Brevundimonas sp. | reverse complement strand
TCGCTGGCCGAGGCGAAGCGGCACACGCCGAAGCCCAGTTCGGCGGCGCGCTGTCGGATGAAGATGCGGGGATCGGCCGCCATGACGGGGCCTTTGCCCCTGTTAGCCTCAGAAGTCGAGGTCGGCGTACCAGGTCGCCGGCTGGACGCCGGGGAAACGGTCGCTCAGCAGTGTGCGGAAACAGGGCCGCGACTTCAGCTTGGAATACCAGGTCTTCAGCGCCGGATACGACGCCCAGGTGATCTCGCCGAAATAGTCCAGCACCGACAGGTGGCCCGCCGCGATCAGGTCGGCCTGGCTGAGCCGACGCCCGGCCAGCCATTCACGCCCGGCGGCCAGACCTTCCAGCGTGGCCAAATGAACGCGCAGGGCGTCGCGCCCCTCGCGCAGCATCCGCGCCTCGGGCGGACCCAGCCGCAGCAGGGGCTTCTCCATCCGCTCGTGCAGCAGGACGGCGTCCACCTCGTCGATGAAGCGACGGTTGAACCAGGTCGCCAGGCGCCGCGCTTCGGCGCGCTCGCCGATGTCGGCGGGCATCAGGACGTCGCCCTTGGAGCGGTCCTCGATCCAGCCGAGGATGGCGTCGGTCTCGCACAGGGTCAGGACCTTGCCCTTGTCCGCCACGGTCAGGACCGGCGGCATGCCCGAGGGATTGAGGTCGAAAAGGGGGCAGTCCTCTTCCCACGGCTTGACCAGCTCCTCGCCGAAATCGATGCGCGCCTCGCCCAGCGCCAGTCGCGCCGTGCGCGAGCCGGGATGGAAGGCGAAATGATAGAGGACGGCGGGCGCGGACATTGCCCGATCCTTACGCCCTGCTCGTTAAGGCCGCGTTTACCGCAACGTCCGGTCGCGGCTCAGGACCAGGGGCCGACCTGGATGGTCAGCGGCTCGACGACCTCGTCGGATCGCGCCATGTGGACTTCCGCCCGGCCGCGCGGGTCGGCGTGGATCAGGATGTCGGCGTGGGGGAAGGCGGCCAGGATGCGCTGCTCGGCCTCGACCACGATGGCGTGGGCGGCCTCCAGCGTCAGCTGCGGGTCGAGATCGACATGCATCTGCACCATCAGCGCCTGCCCGGCCATGCGGGTGCGAAGCTGGTGCAGGCCGGAGATGCGCGGATCGGCCAGGACGGCGGCGGTGATGGCGACCCGCGCCTCTTCCGGTCCGGCGTGGTCCAGCAGGTGATCGGCGGACTCGCGCAGCAGGGTGATCGCGCCCCAGAACAGCCAGACCGCCACGACCAGACCCGCCGCAGCGTCCAGCCCGGGCGCGCCCAGATAGGCGCCCGAGATCACGCCGATCAGCACCACCATATTGGCCGCCAGGTCGGCGGCGTAGTGGGCGCGGTCGCCCGCCACGGCCAGGGACGCGGTCTTCTTCAGCGCCTGGGTCTGCATCCACACCAGCCACAGGGTGACGGCGATGGAGGCCGCGACCACGCCTACGGCCCAGCCGCCCGCGGCGACGGGCCGAGGATCGAAGATGCGCTGCACCGCCTCCCAGCCGATGAAGACCGAGGAGGCGAAGATCAGGCCCGACTGCACCAGACCGGCCAGGGCCTCGGCCTTGCCGTGGCCATAGCGATGCTCGGGATCGGCGGGCGCCGCCGCCCAGCGCACGGCGAAGAAGGTGGCTAGCGAGGCGATCAGGTCCAGCGTCGAATCCGCCAGGGTCGCCAGGATCGACACCGATCCCGAGGCGCCGAGCGCAAAGGCCTTCATCACGATCAGGATCGTCGCCGTCCCCACCGACAGGGTGGTGATCCGGCGGGTCGTGGCGTGAGCGTCGTCGAGAGCGGAGGGGGCGGTCATCCCCGCCCTTGTCGCGCAAAACCGCGCATCCGCCAATGGCGGCGTCTTGTCCGGGGCGCTAAGGAAGGACCGTGCCCGGCGCGGACGAACCGCCGCCGGTCGAGACGGAGTTTCCATGGCGGACTGGCTGACGGCGATCCTTCTGGGTCTGGTCGAGGGATTGACCGAATTCATTCCGGTGTCGTCCACCGGCCACCTGCTGCTGCTGGGGCATTTCCTCGGCTTCGAGAGCACCGGCAAGACCTTCGAGATCGTCATCCAGCTGGGCGCCCTGCTGGCCATCATCAGCGTCTATTTCAAGCGCCTGTGGACCCTGGCGACGCGCTGGCCCTTCGATCCGGCGGCGCGACGCTTCCTGATCGGCCTGATCGTGGCCTTCCTGCCGGCCGTGGTGATCGGCTTCCTGGCCTACGGCTTCATCAAGACGGTGTTGTTCGAGACGCCCCTGGTCATCTGCATCGCCCTAATCGTCGGCGGCCTGCTGCTTTTGTGGCTGGATCGGGTGGACAAGTTCCCGGTCTATCTGGACGCCGACCGCTATCCGATGCGCGTCTATTTTCTGATCGGCCTGTTCCAGTGCCTGGCCATGATCCCCGGCGTGTCCCGCTCGGGCGCCACCATCGCGGGCGGCCTGCTGCTGAAGACCGACAAGCGTTCGGCGGCCGAGTTCAGCTTCTTCCTGGCCCTGCCGACCATGGGGGCGGCCGTGGCCTACGACCTGTTCAAGAATCGCGACGTGCTGGACTTCAGCGACGTCGGCCTGATCGCCGTGGGCTTCCTCGCCGCCTTCCTGACGGCCCTGGTCGTGGTGCGCTTCCTGCTCGACTTCGTCTCCAGGCGCGGCTTCGGCCCCTTCGCCTGGTGGCGGATCGTGGTGGGCGTGGCGGGCATCATCGGTCTGGCCGTGACGGGGGGGCTCTGAGCTTCTTTCCTCGCCACTCTGTGAGGAGGGGGACCGCATAGCGGTGGAGGGGGCGGCGCAAACGGATGGCGTCGAGACGCCCCCTCCGTCACATCGGCTTCGCCTCCGTGCCATCTCTTCATGGAATGGGGAGGAAAGGCAGGGAGCAGCCAAACAAAACCCCTCGGGACGCGGGTCCCGAGGGGTTTTTCGTAACCGGCCCGATCAGGCGGCGGCGGGGCCTTCGGCGTACTGGCCGCCGACGCGGTAGCGGTAAAGATAGTCCGGCGCGATGGCCTCCAGCCCGGTCGGCTCGACGCCCAGGTCGGTCAGACCTGCGGCGCCCGGCGAGACGACGTTGTCGGTCTCCAGCAGCAGCACCTGATCCCGGGTCAGTTCCGGCTTCAGGCCGATGGCCGCCGGGAGCTGCGCCAGCGAGCCCAGGATGCGGGCCACGGGGAAGGGGATGGGGATCAGGAAGCGGTTGCGGTTGGTCTCGCGCAGGATGAACTTGAGGATGTCATCGAAGGTCCAGACCGACGGCCCGCCCAGTTCAAAGGTCCTGCCCTCGGCCTCGGGCGAGACGGTGGCGCGGGCGATGGCCTCGGCCACGTCGCCGACATAGACCGGTTGGAACTTCGTCACGCCGCCGCCGATCAGGGGCAGGGCGGGCGAGAAGGTCGCCATGGCGGCGAACTTGTTCAGGAAGGCGTCTTCCTTGCCGAAGATGATCGACGGGCGGATGATCACGGCGCCGGGGAAGGCGGCGCGCACGGCGGCCTCGGCGGCGCCCTTGGTGCGGGCGTAGGCGGCCTTGCCGTTCACGTCGGCGCCCAGGGCCGACATGTGGGTCAGGCGCTTGACGCCCGCGGCCTTGGCGGCCTCGGCGACGTTGACGGCGCCTGCGACATGCAGGGCCTCGAACTTGCGGCCGCCCGTCTCGAACAGGATGCCGACCAGGTTGATCACGGCGTCGGCGCCCTTGATCGCCTCGGCCACGGCGGCCTTGTCGGTGATGTCGCAGCGGACGGTCTGGATCTGGCCGACGTCGCCGGCCATGCGCAGTTCATAGGCCAGGGCGGGCTTGCGCACGGCCACGCGCACGCGCCAGCCGCGCTTGGCCAGGGCCCGCACCACCTGGGTGCCGACAAAGCCCGAGCCGCCGAAAACGGTGACCAGTCCGGGGGCGAAATCAGCCATCTGTACGCTCCAACGCCAAACCCGGCCGCTGGCGGCGACCGGAGAAGAATTTCATGGGCGGGGCTTAACCGATGCGCCGCCCCGCCGCAACGCACAGAGGGGCGAGCGGACGGGCTTTAGTCGGCGCGATAGACGACCTGGCCGTCCACCACGGTCAGGACCGCATGGCCCTGGGGGATGTCGGCGGCGGGGACGGTCATCAGGTCGATGTCGAAGGCGGTGAAGTCGGCGCGCTTGCCGACCTCGATGGTGCCCAGCTCCTTCTCGCGGAAGGAGGCGTAGGCCGGCCACAGGGTGAACATCTTCAGCGCCGTCGCCCGGTCCACGGCCTCGTTCGGACGCCAGTCCGGGCCCTGGAAGCCGTTCAGGTCCCGCCGCGCCACGGCGGCGTAGAACTCGATCAGCGGATCGCCGCGCTCAACCGGGGCGTCCGAGCCGCCGACCACGATCACCCCGCGCTCGACCAGGGTGTGCCAGGCATAGGCCCCGTCCAGCCGGGCGTCGCCGAGGCGGTCGGCGGCGAAATGCAGGTCGCCGATGGCATGGCTGGGCTGCATGGAGGCGATGATCGGCAGCTCGTCGAAGTAGTGATAGTCGCTGGGTCGGATGATCTGGGCGTGCTCGATGCGCCAGCGCGGATCGGCCAGCTTCCACTCGGCCTTGGGCACGGTGCTCAGGGCTTCCTCGTACCAGGCGGCGACGTCGTGATTGCCCTGGTCGCCGATGGCGTGGGAGGCGATCTGGACGCCGGTGCGCAGGGCCTCCTGATAAAGGGGCATGACCTGTTCGCGCGACGCCAGCATCAGGCCTGAAGTCTCGGGCCGGTCGGCATAGGGCTGGAACAGCTTGGCCCCGCGCGAGCCCAGGGCGCCGTCGGCGTAGAATTTGATGGCTCGGGTGATGATCCGCCCGTCCGCCGCCTCGCGCGGACCGCCCGCCATCAGGGCGCGGGCGTCGCCCATGTCGATGCTGTTGTAGACTCGCAGCGGCGTCTCGCCCTCGCGCGCCATCTGCTCCAGCAACGGCACGTCCTTCCAAGGCGCGCTCATGAAATGCACCCCGGTCCAGCCGTAACGAGCATAGACCTCGAAGCCCGCGCGATAGGCCGCGCGCGTCGCCGCCGCATCGGCCTGGGGCATGAGCGGATCGACCAGAGTCATGGCCCCGTCGACCAGCAGGCCGGTGGGCCGCCCGCCTGCGTCCTTCAGGATCTCGCCGCCCGAGGGGGCGGGCGTCGCCGTATTGATCCCGGCGGCGGCGAGCGCCGCGCTCGACGCCGCGAGCGCATGGCCGTCGGCCCGGCTCAGCAGCACCACTCGGCCCGGCGCGGCGGCGTCCAGATCGGCGGCGGTGAGGAAGCGCTTCTCGGGCCAATGGGTCTCGATCCAGCCGCGCCCGACGATGACGCCCTCCGGGTGGGCCTTGGCCCAGTCGCTGAGCCGCGCCATGGCCTCGACGACCGAGGCTGCGCCCTCCAGGTTCAGCGTCATCTCGCGCCAGCCGATGCCGTCCAGATGGGCGTGGCCGTCGGTGAAGCCGGGAAACAGCGTCGCCCCTTTCAGGTCCACCACCTCCAGCCCCTCGCCCGAGGGCGCGCCGGCGGCGTCGCCGACATAGGCGATGCGCCCGTCGCGCACGGCCACGACCTCGGCGGTCGGCCGGGCCTCATCGCCCGTGTGGATGGTCCCGCCCCGGATCAGCAGGTCCTGGGCGAAGGCGGCGGGCGCTGCGGCCAGCATCAGGGCGGCGGCCAGCGGGATGGCCTTCAGGGCGTAACGGATCATGGGACGTCCTCCAACTTCAGCGTAGGGAGCGGATCGTAAGGTCCGGCGTCAAGTCCGTGGCTGCGGCGCATTGCACGGTGCAGCAAAAGAACAGTGCAATTGGCGCAATGAAGAGCGGCAGGGGAGGGCGCTCTGTGGCGGGGCATGGGGTCGCCGCAGGAACTGGCTAGGCGGTCAGGCGGCGAATGGCGATGTCAAAGACCCGAAGCCATCGTCGCACATCCGGCGGCGGCGCCTGGAATTGGGCGCCGAATACGGCGCGAGCCCGGAAATATCATGGAGATTGGAGCGTCTAATTGCGACGGCGGGGGCAGGGCGGCGCTGCTCGCCAAACCGTGTTGTCTCAGGTTGAGACGATTTCACGGAACGTCGTTGACATGAGTCCGGGGCCGCGCGAATAGCCAAGCTTGTTCATTCGTTAACGATACTGGAGCGTCCCTTGAGAACGATCGCCGCCGCCCTCGCCCTCGCTACGGCCCTCTTCGCGGGGCAGGCCGCCGCTCAGAACATCGACACCACGGCTGCGGCCAATGGGTCTTTCGGTATCTTTGGCGTGCCCAACTCGGCGACCTACGGTCAGACCATCACCATCCCGGCCGGTGAGACCCAACTGTTCAGCTTCGGCTTCGTGATGAAGAACGTCCCGTCAACGGTCGTCTTCCGGGGCGAGGTCTATCTGTGGGACGACGCCAACAATCGCGCCACCGGACCGGCGCTGTATGAAAGTGCGGCCCGGTCGACGACGGGCGCGACTGCCCAACTGATCACCTTCAGCCCGCCCGGGGGACTGACCGTGACCCCCGGCCAGAAGTATGTGATTTTCGCGACAACGTCGCGGGATCAGGCGGGGGCATCCGGTGTAGGCAATTGGGCAGCGTCATCCAGCAACCCATACGCGGGCGGGACGGCGGTTTTCATCAATAATAGCACTAATACTGCCGATTGGACGAGCGGGACTTGGGCCGTCAACACGTCCACTGATTTCGGTTTCGTCGCCAACTTCAACGCGCCCCCCGCTCCCGTGCCGACGCTGTCGGAGTGGGCGATGATCCTGTTCGGTCTGGCCCTGGCGGGCGGGGCCGTGGTGATGGTTCAGCGCAGGCGTCTGGCGGCCTGATCATCGGATCAGTCTGGATGCGGAACGGCCCCGACCTGTGACAGGCGGGGCCGTTTTCGTGTGGGTCGTCAAGGCGGAGGCGGCTTGGCCTCGAGCGATCCTGCGCGCATCATCGCCGCATGAAGCTGTTCACCATCGGCTATGAAGGCTCGACCCAGGCCCAGGTCATTGGGCGGTTGAAGACGGCTGGCGTGGAAGTTCTGGTCGATGTGCGGGCGGTGGCGGCCTCGCGCCGGGCCGGTTTTTCCAAGACGCTGCTGGCCCAGAGCCTGAGGGCGGAAGGCGTCGACTATCTCCATCTGCGGGCGCTCGGCACGCCCAAGGCCGGGCGCGACGCGGCGCGGAAGGGCGATGTGGCGACCATGCAGGCCATCTTCAACGCCCACATGCAGGAGCCCGACGCCGAGGCCGCCTTCCAGCAACTGCGCCATGTCGCGGGCGAGAAGCGCGTCGCCCTCCTGTGCTTCGAGGCCGAGGCCTGCGGCTGTCACCGCGCCGTCCTCGCTGACCGACTGGCCCGCGAGGACGGCGTCGAGGTGGTGAACCTCTAGGTCTTACGGACGGCCCACCAGCTGATCCACCGACCCGGACGTGACCGGGTGATAGAGGGGGCGCGCCTTGGCGTAGATGCGCGTGGCGATGGGGCGGCCCCAGTCGCCTTCGTTCCACAGGGTCTGGAATAGCGGCAGGACGAACTTGCGACGGCCCTGGCTGGTCAGGAAGCGGTCGGCGACAGCCACGGCGGGCTCGTAGCGGTGGGCCAGGGCGATCTGCAGCCAGGCGAAGGTCAGCTCGGCGTTGCCTTCATTCGCAAGGTTCAGCGTTTTTTCCAGATCGGCCAGCTGCGCCGTGGTCAGCCAGTCGGCGCCGGCTTTCAGACCTTCTGGACGCCAGGCCAGGAAGCGTTGGCGTTGCTGGGTGTTCCAGCTCTTCCAGTCGATGGCCGAGGCCGGACCCTTGTCAGCGAAGAAGGCCTTGGCCTGTTGATCCACGGCCTCGAAGGCGTGCGACACCGGCTGGACCCAGTTCGAGGGCATGCCCGGCTGGTAGATCCAGTTTTCGAGCTGAAGCTGGGCCTCCAGCGCGGCGTCGCCCTTGATCAGATGCTCGCGGATGTCGGCCAGGAAGCCGACGTCGGTCATGGGCTGGAAGGCGTGGCGGTCGAAATAGCCGCGCAGCCAGGCGTCGAATTTCTCGCGGCCGACGACGCGCTCGATGGTGCGCAGCATGGCCGCGCCCTTCTCATAGGGCACGCCCGACAGACCGTCGTCCGGGTCGCGCCCGGTCAGGTCGATGTGCAGCTTGGTGTCGTCGGGCGCGGTGGTGGCCAGTTCCGCCGACAGTTCGCCCCAGCCCAGGACCTGCTCCTGCATGGCGCGGTCGCGACCATAGAGGGCCTCCATGATCCGGTTCTCGAAATAGACCGTGGTGCCTTCGTTCAGCCAGATGTCCGACCACGTCGCGTTGGTGACGAGGTTGCCCGACCAGCTATGGGCCAGTTCGTGCGCCACCAGCGAGACCAGCGACTGATCCCCGGCGATGATGGTCGGGGTGGCGAAGGTCAGGCGCGGGTTCTCCATCCCGCCGAAGGGGAAGCTGGGCGGCAGGACCAGCAGGTCATACCGACCCCAGCGATAGGGGCCGTAAAGGGCCTCGGCGGCGTCGACCATGCGCGGGGTCGATTGCAGCTCGGCGCGGGCGGCTTCCAGTCGGCTGGGCTCGGTCCAGACCCCGGTGCGCCCGTCGAAGGAGGCGAAGGCGATGTCGCCGATGGCGATGGCCATCAGATAGGGCGGGATCGGGCGATCCATGTCGAAGCGCCAGGCCTTGGTCCCTGCGCCCGCCGCCTCGCCTTGCGGCGTCAGGTGCTCGGCGGACATGACCACGGTCAGGTCGGCGGGGGCATTGATGCGGGCGGAATAGGTCTGGCGGATGCCGGGGCTGTCCTGGGTCGGAACCCAGGTGCGGGTCAGGATGGCCTGGCCCTGGCTGAACAGATAGGGCTTCTGGCCGCCCGCCGTCTGTTGCGGGGTCAGCCATTGCAGGGCCGCAGCGTCCGGGCGGGTGGCGTAGTCGACGACGATCTTCTGCGTCTCGTCGCCGACAAAGGCGGGCAGGTGGACGGTCAGGGCCTGACCCTTGATGGCGTCGACGGCGCCCAGCTCATAGCGCAGGGGGCGGCCCTGGGCGTCGCGCACGCCGCGGATGTTCAGGTTCTTGGTGTCCAGCACCACCTCGGTCGC
>NZ_DASWXW010000218.1:0-7590 GCF_036405315.1 Brevundimonas sp. | reverse complement strand
GCCGCGCGGCGGCGGCGGAGGCGGCGGCGCCTCGGCCATGCTGGCGGCGCGGCCCGTGGCCCAGCCCGCCTTTCCCGATCCCCAGACCTTCGAGGCGGTGGTCGCCCTGATCGGCGAGAAGCGTGAAATCACGCTGCAGATGGACGTCGAACGCTATGTCCGGCCGGTGTCGTTCAAGCCCGGCGCCATCGTCTATGAACCGGCCCAAGGCTCGCCGGTCGATCTGGCGCGGCGCCTGGCCTCGCGGCTCAAGGAATGGACCGGCCGCACCTGGCTGATCGCCGCCAATGGTCAGGGCGGCGGCGAGACCCTGATCGAGATCGAGAAAAAGGCCCGCTCCGCCCGCCGTGCGGCGGTCGAGGCGGACCCCTTTGTCGTGTCCATCATGCAGGCCTTCCCCGGCGCCGAGATCAAGGACATCAAGACCCTGGCCCCGGCGGTGGAAATGCCCGCCATCCCGGAAGACGACGAGACGGGCGAGGACGACTGACTGTCCCCGCCGCAAACGCGCTTACAGAATCTGCGCGGCTTCCTCGAAGGCGAGGCGGGGCGAGCGCGGGAACAGGTTCTCGTCCGTGCCGTAGCCCAGGTTCATGATGAAGTTCGGCTCGACATTGCTGTCGGGGAAGAACTCGGCCTTCACGCCGGCGGCGTCGAAGCCCGACATCGGGCCCACGTCCAGACCTAGGGCGCGCGCGGCGATGGTCAGATAGCCGCCCTGCAGCGAGGCGTTGCGGAAGGCGGCTTCACGACGACCGGCCTCGTCCAGGAACCAGTCGCGGGCGCCGGGCGCATGCGGGAACAGCTTGGGCAGGGTGTCGTGGAAGTCGATGTCCTGGGCGATGATCAGGTTGACCGGGGCGGCCAGGGTCTTGGCGCGGTTGCCCTCGGCCATGTGGACCGACAGGCGCGCCTTGGCCTCGGGCGAGGTGACGAAGACGAAGCGGGCCGGGGTCATGTTGACGGCCGTCGGGCCGAACTTGGTCAGGTCGTAGAGCTGGCGGATCAGGTCCTCGGACACCGGCCGGTCGCTCCAGCCGTTGCGCGTGCGCGCCTCGGTGAACAACTGGGCCAGAACCGAATCGGAAACCGGAACGTCGCGGGCGGAAAGGGCGTCGAAGGCCATGAGAAAAGCTCCTGAACAGGATTAGCAACTTCAGTTGTGGCGAATATGGCCTGGCGGGCGTCGGCGTCAAGAGGATTCGCTACAAAATCTGTTGCTGATGCGGATCAATGTTCGACCAGGGGGTCTGGAGCCGGGCCGCGGATCGCCCTATCTAGGGGGCATGAAAGACCTCAACGCCCTGATGCAACAGGCCCAGGCGATGCAGCAGAAGCTGCAGGACGCCCAGGCGAAAATGGCCGAAACCACCGCCGAGGGCACCTCGGGCGGCGGCCTTGTCTCCATCGCCCTGAAGGGGCCCGGCGAGATCACCGCGGTGAAGATCGACGACAGCCTGATGGTCCCGGGCGAGGGCGAGATCCTGGCCGACCTGATCGTCGCCGCCCATGCCGACGCCAAGCGCAAGCTGGACGAGGTCAACGGCGCCCTGATGCGCGAGGCCGCCGGCCCCATGGCCGGGATGAACATCCCGGGAATGCCGAAACTCTTCTGATGGCCGCCTCCGCCGGGCCGGAAATCGAACGGCTCATCAGCCTGCTGGCCAAGCTGCCGGGGATGGGGCCGCGCTCGGCCCGGCGCGCGGCCCTGGCCCTGCTGAAGCGGCGCGAGCAACTGCTGGTCCCGCTGGCGGCGTCCCTGGCCGAGACGGCCGAGAAGGTCGTCAACTGCTCGGTTTGCGGTTCGCCCGACACGCGCGACCCCTGCTCGGTCTGCGCGGACCAAAGCCGCGACAACGCCCTGATCTGCGTGGTCGAGGAGGCCGGCGCCCTGTGGGCCATGGAGCGTTCGGGCGCCTTTCGCGGCAAGTATCATGTGCTGGGCGGCCTGCTGTCGGCCCTCGACGGCGTCGGTCCCGAGCAACTGCGCATCACCGAACTGATCGGCCGCGCAAAAGGCGGCGAGGCGAGGGAGGTCGTTCTGGCCCTGCCCGCCACCGTCGACGGCCAGACCACGGCCCACTATCTGGCCGAACGCCTGTCGGCGGCGGGCGTCGAAGTCACCTCGCTGGCGCGCGGCGTCCCCGTCGGCGGCGAGCTGGACTGGCTCGACGACGGCACCATCATCCAGGCGCTGCGGGCCAGGCGCCCCGCCTGACCCCCTGCGTCCGCAGCTGGCGCGGCTCCGCTTTCAACCGTCTGCGACTCCGGCTAGGAACGGAGCATGAACACGCTCGAACTCATCCTGCTGGTCGTCGCGCTCGCCGCCGGGGGCGGCTTTGTCTGGGCCTTCATGGGCTGGCAGAAGGCCAAGGGGGCGCTGGACGCCGCCGACGCCCGGCTGGAGCTGATGGAGGAGAGCCGCGACTCCATGGCCGAGTTTCTCAAGGCCCAGGCATCGCAGTCGGCCGAGGCCGTCGCAACCAAGCTGGTGGCCCGCGCCACCGAGACCTTCCAGGCCCAGGACCGCGTCGCCCGCGAGCGGATGGAGGCCCAGCTCAAGCCGGTGTCCGAAACCCTGGCCAAGTTCCAGGAACACGTCGCCGCGCTGGAGAAGACCCGCGCCGAGGATGCCGGCGGGCTGAAGGAGCAGCTGGCCGCCCTGATGACCGCCTCGACCGCCACCCGCGACGAGGCGCGGCGCCTGACCGAGGCCCTGAAGGGCAATACCGGGCGTCGCGGCCGCTGGGGCGAGCAGACCTGCCGCAATGTGCTGGAGGCCGCCGGCATGGCGGGCCGTTTCGACTTCGAGGAGCAGAACTCCTCGGCCAATGACGAAGGCCGTCAGCAGCGCCCGGACTTCATCGTCAAACTGCCCGGCGGCGGCATGTTCGTCATCGACGCCAAGGTGTCGCTGGCTTTCGCCGACGAGGCGGACGGCGACGAGGAGGCGCAAGGCAAGGCCATGTCGGCCCGCACCGCCGCCAGCATGAAGACTCACGTGCGCCAGCTGTCGTCCAAGGCTTATCAGGACCAGTTCAAGCCCAGCCCCGACTTCGTCGCCATGTTCGTGCCGGGCGACGCCTTCCTGGCCGCCGCGCTTGACCACGAGCCGGACCTGATGACCCAGGCCATGGCCTCGCGCGTCGTCATCGTCACCCCGACCACCCTGTTCGCCCTATGCAAGGCGGTCGCCTACGGCTGGCGCGCCGAGGAGCAGGCGCGCAACGCCGAGGACGTCGCGAAACTGGGCAAGGAGCTCTACAAGCGCCTGTCGGTCATGGGCGGCCACGCCGCCTCGGTCGGCCGGGCGCTGGAGACGGCGGTGGGCAAGTACAACCAGTTCGTCGGCTCGCTGGAGAGCCAGGTCATGGTCTCGGCCCGCCGCTTCGAGGACCTGCAAGTCGACCACGAGGGCAAGGACCTGCCCGAACTGCCCGCCGTCGAACAGTCGCCGCGCACCCTGAGCCGACCGGAACTGCTGAACGCCCCGGCGGAGGTTGGGGGGGGCGGATGAGCTTGCTTGACGGCGCTCGACGGCGGTGTAAAACGTCCTTGTCAAGCTGGGGAGGTCGTCGTGACCGGCAAGCGTAAACTCATCCTTCAATCCGTCATCGGCGTCGGTCTGATCATTCTGGCGGCCTTTGCGACCGGCGGCGTCCTTGGGTTCCTTGATGCCAAGGGGCAGGACGTCAACACCAGTTCGGCCGCCCTGTGGGCCGTCGGCGTCTTCGCCGCAGTCACCATGCTGATCTCCCTGTGGGTCGGGCTGAAGTGGATGTCCTCGATCGACGAGGCGGCGCAGGAAGCGCACAAGTGGTCCTGGTTCTGGGGCGGGTCCGGCGGCATGGCCGTGGGCGGCGTGCTGGTGATCATGGCGTCGCTTCCGCAAGCGGCGGCGCTCAATATTCCCGCCTGGTACTCGGATCGGACCGATCCCGCCGCCTACGCCGCCACGGGCGCCTTCGCCATGCTGACGCTGATGCTGATCGGCTACGGCGTCGCCTGGGCCTGGTGGTGGCTGGGGCGGCGCTGAGGAGGCCGGGATGAACAACCGTCTCAAGGTCCTGCGCGCCGAGCGCGACTGGAGCCAGGCCCACCTGGCCACCGAGCTCGGCGTCTCGCGCCAGACCGTCAATGCGCTGGAGACGGGGCGCTATGACCCGTCCCTGCCGCTGGCCTTCAAGATCGCGCGCCTGTTCCAGCTGCCGATCGAGTCCATCTTCTCGGACGAGGAATAGCCTCCGCCTTCCGCCTTCAAAGGACGCCCGCCATGCGCTTCGCCCGACTGACTTCCTGTATCCGATCAGCCCTGACGGTCGGCGCGGCGGTTTCCACCCTTCTCCTGGCGCCGTCGGCGATGGCGCAGGCCCCGGCGTCGCCCGCCGCCGTCACGCCGGCGTCGCCCGGCTCAGGCCCTCGCCTGTGGGTGGTGCGCGACGCGGATTCGACCCTCTATCTGTTCGGCACGGTCCACGTGCTGAAGCCCGACACCCCCTGGGGCACGGCGCGGATGGACAAGGCGTTCGCCAGCGCCGACGAATACTGGTTCGAGATCGCCGATCTGAACGATCAGACGGGCGTCATGCCGCTGATCCAGGCCAAGGGGATTTCGCCCGACCGCCCCCTGTCCAGCCTGCTGACGGCCGAGGAAATGGCCGACCTCGACGCCGCGGCGCGCACCGTCGGCGCCACGGCGGCCCAGTTGGACCCGCTGCGGCCCTGGCTGGCCAGCCTGCAGTTGGCCCTCGCCTCGATCCAGAAGGCCGGCTACGTGGCGGCCAACGGCGGCGACCAGGTCCTGCACGCTCGCGCCGCCGCCGCGGGCAAGCCGATCAAGGGCTTCGAGACCGCCCCCCAGCAGATCGGCTTCGTCGCCGACATGTCCGAGGCCGCCCAACTGGCCATGCTGCGCTCGGGGCTCAAGGAATTCGATCAGGCCGACGCCTTCCTCGGGCGGATGGTGACGGCCTGGTCCACCGGCGACGTCGATGAACTGGACGTGCTGATCGGTCAGGAGATGCGCAATGAATCGGCCGAGATGTACGCCGTCATGCTGACCCGCCGGAACCAGGCCTGGGCCGATCAGATCCAGACCCTGCTGGCGGGATCAGGCACGGCCTTCATCTCGGTCGGCGCCGGCCATCTGGCGGGTCCCGACAGTCTGCAGGCGCAGCTCGAACAGCGCGGCGTCCATGTCGAACAGGTCGCCGACTGACGCTGACCGCCAGCCGATTTCCACAGGCCCGGCCCCGCGCCGGGCCTTTTCTTTTCAGCCCCGCCCTCTATGGTCCGCCGCCAGCGCGGTCGTAGTTCAGAGGTAGAACGTCAGCTTCCCAAGCTGAATGTCGCGGGTTCGATTCCCGCCGGCCGCTCCAACACGTCGCTGATTTTCAGGTCAGCTTTTCCCGAACTTTTCGTCCGAGCAGGCCGAGGCGGCGCGCGCATGGCCCGCCGCCTCGTCGGAGCTTATCGGTCGGCCTTCGCGGTCGTCGCCGGTCCGTAGAGGAGGGCGTTGAACAGCAGGCGGACCGACGAGCGGGCCTGGGCGCGGTTGACCACGTCGGGGCCGAGCACGATCACCCGGCCGTCGCCGTGCGGCAGGTCCAGAACCGCGTCGGCGCCCGACAGCTTCTGCGGGCCGATGGCCCAGCCGCTGGAGACCGCGACCTGTTCCGGATAGCGGGCGATGGGCGCGCCTTCGCCCGCGTGGCGGAAGCCGGCGTTGCGGTTGAAGAAGACATCCATCTGGGCCGGGGCGCCGAAGGCCAGGGGCTGACGGTTGTCGACCTCGGTCTTCAGGATGGCGCCGGGGATGAAGAAGTCTGTCGAGGCCAGGGGCTTGCCGTCTTCAGTGCGCAGCACGTCCTCGACCTGGGCGCCCATGGCCGTGGCTAGGCGGTGGGCCGAGCCGATGGTGACGACGCTGCCGCCGCCGCGCACGAAGGCGTCGATTTGCGGCACGGTCTTGTCGGCGGTGATGTTGCCCAGCCAGCCGCGGTACTCGGCCGGGATGGATTCCGGCTCGGGCTGGTCGCGCTGCGCCGCCGCCGACAGGTCCGTCGGGATCATGTCCGAGGCGAAGACCAGGACGTCGAAGTCCCTGGCCAGGTCGCCGGCGTCCAGACGCTGCGGGTAGACCACCTCGAACGGATACTCGAACTGCTCCAGCATCCAGCGGGTCCAGCCTGAGGCCATCGAGCCGCCGTAGCGGTCGACCAGGCCGACGCGCACCGGCTTCAGGGCGATCCTGTCGCCGCCGGGGGCGCGGGCGGCGGCGTGGGCGTTCAGGCCCAGGTCGCGCACGGCCGCCTCGACGATGGGACGCGCCGCATCGCTGGCCGGAATCCACAGGGCGCCGGGGGCCAGGGTCTGACGGCCCACGCTGGTCTCGCCTTCCTGCCAATAGACAGCCACGCCCGCCGCCAGCAGGCGGTTGGTCAGGATGTAGCCGTTGACCGGGGCGTGGTCGATCAGCCAGCCGGCGCGGCCCGAGCCTTCGATCTTGCCGGGCGGCGGGGCCATGACGTCGGCGATGCGCTCGGTCGGGGCCTCGAAGCCGTCGAGGATGCGGTCGAACTTGACCCCCATCTGCAGCGCCAGCGTATAGCCGGTGGCGTCATAGGGCAGGGCGGGCGGGCCGCCCGGATACTGCAGGTCGTGCGGGTGGTCCTGCGGCTCGAACATGTCCAGCACGTGCGGGCGATAGGCCTGGGCCGTCTTCACCACATAGGAACCGGCCGGATAGGTCTTGCCGCCGATGGTGAAGGCGCGCGTGGCGCGGTCCACGTCCACGCCGGTCTTGATCAGGCTGTTGAGGAAGGCGACGGCGGTCGGCAGGTCGGCCTGATCCGCCGGAATGACATAGCCGCGCGGATCGCGGCGGGCCGGATCGCGCAGCACCTTGTCATACAGCGCCGGATCGACGCCGCGACGGCCCGCCGAGGGACCGGCGGCCTCGACCAGCGCCTCGACGCCGGTCGGCGTGATGCGCCAGGTGTCGGTATTGCCCTTGTCGATGGCGTTCTGGCCCATGCGCCAGATGTTGAACAGCAGCCGGTCCTTGTTGCGCGAGGCGTAGTTCAGCACGGCGCGGTTGATCGACTGCGAGTACTCGATCGACTGGGCGAAATGCCAGGTCTGGGGCGCGACCGGCATGGGCAGGTCGTTGCGGGCCAGCTGGTTCTGCGGGATCAGGCTGATCTGGCTCGGCGTCGGGTGGCCGGTGATCTCGGTCAGCAGGCCGACCGCGTTGTGGAAGTAGGTGATGGAGCGTTCCATCCCGTTGTTCCAGGTCGAGTAGCTGGCGCCGCTGCGCATGGTCGAGCCGGGCTTGCCCTCTTCGATCAGGCGGCTGTGCATGGCCGCGCCGACTTCCGACAGCGTGCCCATGACCAGCGGGTCGTAGTTGTAGTTAAACGGGTCGCGGAAGGGCGGCATGAAGACCACCGTCCCGGCGGGCGCCGTCTGGTGGTGGTTGTAGATGATCTGCGGGAACCACTCGCGGAAGAACTGGCGGTTGACGTTGGTCGTCTCGGCCATGGCCGACAGGTAGTAGTCGCGGTTGTTATCGTGGCCGACGTACTTCTG
>NZ_DASWXW010000217.1:0-12640 GCF_036405315.1 Brevundimonas sp. | reverse complement strand
GCCGCCCTTGCCCACGTCGTGCAGCAGCATGGCCAGCATCAGGGCCTCGATATCGGCGATCCGGTGGATGATGGCGGTCGAGGCCGGGTGGTCGGCCTCCAGCTTGCCGCGCGCGATGTCGTTGATGATCCCGACCGCCTGCAGGGTGTGCTCGTCCACCGTATAGGCGTGATACATGTTGAACTGCGTCTGGCCGACGATCCGGCCCCATTCAGGCAGGAACCGGCCCAGCAGCCCCGTCTCGTTCATGATCGACAGGACGCGATAGGGCCGCGCCCCGTGGGCCAGCACCGTCAGGAAGGCCTCGGCGGCGCGCGGGTCGCGCCGCAGCGCCGGCGACACCAGGGGCAGGGCGCGGATCACGGCGGCGAAGGCGTCCGGGTGCAGGTCCAGATCCAGCCGGTCGGCCTCGACGAACAGCAGCAGCAGCCGCACCGGATCATGGGCGAAGACCGCGCCGCCCGTCACCGTCAGCCGCCCGCCCTCGATCGCCAGCCCGTCGAAGGCCAGTTTCGCGCGCCGACGCGGGATCAGCCGCGACAGGCCGCGCGCCAGACCTTGCGCCTTCTTCTGCTGGCGCGCCTCCAGCTGGGCCGAGACGGCGCGGGTCAGGGCGCCGACCTCGCGCGCCACCTGGAAATAGCGGCGCATGAAGCGCTCGACCGCCAGTTCGTCGCCGCGCCCGCGCCAGCCCATGCGCCGGGCGATCTCGGGCTGGTAGTCGAAGGTCAGCTTCTCCTCGGCCCGACCCGCCGCCAGATGCAGATGGATCCGCACGCTCCACAGAAAGCCGATGGCCTCGCGAAAGCTGCGCAGTTCGCGCGCGCTCAACAGGCCCTCAAGCGCCGCCTGTCCGCGCTCGCTGTCCGGCGCCAGCGACCGGGCGATCCAGAACAGGGTGTTCAGGTCGCGAAGCCCGCCCTTGCCGTCCTTGATATTGGGCTCGACGCGGTAGCGCACCGCCCCGGTCTTCTGCAGGCGAAGGTCGCGCTCCTCCATCTTGGCGGCGATGAAGGGGCGAGGATCGGCCTTGGACACCTCGGCGCGAAACCGCCGCAGCAGGTTCTCGCCCAGCGCCGCGTCGCCGACCAGAACCCGCGCTTCCAACAAGGTCGTGCGCACCGTCATGTCGCTGCGGGCCAGATCCAGGGTTTCGCCGACCGAACGCGAGGCCGAGCCGACCTTCAGACCCAAATCCCACAGCACGTAATGGACGAATTCGATCACCGCCGCAGCGCGGGCGCTCGCCGTCTGGCCGGGGCGCAGGAACAGCAGGTCGAGATCGGAAAAGGGCGCCAGCACGCCCCGCCCATAGCCGCCGACCGCCAGCAGGCTGAGGCGCTCCTGCGGCGCCGGATAAAGGACCTCGGTCGCGATGCGCCACAGGCTGGTCAGCATCGTATCCGCGGCGGCGGCGTAGAGTCGCGCCGCCTCGGCCCCGTCGATCCCGCCTTCCAGACGCCGGGCGACGCGGGCGCGGTCGATGGCGAAGCTCTCGCGCAAAACGGCGGTGACGGCGGCGCGCGCGTCGGACGCCGAAGCGGCCTGAACCAGACGCGGATCAAGGGCCGCCGGAGGGGTCACGAGCGCGACAGACCCTTGAGACGATACAGCGCCTCCAACGCCTCGCGCGGGGTCAGCTCATCGGGGTCGATGCTGGCCATGGCGTCATCGAGCACCGAGCTGATCGGGGCAGGCGGCGGCTCGGCCACGGCGGCGAACAGGGGCAGGTCGTCCAGGCGCGTCGACGCCGTCTTCTCGCTCTCCAGCCGCTCCAGAACCTCGCGGGCGCGGCCCACGACCGAGGCCGGCACCCCCGCCAGGCGGGCCACCTGCACGCCGTAGGAGCGGTCGGCCGCGCCGGGCGCCGCCTCGTGCAGGAAGACCAGGTCGCCGTTCCACTCGCGCGCCTTCATCGACAGGTTGCAGACGTGGTCCAGCCGCTCCTCCAGCCGCGCCAGCTCGTGGTAGTGGGTGGCGAACAGGGTGCGGGCGCGGTTGGTCTCGTGCAGGGCCTCGGCCGTAGCCCAGGCGATGGCCAGGCCGTCGTAGGTGGCCGTGCCGCGACCGATCTCGTCCAGAACGACGAAGCTGTGCGGCGTCGCCTGGGTCAGGATCGCGGCGGTCTCGACCATCTCCATCATGAAGGTCGAGCGGCCGCGCGCCAGATCGTCGCCGGCCCCGACGCGGCTGAACAGACGGTCGACCACGCCCAGCCGCATGGCGCGCGCCGGCACGAAGGCCCCGGCCTGGGCCAGCACCACCAACAGGGCGTTCTGGCGCAGGAAGGTCGACTTGCCGGCCATGTTCGGACCCGTCACGATCGACAGGCGCGAGGCCCCGGCGCCGTCGCCCGCCAGTCGACAATTGTTCGGGGTATAGGGGTCGCCCTGCGCCGTCACCGCCGCCTCGACCACCGGGTGCCGCCCCGCCTCGACGTCGAAGCACAGGCTGTCGTCGACCACGGGGCGGACCGCGCCGACCTCCTCGGCCCATTCCGCGAGCGCGGCGTGGGCGTCCAGTTCGGCCAGGGCCTCGGCCACGCCCTGCAATGCGCCAGCCAGCCGCGCGACCTCGCGCCGCCAGGCCTCGAAGGTTTCGCCCTCCATGGCCAGGGCGCGATGCCCGGCCTGGCTGATCTTCGCATCCAGTTCCGACAGCTCGACCGTGGTGAAGCGGACCTGATTGGCCAGGGTCTGACGGTGGATGAAGGGGCTGTCGGGACCGGCGCGCAGCAGGCCCTCGGCGGCTTTCGCGGAGGCTTCGAGGAAATAGCCCAGCACGGCGTTGTGGCGCACCTTGAAGGCCACGCCGCTCTCGGCCACGGCGCGGGCCTCAAGGTCCGCAACCACGCGGCGGCTGTCGTCGCGCAGGGTGCGGGCGGCGTCCAGTTCGGGCCGGTGCCCGGGGTTCACGAAGCCGCCGTCGCGCGCCAGATGCGGCGGCTCCTCGATCAGGCCGTCGACCAGATCGGCCAGCAGATGCGACAGCTCGGCGTCCAGCGTCAGCCGGTCGAGACAGGCCAGAACCCGGCTCGGCGGTCCGGCCAGAGGATCATGGGTCGAGGCGGCGAACAGGCCGGCCAGGGCCTGCGCCGTCGTCAGGCCCGAGCGGACCGCCGCCAGATCGCGCGGCCCGCCGCGTCCCAGCGCCAGCCGCGAGGTGGCCCGCGCCACGTCGGCCGAGGACCGCAGCCCTTCCCTCAGATCGCGGCGCAGGTCGCGCCGCTCCAGCAGCCATTCGACCGCGTCCAGACCGGCGTTGATCGCCGCCGGATCGCGCAAGGGGCGCGAGATGCGTTCCGCCAACGCCCGCGCCCCGCCCGAGGTGACGCTGCGGTCGATGCAGTGCAGCAGGGAGCCGTCGCGCTCGCCGCGCTGGGTGCGGTCGATCTCGAGGCTGAGGCGCGTGGCCGGGTCGATGGCCAGGAAGCCGCTCTCGCCCGAGCGGCGCGGCGGTGCCAGGGCCGGGATCTTGCCGGCCTGCGTCGTCTCCAGATAGGCGGCGATCAGGCCTAGCGCCGAGACCTCGGCCTCCTCGAAGGCGCCGAAGCCGTCGAGCGCCGAAACCCCATAGAGGCGCTGCACCCGGTCGCGCGCCCCGACCGGCTCGGCCGGGGCCTGGGGCATGGCCTGAACCACGCCGCCGGAACCGTCCAACGCCCCTTTCAGGGTTTCGTCCGAAAACAGACGGTCGGGAACCAGAACCTCCGATGGACGGAAAGCCGCCAGCGTTGCGCCCAGATCGCCGAGGTCGCAGGCCACCGAGTCCACCGCCCCTGCCGACAGCTCGACCACGGCCACGGCGGCGCGGCCCTTGCGAATCGCCACCGCCGCCAGACGGTTGGCCCCGCGCGCGTCCAGCAGGCTGTCCTCGGTCAGGGTGCCGGGCGTCACCACCCGCACCACGCCGCGATGGACCACCGCCTTGTGCCCGCGCTTCTTGGCCTCGGCGGGGGCTTCCAGTTGCTCGCAGATGGCGACCTTGAAGCCCATGCGGATCAGCCGCGCCAGATAGCCGTCCAGGGCATGGACCGGCACCCCGGCCATGGGAATGTCCTCGCCCTGATGCTTGCCGCGCTTGGTCAGGGTGATGCCCAGGGCCGCCGCCGCCTTCACCGCGTCGTCGAAGAACAATTCGTAGAAGTCGCCCATGCGGAAGAAGAGGATGGCGTCCGGCTGATCGGCCTTGGCCGCCAGGAACTGCGCCATGACCGGCGTGGTGCCCGAATCCGCCTTGAGGTCGGGCTTCAGATCGGCTTGCGGGGGATGGGACAGGGGCGCGTTCATACGCCGCGCAAGTTGACGGATCGGGGCGCCCGCCTCAAGCGGGAACGGCGGCGGTCATGCACAGGTGGGCGTAGAAGACCGCCGCGCCTGTGGATCAGGCGGCGTTGCTGACGTGCAGGCGCAGGCGCGAGGCGACGGCGGCGGGGGCCTCGTCCAGGGCCAGGGCGTCCCAGTCGATGTCGGGCTTGGCCGCGTGCGAGGCGGCGACGATGGCGCGCAGTTCGGCCGCCGAGGCCACGCTGGCGATCACCGAGGCCACGCCGGGCAGGTTCAACGCATAGGCCAGAGCCGCCTGCATCGGATCGACGCGGGCCTCGGCCAGACGCCGGCGCGTGCGCGACAGGGCCATGCCGTGCGCCGCCAGTTCGGGCGGCAGGCTCTCGCGGTTGGCGAACAGCAGGCCTTGCGCGAAGACCGAGGCCAGATGCACCTCGACGCCCTGGGCGGCCAGATCCTCGATGACCCCGCCGCGCGCCGCGCGCTGATCCAGGATATTGCAGGCGACCTGCACCACGTCGGGCTGGAAACGACGAGCCAGCAGGGCCGGACCGTCCTCGACCGTGGCGACGAAGCCGATCTTGCGGAAGACGCCGCGCTCCTTGAGCGCCGTCAAGCGAGCCCAAAGGGCGCGACCCTCGGCCCCGGCCAGATCAGCGGCGTTCTGCACCAGGACGGCGTCGCCGCGCGGCAGGCCCATGCGTTCCAGCGAGCGGCGGGCGCGGGCCTCGACCCGGTCCAGGCCGTCAATCAGGGGCACGGTGCGCACGGTGACGCGGAAGGGCGAAGGGAAGGGCCAGGCCTGGCCCAGCAGGCGCTCGACGTCGCCCTCGGGACGGGTCGCGACCAGGCCGACGCCCGCGTCGCCCGCCGTCTGCAGCAGATGGCGCATGGCGTCCTCCCGCTGGCCGGCAGGCAGCGGTCGGGACCGTTCGGGCTCAGTCACCACAGCGATGGCGAGCCGGTCGGCCGGAGAAGGCGGGACGGCGAATCTCACGCCGCCACCTTCGCCGCCAAAGCTTAAGGGAGATTGACCGAAATCAAGGCCGTTGGTGAATGAACAGGCTTAATCCGCATCCGGCTGATTGTCCGGGTGCGCCGCGACGAAGGTCGGATGGGCCTCCGCCCGCATTTCGATCTCCAGCAGGCGCGGAAACGCGGTCAGATCGACGTTGAAACGCCGCGCCGAATAGAGCTGCGGAATCAGGTAGCAATCCGCCAGGGTGGGCGCCCCGCCGAAGCACCAGCCCTCGCCGTGACGCACCACCAGGGCCTCCAGCGCGGCGAATCCGTCGAGGATCCAGCGCCCGGCCCAGGCGTCCACGCCCGCCTGATCGGCGCCCAGGTCGCGCACCGCCTTCAGCACCCGCAGATTGTTCAGCGGATGGATGTCGCAGCCGATCAGGGCGGCCATGGCCCGGACGCAGGCGCGCTCGGCGGGCGAGGACGGCAGCAGGGCCGGGGTCGGATGGGTCTCCTCCAGCCACTCCAGAATGGCCGGGCTCTGGATCAGGACCAGGCCGTCGTCGGTCTCCAGCGCCGGGACCAGCCCCTGCGGATTCAGCGCCAGATAGACGTCGGACTTCTGTTCGCCGGCGCGCAGGTCGACCGGCGCCGTCCGATAGGCCAGCCCCTTCAGATTGAGGGCGATGCGGGTGCGGTAGCTGGTGCCCGAGCGCCAATAGCCGTGCAGGATCATGGCTGCACCGTGAAGGCGAGCGGGGCCAGACCGTCGATGCTCGCCTCGACCCGGTCGCCCGGAACCACCGGCCCGACGCCCTCGGGCGTGCCGGTGAAGATCAGGTCGCCGGGCTGCAGGATCCACAGCTCGCCCGCCTTGGCCAGAATCCCGGCCGGGTCCCAGATCATGTCCGACAGACGGCCCGACTGGCGCGTCTCGCCGTTGACCTTGAGCGTGATCGCCGCGTCGGCCTCGGGCAGAGCGCCCAGGGTCAGGGCGCCGCAGGGGGCCGACTGGTCGAAGGCCTTGCCCGCCTCCCACGGCCGGCCCTTGGCCTTCGCCTCCGATTGCAGGTCGCGCCGCGTCAGATCGACGCCGACGGCCCAGCCCGCGATCGCCCCGCCTTCGCCCACGGCCAAGACCAGTTCGACCTCGTGGTGCAGGTTGGCGGTCGCCGACGGATAGGCCGGATCGGCCCCGTCCACGACCAGGGCGTCGGCCGGCTTGGAAAAGAAGAAGGGCGCGGGCTTGGACGGATCGGCCCCCATCTCGCGGGCGTGGGCGGCGTAGTTCTGGCCGACGCACAGGATGCGGCGAACCGGGAAACGACGGTCATCGTCGCCATCCGGGCCGACAATGGGCAGGGACGGCGTCGGGGCGGGCGGGAACAGCCATTGGGTCATGCCCATGTTCTAGGACGAGGCTCCGGACGACGCCAGAAGGGGCGTGCGCCAGGCCTTGCATCGGGGCCCGGGGATTGCTGCATTGCAGGAACCTTGGTCGTCGGTGTGGCGTTCGGGGCAGGGGTTCTCTATTTAATCGTCAAGCTTACACACCCAGCGGAGCGCGCATCATGGCCACGACCAAGGCTCGGGAAGACATCAAGAACGACCTGAAGACCCTCAAGGAGGATCTGAAGACGGGCGCGCGCGAGGAAACGCAGCGCCTCAAGGAAAAGGCCGCCGAGGCCGAAGCCCGCCTGCGCGAGCAGGGCGAGGAACTGCGTGAAAAGGCGCGCGGCTATTACGCCGACGCCCGCGTGCGCGGCCGCGAATATTACGATGACGCCGCCGAGCGTTTCGAGGAAGCCCAACGCTATGTCGTCGAGCGGGTGCGGGAACGCCCCGTTCAGTCCACCGCCATCGCTCTGGGGGTCGGCTTCGTCCTGGGCCTGCTCATCGCCGGTCGTCGCCGCTGATGTTCGGGCGGGGGCTGGTCAATCGCGCGGTCGCGACCTTCGTCGCCGCCGGCGCGGGCTTCGTGTCCATGGTCGCCCTCGGCGCCACGGTCTATTATCTGCTGGCGCTCGTCGTCGTCCCGCTGGCGGCGGCGGCCATCACCTCGGCTCTCTTCGCCGTCATCGCCCTGATCGTCGCCCTGGTCTTCGTGCGCCGCGCGCACGGCGAGGAGGAGGAAGAGGACCAGGAGCCGGAAAGCCTGGGCATGCGCGCCTTCCACCTGTTCCAGGAACGCCCGATCCTCGGCGCGGCGGCGGCCCTGGCCGGGGGCTTCATATTCCTGCGCAACCCGGCCCTGGCCACCATGGTGGCGGCGGCCTTCACCGAAAAGAGCCGCTCGCGCCGGCGATAAAGCGCGGAACGGTCAAGCCTTCGGGACGTTGTTAGCCCAGGTGGAACGGTCGACGGCAAAGGTCGACGGTTTTGCTTCCGCAACAACCTTCCGGAGGACTACCCATGCTTCGCTGGGCCATCATCTTCTTTATCATCGCCCTGGTCGCCGCTGTGCTCGGGTTCGGCGGAATCTCGGGCATGTCGTTCGAGATCGCCAAATTCATCGCCATCATCGCGGTCATCCTGTTCGTGGTTTCGCTGGTTGTCGGCGGGATGCGCGGGCGCGGGCCGCGGATCTGACCTGGGTCTGAAAACGGCCCGAAAGGCCCCGGCGGCGCGCCGCCGGGGCCTTTTTCTTGCGCAAACCGGAAGCTCAGACGACCGCGGCCTCCATTTCGCCGGGCGTCGAGGGATCGGGCGCCGTCTCGAGCCGGCGCGTATCCTGGCGTCGCGGCAGCCGCCAGGTCTGGTGATCCTCGAACCGCTTGCCGGTCCAGACCACCGCCGTCACCACAATCTCACGCGCGTCCCAATCGATCCGATTGAAGCTGGGCGGCGCCCCGCGCTCGCGGTG
The DNA here is from genome assembly GCF_036405315.1 of Brevundimonas sp. Classification (GTDB taxonomy): domain Bacteria; phylum Pseudomonadota; class Alphaproteobacteria; order Caulobacterales; family Caulobacteraceae; genus Brevundimonas. The sequence goes on along the minus strand of NZ_DASWXW010000217.1, from coordinate 4,528 downwards.
CGACAGGGTCCCGCAACCGACAGCGTAGGAACAGCGATCCGACAGATCGACGCCCGCCAGATCCACCGGAAGGGCGAAGGGCACATGGACATGGCCCGTCGTGATCAGGTCCACACCCGCCTCGGCGAAGATCAGGGCGGCCCGGTCGCCGCGCTTGACCTCGCCGGTCATCGGCGCGCCGATCATCTCGATCAGCGGATGGTGGCAGGCGAGAATCCGCAGCGCCCCGATCGGCGCATGACGCAGGGCCTCGGCGGCGCGGCGGGTCTGGTTCAGGTCGATCACCCCCTTGGACCAGTTGGCCCGAGCCTGCCAGCCGCGCGCCGTCGTGACCCCGCGCACCATCAGATGACCGCGCCGGAACTCATGATCGTGGGCCGGATGGCCGACCGTGCGCTCAAACGCTCGCCACGGCCAGAACAGCCGGGCCATCACGTCCCAATAGGGCACGTCGTGATTGCCGACGGTGACGAAGACCGGCTGCGGCATGGCCCGGATCCACGCCCCCGCCGCGGCGAATTCGGCCGGAAGCCCCCGCTGGGTGATGTCGCCGGTGATCAGCACCAGATCGTTCGGCACGGCATGGGCGTAGTCCAGGGCGGCGGCGACCGCATGAACATGCTCGCAGCCGAAATGCACGTCCGAGAATTGCAGCACCCGTCCCATCAGCGGTCGCTCTCCGCCGCCGGCGACCGGGGCGCCAGAGCCATGAAGGCGCGCGGCAGGAAGCTGACGCTGGCGTCGCGGCCCAGCAGCATGGGCTCGCCGTCGATCACCGCCGGAATCTTCGAGCGCGCCGAGACGGTGATCCAGCGCGCCGGCCGGGTCGTGACATTGGGGTCGTGCCGCCAGTCGTCGAACAGGGCGCGGGCCGCCAGCCGAAAGGCCTGGGCCGCGTCGGAGGGATTCATGGCCGCCGCCTCCAGCCCCACCGGCGCCTCCATGACCCGAGAGATCAGCGGGCTGATCAGCACCAGGGCCTCGGCCCGGCGCGGCGGCGCGCCGTCCAGCCTGAACCGGATGCGGCCGGTGAAGGCCCGCTTCAACGCCCGGCGCCCATGCATCCAGGCCAGCTTCAGCCTGCCGGTCCGCATCGCCTCGCGCGCCGGGGCCCACAGGGCGGGCGAGCCCAGAATGGCGGCGCAATAGAAGGCCTCGCCTTCAACCACTCCGCCCGACACGGCCTGGGGCTCGCCCTCCTCCAGCGCCCGGCGCAGGGCCAGCCTCCAGTCGCCAGTGCCGTAGAGGGCCTTGGGCAGCATGTTCATGGTGCCGCCGGGCAGGGGCGCGATCAGGGGCCCTCCGGCCCCGGCCCGCGTCGCCACCGACCGCGCCGTGCCGTCTCCGGCCAGGACGAACAGGACGTCGGGCCGAGCCTCCAGCGCCTCGGCGATCTGCTCGGGGATCTTCGCCCCCTCCAGCGTGACCACCGTCGCCTCGAAGTCATAAAGGGACAGGATGGCTTCGGCTTCGTCCGCGGCCTGGGGCCCGACCCCGCCGGACAGGGGATTAACCAGGATCGTCACCCTTTTCATCACGGCGTGAGGCCTAAGACGGGGCGTGTCGGGGTCGGCGGCGGGCGCGCCCGCATCGGGTGGGACGTCGGTCATGGGCGGCGAACGCCTCGTTTCACGCCCGGGTTCCGATGAACCGGAGCCCTAGAACGAAATAATGTGAAGCTTGTCGTCCTCGCCCCGGAACCGCCGTCTTCGCGCTGCGTTCTTTGAGCTTCAGGGGAGCCCCCTCGGGATGAAGGACAGATCCATGAACAAGGCGATCATCGCCATCGCCGGCGCCGGCCTTCTGGTCACCGCCTGCGCCAGTGACCCGTATTACGGCGGCGGCAGCAACGAAACCGTGCGTCAGGGCGCCATCGGCGCCGGCATCGGCGCGGTGGCCGGGGCCATCATCGGCAATAATGTCGGCGGCGGCAACGCGGCGACCGGCGCGGCCATCGGCGCCGTGGTGGGCGGCGCGGCCGGCGCCATCCGCGGTTCGAACCAGGACCGCGCCAACCAGCAACGCTATCGCGACAATCAGGGCCGTTACTACTACTGCTACGACAACCGCCAGACCGAGTGCTACTGGGAGAACGGTCAGCGTCGCTACTGAGACGACTGGCGCCCGGAGGCTTTTCGGGTCAGGTTTCGAGGGCGGTCCGCGAACGCGGGCCGCCCTTTCTGCTGTCGTGATCTTGCACGCCCGGGGCTGGGCGTTCTGTCGAGGGGCTGACTGATGAAACCGATCCTCCCCGCCGTCGTCGGCGGCCTGACTGTCGCAATCCTGGCCGGCTGCTCCACGCCCGGCGCCTACAAGAAACGCAGCGATCTGGTCAGCAATCCCGCCGCCTGCGCCTCCAAACGGTTCGAGGTCTATTTCGATCAGGATCAGGCGCGCCTGACCGTCGCCGCCCGCGAGGCCATCAGCCTGACCGCGACCCAGCTGCAGGGCTGCGACATCACCAGGGTTCAGGTCCTCGGCCTGGCCGACGCCCGCACCGGCACGGCCGCGTCGAACCAGTCCCTGTCCGAGCGCCGCGCCCGCTCCGTGGCCGAGGCCCTAGCCGGGGTCGGCCTGCCCGCCCCCGCCTTCGAGGTCGCCGCCGCCGGCGCCGAGGGCGCGGTGGTCAACGGCGTCAACGATCCCCTGCGTCGCCGCACCGAGGTGATGATCGAGGCCCAGCCCCGGCGCTGACCTTCCCGCGGGGCTGCGACAGGGGCTGCGTCAGACGGTCCCGTGGCCGACCCTCAGGGGACGGTGGCTGTGACGGCGCGCGGCGGCTAAGGTCCGGCCCGCCCATCAACCGTCTGGTCCTTCGCCCCTTGCGCCTGCTCGCCGCCCTCCTCGTCTGGCTGACCTTCGCCCTCCCGGCCGCCGCCGCCCCCTCCGCCCTGGACGCGGCGCTGAAGGCAGGCGCCGCCCCGGTCGCCGTCGCAGGGCCGCGGCGCACCGAACGGATCGAGGCCGAACTGGTCGCCATGAGCGCCTGGGCCGCGCCCGGCTCGACCGCCGTCGTCGCCGTGCGCCAGACGATCCAGCCCGGCTGGCACACCTATTGGCGCAATCCCGGCGATTCCGGCGGCCCGACCACTCTGACCTGGACTCTGCCCGCCGGCGTCGTCGCTGGCGACATTCTGTGGCCCCTGCCGGAGCGACAGCGGCTGCAAAGCCTGATGAACTACGGCTATTCGGACAGGGTCTTCCTGCCCGTGCCGATCGGGGTTCCTGCCTCCGCTCGCCCCGGCCAGACCCTTTCCCTGCGCGTTACTGCCCACTTCTACGTCTGCAGCGACCAGATGTGCGTGCCCGAGGACCTGGACCTGGCCCTCAATCTGCCGGTGCGCGAAGGCGCGGCGCCGCTGGACCCGCGTTACGGTCAGGCCGTGCAGGACGTGGTCGCCGCCGCCCCCCGCCCCGCCGGGATCGAGGCCCGCGTCGCCTTCGCCGACGGCCGGCTGACCCTGAGCGCGACCGGCGGACCGCTGGCGGGCGCCGCGCCGAAATGGGCCTATTTCTTTCCCTTCGAGGGCGGGATCATCGACCACGCCGCCGCCCAGACGGGCCAGCGCGGTCCGCAGGGCCTGACCCTTAGCCTCGCCCCCGGACGCGGCCTGACCGCCGATGGTCTGAAAGGGCCGGTCGCGGGCATCCTGTCCACCGACCTCGGCGCCTGGGAAATTGTCGCGGATCAGGGCCCGGCCCTGACCGGCGCGACGGGCGAGGGAATGCTCGGCGACGGCGAGGCGGCGCAAGGCCCGGCCCCGGCCACGACCCTCGCCGCCTTCGTGCAGGCCGCCCTGTTCGCCCTGCTGGGCGGGCTGATCCTCAACCTCATGCCCTGCGTCTTCCCCATCCTGGCGATGAAGGCGGCGGCGCTGAGCCGTTCGGCCCACCACCCGGCCGAGGCGCGCCGCGACGGCCTGGCCTTCCTCGCCGGGGTGCTGGCCACCTTCCTGATCCTGGCCGGGGCGCTGCTGGCCCTGCGCGCGGGCGGTCAGGCCCTGGGCTGGGGCTTCCAGCTGCAGTCGCCCGGCGTGGTCGCGGCCCTGTCGCTGCTGATGCTGGCGGTGGCCCTGAACCTGTCGGGCGTCTTCCACGTCGGCGCCGGCCTGCAGGGCGCGGGCCACGGCCCGCTGGCGCGTCTTCCGGGAGCGGCGGGCGCCTTCTTCACCGGGGTTCTGGCCGTGGTCGTGGCCGCGCCCTGCACCGCCCCCTTCATGGCCTTCGCCCTGGGCGCCGCCCTGCTGATGCCCTGGCCGATGGCCCTGGCGGTCTTTCTGATGCTCGGCCTGGGTCTGGCCCTGCCCTATGTCCTGATCAGCCTCAGCCCGCGCCTGCTGGCCCGCCTGCCCAGGCCGGGGCCGTGGATGGAGACGCTCAGGAACCTGCTGGCCTTCCCCATGTACGGCGCCGCCCTGTGGCTGGCCTGGGTCTATGGCCGCCAGACCGCCGACGCGCTCGCCTTGCTGTTCGGCGCGGGCCTGATGCTGGCCCTGGCCCTGTGGCTCTGGGGCCGTTCGCAGGCCGC
>NZ_DASWXW010000216.1:0-2153 GCF_036405315.1 Brevundimonas sp. | reverse complement strand
CGTCGTCCCGGCGGGGCAGGCTCCGACAGCGACCGCCAGGGCCGTGAAGGGGCCGGACGGCCGCGCCCGGCTGACGGCCTCAGCCGCCATCGGCGCCACGGGGCTGGCCGTGGTGACGGCCATGCCGGTTCCCAGCGGGCTTTCGGCCTGGCTGGACGACGCCTGGCTGCTGGCCGGGCCGCTGATGCTGGTGGTGCTGTTCCTAGCCGTCGTCGCCTTGCAGAACTGGCGTCAGGCCCGCGCCGGCCGTCGCTGGGCCGACACCGAGCGGCGCTTCCGCGTCGCGGTCGAGGCGGCGCGCTGCGGCGTCTGGGAATGGGATCTGGCCCGCGGCGAGGTCGTCCTGTCCGACTACATGGCCGCCCTGCTCGAGGTGGAGACCGGCGCGACCCTGACCACCCAGGCCCTGATCGAGCGGGTCCATCCGCGCTATCGCCAGACCCTGGTCCACGCCCTGGACGTGGCCGCGGCGCACGGCGCCTTCGACGTCACCTTCCCCGTGCCGCTCAAGGCCGGGGGGGTGCGCTGGATCGACGCCCGCGGCCAGTCGCGCCAGCCGCGCCGCGACGGCGGCTACGTCAGCCTGATGGGCGTGGCCCTGGACATCACCGAGGCCCGCCGCGCCAAGGCCCAGGCCCAGGCCGCCGAGAACCGCCTGCGCGACGGCATCGAGAGCGTGTCCGACGCCTTCGTCCTGTTCGACCGCCAGGGCCGCCTGATCCTGTGGAACCAGGCCTTCCAGGACGCCTTCGCCTTCCCGGCGGGCGTGGTCGCGCGCGGGGCCCAGAAGGAGGCCCTGAACCTGATCGCCGCCGAGGCCATCAAGGCCGAACACCCGTCGGCCAGCGGCCGGGCCGGCGTCCGCGAGGTCGAGCTGAAGGACGGCCGCTGGCTGCAGATGGCCGAACGCTTCACCGGCGACGGCGGCACGGTGGTCATCTGCGCCGACATCACCGTCATCCGCCGTCAGGAAGCCGAGCGCCGTCGCGCCGCCGACGAACTGCGCAACATGGTGGCCGAACTGGAGACCAGCCAGGCCAAGCTTTCGCTGCTGGCCCGCAAATACGAGGTCGCCATGACCCGGGCCGAGGCCGCCAACCAGGCCAAGTCCGAATTCCTGGCCAACATGAGCCATGAACTGCGCACCCCGCTGAACGCCATCAACGGCTTCTCGGAGATCATGGCCGGCGAGATGTTCGGCCCCCTGGGCGACAAGCGTTACAAGGGCTACGCCGCCGACATCCACGCCTCGGGCCAGCATCTGCTCAGCCTGATCAACGACATCCTCGACATGGCCAAGATCGAGGCCGGCAAGCTGACGTTGCACTACGAGGTCCTGTCGCTGAACGGCCTGTGCAGCGAAGCCATCCGCCTGATGCGGGGCAAGGCGCAGGAATCAGGCCTGACCCTGGCCCTGACGGCGCCCGACGCCGTCGCGGTCGAGGCCGACCATCGCGGCCTGAAACAGGTGCTGCTGAACCTCATCTCCAACGCGGTGAAGTTCACGCCCGAGGGCGGCGCCGTCACGGTCAAGGTCGCGCTTCAGGACGCCGACCATGTGCGGATCTCGGTGGCCGACACCGGCATCGGCATCGCCGCCAAGGATCTGGAGCGCCTGGCCCAGCCCTTCGAACAGGTCGAGGGCCAGCACTCCAAGACCACGCAAGGCACCGGCCTGGGCCTGGCCCTGACCAAGTCGCTGATCGAGCTGCATCGCGGCCGCATGACCATCGAGAGCGAACCCGGCCACGGCACCACCGTCTGGTTCGACCTCCCCCTCCGCGCCCCCGAAGGCGCCATCGCCCCGGCCGGCTCCACCCCGCAACGGGTTCAGTCGCAGGCGGCCTGAGGCGCGGCGCACTCCCGCCGTCATTCCGGGGCGCGCAGCGAACCCGGAACCCAGGCGGCGGACGCTTCCTCGCTCCTGCCATTTGAAGCCGACGTCTGGGTCCCCGATCGGCCTGACGGCCGCCCGGGATGACAGCCTATGGCAGGCCTAGCCTTGACTGCATTCGACCCTTAGCGGACCTTGATCGTGGGTCGGCTAGCCCTCTTCAGAAAATAGACGGCGGCAACCGTCGCCATGGCCGCGACCAAGCACAGGCCCGCGAGCGCATATAATCCGGTCGTCAACGGGACGGGAAACAGGAATA
>NZ_DASWXW010000215.1:0-3687 GCF_036405315.1 Brevundimonas sp. | reverse complement strand
CCTCGGCGTTTTCGCCGCCACGGGCGAAATACTTGCCGACTCCCTCTTCGAGTTCCTGGGAGATGCGCGAGCTTAGCGCTTCGCCGACATCCACTTGCTTGCCGCTGACTTGGATCTGCATAGGCATAGAACGCGACGGGTTGCGTTTGGTGTCAACGCCGATCACCGATTTGTGGTGACGCTTGCAACAGGACGTGATCAGCCGGTCTTGAGCAGGCGGCGGCGCTGGACGGACGACGGAATTCTCAAGGCTTCCCGATACTTGGCGACGGTGCGCCGGGCGATGTCGATGCCGGCCTCATTGAGGATTTCGACGATCCGGTCGTCGCTCAGCACGTCGCCGCCGACAGACTCGCCGTCGATCATCGATTTAATCCGGTGGCGCACGGCCTCGGCCGAGTGCAGGGCGCCGCCTTCTGACGACTGGATGGCGGCGGTGAAGAAGAATTGGAGCTCGAACCCCCCGCGCGGGGTGGCGACATACTTGTTCGAGGTGACGCGGCTGACCGTTGATTCATGCATCTCGATGGCGTCGGCCACCGTCTTCAGCGTCAGGGGGCGCAGGAACTCCACGCCGAAGGCGAGGAAGGCGTCCTGCTGGCGCACGATCTCGGAGGCGACCTTGAGGATGGTCTTGGCCCGCTGGTCCAGCGACTTGACCAGCCAGCTGGCCTGGGCGGCGCAGTCGGCGACGAAGGCCTTTTCCGTTTCCGAGCGCGCGCCGGCGGCGACCACGCCGTGATAACGCTTGTCCATCAGCAGGCGGGGCAGGGTGTCGGCGTTCAGCTCGACCCGCCAGCCGCCGGCTGGATCAGGACGGACGTGGACGTCGGGCACGACGGTCTGGGCCGGCTCGCCGCCGAAGCCCGCGCCGGGGCGCGGCGTCAGAGCCTTCAGCTCGGCGATCATGTCGGTCAGGTCCTCGGCGTCGACCCCGCAGGCCTTGCGCAGGGCAGGGAAGTCGCGCCGCGCCAGAAGCTCCAGATGGTCCAGCAGGGCCGCCATGGCCGGGTCGAAGCGGTTGCGCTCAATCAGTTGCAGCTTCAGGCATTCGGGCGCGGAACGCGCCATGACGCCGGTCGGCTCGAAGCCGTGGCAGACGGCCAGCACCGATTCGATGCGCTCCAGGTCGACGCCCAGGCGGTCGGCGATCTCCTGAAGTTCGGCGCGCAGGTAGCCGCCCTCGTCGGTGGCGTCGATCAGGGTCAGGGCGATGGCGTGATCGGCGGCGCTGAACCCGGCGGACGAGGCCTGGGCCTGCAGGTGCTCCCACAGTGTCGCCTCGCGGGTGTCGGGGCGCTCCAGGCCCTCGCCGTCCAGACCGCCGCCGCCGACGCGAGACCAGTCGGACAGGCCGGGCTGCTCGCCCGACTCGCCGGCGTCGCGCTTGCGGTCGGCGTCGCGTTCGCCGGGCGGGGCGTCGTCGTAGAGATCCTCGGCGCGCGCATCCATGGCGCGTTCGGCCTCGCCCGAGGGTTCGGTGAATTGCAACTCGCCGGCCTCGCCGGATGATGCGGTCTCGACAGGCTCGGAGCTGGCTTCGCCCCCGGCGTCGCCTTCGTCGCGTTGCAGCAGGGGGTTCCGTTCCAGCTCGCCCTCGACGAAGGCTTCCAGCTCGAGATTCGACAGTTGCAGCAGCTTGATCGCCTGCTGCAGTTGGGGCGTGATGACCAGCCCCTGACCCTGTCTGACCTCCAGCCTCTGACCGATCACGGCGCCTTAATCCCTCCCGCGAGCCGCTTTGGCCCGGTTCTTGCTGGGATCGTGCGGCAGAGAACTTAACGTCTGGCGAACAAGGCGTTCGCCAGATGGTCGCAGCGCGTCAGGCGTACATTTCGCCCAGATAGACGCGGCGCACCTCGGGGTCGCCGACGGCCTCGTCGGCCGTGCCTTCGAACAGGACCGAACCGGCCGAAATGATCGAGACGCGGTCGATGATGTCCAGGGTCTCACGGACGTTGTGGTCGGTGATCAGCACGCCGATGCCCTGGCTGGACAGGTAGCGGATCACGTGACGGATGTCGGCGATGGCCAGGGGGTCGATGCCGGCGAAGGGTTCGTCCAGCAGCATGAAGCTGGGGCGGGCCGCCAGGGCGCGGGCGATCTCGACGCGACGACGCTCGCCGCCTGACAGGCCGGTGGCCGGGGCGTGGCGCAGGTGGTCGATGCGCAGTTCTTCCAGCAGGCGGGTGGTTTCCTCACGGACGCCGGCGGCGGTCTTTTCGTGCAGTTCGACCACGGCCTTGATGTTCTGCTCGACCGTCATGCCGCGGAAGATGGAGGCTTCCTGCGCCAGATAGCCCAGACCCATGCGGGCGCGTTGATACATGGGCTGCTGGGTGATCTCTTCGCCGTCCAGCCAGATCGCGCCGCTGTCGGCCGGGATCAGGCCGGTGATCATATAGAAGCAGGTGGTCTTGCCCGCCCCGTTGGGCCCCAGCAGGCCGCAGACCTCGCCGCGCTGGACGGTCAGTGAGACGTCCTTGACCACCTTGCGTTGACCGAAGCTGCGCGCGATGTGCTCGACGCGCAGGCCGGTGTGGCGCGCCTCTTCAGGGGCGGCCGTTTCGTCGGTGGTCGCCTGGTCGAGGTTGAGGGCTGAGAGTTCCTTGCGCGCCAAGCGGGGTCAGTTCCCTTGCGGATAGAAGACGCCCTGCACCCGGCCGCTTCCGCCTTCCATGCGGGCGGTCTCGGTGCGGACGTTATAGACCAGCCGACTGCCGGTCAGGACGTTCTTGCCCTGGGTCAGGATGACGTCGCCCGTCACCACCACCTCGGCGTTGGACAGGGTGTAGACGGCGCGGTCGCCGCGCATGCTCTGGTCCGGGGTGACGAAATAGACGTTGCCGGTCGCCTCGACCCGGCTCAGGTCGCCGTTGGCCGTGACGCCGGTGATGGCGTCGGCGCGTAGGCGATTGCCGCCTTGCGTCAGTTCGGCCCGGCCGCGCAGGGCGAAGCCGTTGGGGGTGTATTCGCCGCCGTCGGCCCCGTATTGCACGGGCTGCTTCGAGGCGTCGGCGCGCGCGCTCTGGGCGCCCGACGTCGCGGGGACCGTCAGGGCCAGAAGCAGGGCGGCGCCTGCGATCATGGTGTTCGACTTGGACATGGTCATCTGCCGGATCCCGCGGGGTTGATGGTCCCGCTCATCTTGTTGTCGCCCTGGCCGCTGAAGACGACCCGTTGGCCCTGATCATAGATGGCATAGGACGAAGCCTTGATGGTTCCAAGGGGGCCTTGCCCCTGGACGCCCTTGTCGCCTGTCACTACGCCCGTGTTGGTGTCGACCACGGCTTCCGGCGTGGTCAGGACGAAGCCGGAGCCGCCGTCCGAAATCTTGACGTTCGGCCCGATCACGACCTTGCGCTGGGTCTCGACATAGGTGCCGCCGTCGGCGGTCAGCTCCGTGACCTTGCGGCCGCCCAGGTTCAGCTTCAGCGCCGGGCCGATCAGGCGGAAGTGGCCGGTGGTTCCATCGCGCACCGCCCCCTGGGCGCCGATGACGAAGGAACGCCCTTGCGCGTCCTGGCCGTGGAACATCGGATTGTCGAGCCGGACCTCCTGCCCCTGGGTGGCGCGGCGCTCGACGCCCGACATGACGGTGCGGAAGACGGTCCAGGTCAGGGCGCCCCCCGCCAGCACCAGGATGACGATCGGCAGCAGCCGGCGATACAGCTTCACCCGCTGCGA
>NZ_DASWXW010000214.1:0-1700 GCF_036405315.1 Brevundimonas sp. | reverse complement strand
GCGGCCTCGGCGATCTTGGTGACGTCGGTGGCGGTGCCGAAGACGTTCGGGGTCTGGACGACGACGCAGGCCGTGTCCTTGTCGATGGCGGCGATGACGGCGTCTTCGGCGTCGACGGCGGCGGTCAGGGCCTGGGTCTCGACGCCGACGGCGTGAACCACGGTCTCGGTGGCCTTGACGTAGTGCGGGTGCACGCCGCCCGAGATGACGGCCTTGTTGCGGCGGGTCACGCGGGTGGCCATCAGCACGCCCTCGGCCATGGCGGTCGAGCCGTCATAGAGCGAGGCGTTGGCGACTTCCATGCCGGTCAGGTTCGCGACCTGGGTCTGGAATTCGTACAGGTACTGCAGGGTCCCTTGCGCGATTTCCGGTTGGTAGGGGGTGTAGCTGGTCAGGAATTCCGACCGCTGGATCACGTGATCGACCGTGGCCGGGACGTGGTGCTTGTAGGCGCCGGCGCCGCAGAAGAAGGGGACGGTTCCGGCCGTGGCGTTCTTGCCGGCCATGGCCGAGAGGGCGCGTTCGACCTCCAGCTCGCCCGCCACGCGGGGCAGGTCGACAAAGCCGTCGCGGCGCGCGGCCTGCGGCACGTCGACAAACAGGTCGTCGATGGATTTCGCGCCGATGGCGGCCAGCATGGCCTCACGGTCGTCGGGCGTCAGGGGGAGGTAGCGCATTACTTTATTCCGCTCATCCCCGCGGAAGCGGGGACCCAGGTTTAAGCTTCAAACACCGCTGCTTGATCCCAAAGAGCTGGGTCCCCGCTTCCGCGGGGATGAGCGGAGAAGGCGGGAGCCTTAGAGGGTGGTCAGGTAGGCGTCGTAGGCGGCCTGATCCATCAGGGCGTCGACGGCCGAGGCGTCGGCGATCTTGATCTTGGCGAACCAGCCTTCGCCTTCCGGGTCGGCGTTGACGGTTTCCGGGGCCGAGGCCAGGGCGGCGTTGCCCTCGACCACTTCGCCGGCGACCGGGGCGTAGACGTCCGAGGCGGCCTTGACCGATTCCACGACGGCGAAGCTGTCGCCGACCGAGACGGTCTTGCCGGCTTCGGGCGTCTCGACGAACACCACGTCGCCCAGGGCGTCAGCGGCGTGCTTGGAGATGCCGACCGTGGCGACGTCGCCCTCGAGGCGAACCCACTCGTGATCCTTGGTGAAGCGCATGTGTCTGATCTCTCAGGCTTTAGGTTTGCGATAATAGCGGGTCGCCACGAAGGGCATGGCGACGACTTCGGCGGCGGCGGGTTTGCCGCGGACGATGACTTTCAGGTCCGTGCCCAGGGCGGCGAAGGCCGGCGGGACATAGCCCATGGCGATGTTGCGCCCCAGAGTCGGCGAGGGGCCGCCCGAGGTGATCTTGCCGATCACGTTTCCGTCCATGTCGGCGATTTCGGCGCCTTCACGGGCCGGGGCGCCTTCCTTGACGTTCAGGCCGATGCGGACGCGCGACGGGCCGTCGGCCAGTTCCTTCAGGATACGTTCGGCGCCGTTGAAGTCGGCGGCTTCCTTGCGCGACTTGGACAGGGCGAAGGTCAGCGCGGCCTCGACCGGGCTGGTTTCGGCGTCGATGTCGTGGCCGTGCAGCGGCAGGCCGGCTTCCAGACGAAGCGAGTCGCGGGCGCCCAAACCGATCGGCTTCACGCGGGCGTCGCTCAGCAGCAGGTTCCAGATGCGCTCGGCGTCGGCGTTGGGCACCGAAAT
>NZ_DASWXW010000213.1:0-5650 GCF_036405315.1 Brevundimonas sp. | reverse complement strand
CGTCCTATCCCCCCCGACGCCGATCGGGAGCAAATGGCGGCTTTCGTCATTCTTACCATGTCGGCGCGCGTGTCGCGCCCGGGTCCAGGGAACGTCATCGGTCATGAACGCCACCAGCGGCGCGCCTTCTTCAGAGTCCCTCGAGCGGGACGCCAGCCAGATCAACGCGCGACACGGCAAAATCGACGCCGGAGAAATTGCGATCGGCGTCATCATCGGCCGAACGTCGGAATTCTTCGACTTCTTCGTCTATGCGATCGCCTCGGTCGTGGTCTTCCCGCAGCTGGTCTTCCCCTATGCGGGCCCGCTGGGCGGGACCCTGCTGTCCTTCGCGGTCTTCGCCGTGGCCTTCATCGCCCGTCCGTTCGGCACGGCCCTGTTCATCGCCATCGACCGGCGGTTCGGGCGCGGGACCAAGCTGACCATCGCCCTCTTCCTGCTGGGCCTGTCCACCGTCTGCCTGGGCTTCCTTCCCAGCTATGCCCAGGTCGGCCATTGGGCGGCGGTCGTACTGATCGCCCTGCGCATCGGCCAGGGCGTGGCCCTGGGCGGCGCCTGGGACGGCATGGCCTCGCTGCTGGCCGTCAGCGCGCCGGAGAACCGTCGCGGCTGGTACGCCATGGTGCCGCAACTGGGCGCGCCCTTCGGCCTGATCGTGGCCAGCGCCCTGTTCGCCTACTTCCTGACCAAGCTGACGGCCGCAGACTTCCTCGACTGGGGCTGGCGCTATCCCTTCTTCGTGGCCTTCGCCATCAACGTGGTGGCCCTGTTCGCCCGCCTGCGCATCGTGGTGACGCCCGCCTTCCAGGCCGCGTTCGAGACGCTGGAACTGCATCCCGCCCCCGTCACCAAGGCCGTGCGCGAAGAAGGCGGCGGCATCGTCATCGGCGCCTTCGCCCCCCTGGCCAGCTTCGCCATGTTCCACATGGTGACGGTGTTCCCGCTGTCCTGGGTCTTCCTCTACACGGAGGAATCGCCCGCCCGCTTCCTGATGATCGAACTGGTCGGCGCCGTTTTCGGCCTGGCCGCCATCCTGGCCTCGGGCTGGCTGGCCGACCGTTACGGCCGTCGCGCCCTGCTGGCCGTCACCGCCGCCGGCATCGCCGCCTTCTCCGGCTTCGCGCCGCAGATGCTGGACGGCGGCCCCGTCGGCGAACTGGCCTACATGATCCTGGGCTTCGTCCTGCTGGGCCTGTCGTTCGGCCAGGCCTCCGGTTCCATCGCATCCAGCTTCAGCCTGAAAAACCGCTACACCGCCTCGGCCCTGACCTCGGACCTGGCCTGGCTGTTCGGCGCCGGCTTCGCCCCGCTGGCGGCCCTGGCCCTGTCGGGCAAGTTCGGTCTGGTGGCGGGCGGCGGCTATCTGCTGTCGGGCGCCGTCTGCACCCTGCTGGCCCTGTGGCTGAACCGCGAACTGGGCCGCGGCCGGGCCGGCGCCAAGACCTGACGCCCCCATACAGGCTAACCCATCTTATCGGGGGCGCGATGCGGATCGCGCCCCCTTTTTCATGCGTTCCAGCCCCGACCATCCGCCGCGTCCGGGCGCTCTCAGGCCAACAAGGTTAGCGCCGGTTTACGATGGGACTTAAGCGCCCGCTAAGCCTGTCTGATCGCGTGAAGTTAAGAGCCGCCAAGTATCGTCCCATTGAAATCAAGGGTGATGAGGACGTCATGACCAAGCTGAAGTCGGCAAAACGCCGTACGTTTCTGGCGATCGCCGCGGGCCTGACCGCTATTCTGGCGCCGCAGATCGCCTCCGCCGGTCCGACGGCGGGACATTCCTATCGGCTGCGCGCCACCGTCCCGGTCGCCTGCTGGGTGCGTCCGACTGGAACCGTCATGGCTGAAACCGGCCGCATGGGTTCGGTCGTCGAAGCCTGCAACAGCCCCGGCGGCTTCACCGTTTCGGCCCAGTATCGCCCCCTGACGATTACTGAAAGAGCCCGCATCGTCTACGGCGAGCGTTCGCTGGACCTGTCCCGGACCGGCATTCAGGAACTGCGCCGTTCCAGCATGGCGACCATTCGCTCGGTCGACTATCGCTTCGACGAAGTGGCGTTGGAGCAGCCGCTGATCCTGGCCCTGACGATCCAGCCGATCTGATCGCCCCGCATCCGATCCGGAAATGAAAACGCCTCGCAGATCCTGCGGGGCGTCTTCGTTTCAACCTGGCGTCCGCCTAGAGGGCGGCGACCGTAAAGGTCAGGGTGTCGCGATAGGCGCCGGCGCGCTTGCCCGCCACATCGCCGATGCTGACCGCCAGCGGATAGCTGTCATTCCGGGCGCGCCGCGAAACCACTTCAAGCGTATCGACCTGCGCCAGATCCATGTTCTCGGCGCCCAGCGCCAGACGATAGTCGACGTACCAATTCGAGTTGGCGAGACGAAGCCGCCCACGATTGGCCGAGCTGACCGACACGCGATAGCCGCCCGTGCTCTTTACATAGAGCGAGGTGTTCAGGTCGCGTCGCCCCGACGACAGCTCGCCAAGATCGATGGTCGCCGTTCCTTGCGACCGTTGGAACTCGCCCTTCAGCCCCATCACCGCCGAGGCGGCGACCTCCACGCCCAGGGTGACAGGCCGTTCGGCCATCGGCTCGCCGTCCGACGCCAGGACCGAGAGATAGGCCGTCTGGGAATAGAAGCCGCGCGCCAGGTCGCCTTCCGGCGCCGCCGCCAGAGCGAAGCGGATCAGGCCGCGCTCGCCGGGCGCCAGACGCACCGGCTGGGCGCCGAAACGACGCGGTCCCTGCCCCGAACGCGGCGTCACGTCCGCGCCGCTGCGTTCGTCGATCAAGGCATAGGCCACGCGGTCCTGACCGCCGGCCTGCCGCATCCCGTAGGCTTCGCCATGCAGATCGACGCGCATGGAGCCGACGCAATCGGTCGTGCCCGTGTTGACGACGGCGACATCGTATCGTTGCTGCACCGCGTCATCCTCATAGGGATTGTAGCGCACGACCCACTGATCCTGAGCCGGCTCGATCGACAGGCTGCAGGCCGCGCTGGCCTGACCGACGCCCAGCGTCAGCGCCGCTGCGGTCGCCGCAGCGGCAGCCATCGTGGCCTTCAGAGCGAGGGGAGAGCTCATGGCTTTCATCCTTCCTGTTCGTCCGTGACGTCGATCGGCACCGTGACCGTCTCGAGGTTCAGCAGACCCTGGTTGTCGGCAGGCACCGTGAATTCGAAGCTCACCGCCGGATCGGTAAAGAGTTCAACACGATAGCGTTTGCCCGGCTCCAGCTTCTGGATCGCGAACCGCCCCACCGAGTTGGTGAAGAAGAGTTCGGGCGGTGCGTCCGGCTGGTCCGCCGGGCGCACTCGCCCTGAAACCAGGGCCAGAGGCTTGCCGCCGTTGCCTTGCATGCGGCCAAGCGCGCTGACGAAGGCGGCGCTGCCGACCTCGATGGCGTAGCCGCTCTTGTAGGTCGGACGGACGCGAAGGACGCCGTCGCCGATGTCGTAACCGAGCGGCGCGTCCATTACGTCGTAGCGGACCGACTGATTGACGTAGGAGCTCAACACATTGGACAGCGCCGGCCCCAGCACACCGCTGCGGGCGTTGAATCGGCCAGCCTGGAAATTGTCGCCGACGATGACCGAATGGTCGCCCAGGGTCTCGTGCGGATGGACGATGGCGAAGCTGTCGTAGATGTTCCGTCCGATCGCGACCTTGCGCCCGGTCGTGGCGATCGAGGTCCCCACCCGCAGCGTCGTCACTTGCTCGTCGGTGACGCTGCTGAAGTCGCGGCCAAAGGCGGCGTGGGTCAGGCTGGCGTCGAAACGGTTGGCGATATAGTCGACCTGACCCGACACGGTGCTGGGTCCGTCGTCATAGGTGGACGCCAGCGAATAGCCCAGGGCCCCCACGCGGTTCTCGGACGACTGCTGATACCGTACGCTGCCGTTGTTGCGCGCGGAACTGTATCGGGCTTCGGCGCGCCGGTCGTAGCGCGGCTGCCAGATCAGGGCGATCGTGGCCCCGACGGCGTCGCCGCGTGATCCGAAGCTGCTGCCGAAGTCGCTCAGTTCGGCCCCCAGCTGGACGCTCCACTGCGGGGTGAAACGGTAGGTGGTGGTGGCGGTGACGCTATAGGCGTCGTCCAGAACCGCGCTGCGGCTGACCCGATAGGAGGCGCTGACGTTGGCCAGCCAGTCCTCGTTGAACTGGTGCGAATAGGCGCCGGTGAAGATCCACGACGTCGGATTGTCTCCGAACGGATTGCCCAGGGTCGCGAAGTCCGCCGACGTGTAGTCGGCGACAACCGTCCAGCTGTCGTAGGTCTCGCCCAGATCCAGAACATGGTCGTAGCTCAGGGCGTAGGCGTAGCCCATGCCGCGATCGGCGTTGCTGATAGATGCGTCAAGGCGGGCCCGGGCGCCGTTCTTGAGGATCAGTTGGGACTGACCCGACAGGTTCTGGACATCCGCCGAGGCCTGGAAGCCTATCCCGATCGCCGGACGGTTTTCGAAGGCCTTGCGCCAGAAGCCCGTGAAGGCGATCTCGCCGCCCGAATAGTCGGGCGATCCGAAAATGCCCGCGTTGGTGACGCCCAGATAGGCGCCGTATTCATAGTCGCCGGGCTCCAGCTCGATGCTGTCGAGATAGGCGCTGTAGGAGACGGCCTGGCGGCGTCCTGAATCGTTCTGGATCTCCAGTTGGATATCATTGGACCCGGTCTCCAGCGGCAGGTTGGAGAGGTCGTACTGTCCCGGATCGAGACGGAATTCGCGCACGAAGACGCCATTGCGCAGGACGCGCACTGTCGAGGCTTCCTGCAGCACCAGTTGGCGGCCGCCGGACAGGATGTTGTTGCGGAAGGACTCGAACCTCTGGCGCTGGCGCGAGACGCCGACGCCGCCCATTTCGGCATAGCCCTGACGACCGCGCGTTTCGGGATCGAGATCGCCCAGATACCAACGCCGATACTCGCCCGGTTGATCATAGACGAACCGCGCATAGCGGCGCTCGACCTCGTATTCGCCGCTGAACAGGTCCTCGCGTCCCTGAACGTCCGCCTCGAACACCAGGTTCTTGTAGCGCACCGCGCCGTTCAGGAAGACGCTGGGGGTGGCGATGTCGCCGGTCGCCTGACGCCGCGAAACGGACAGGTTGGTGTTGAGATAGGCCGTGAAATCCTCGGGCGCCACGCCCGCCTCTTCCGGCCGACCGCCCTGGAACAGCGACTCGACGGTCCGCTTCGTCGGGTCGATGCGCAACACCAGAACCGCCAGTTGTTCGGGATCGTAGTCCAGTTGGATGCCGGTGGTGTTGATCTCTTCCGGCGCGAACGATTCCACGCCCTTCAGTCGATCCGCCAGCTCCGCCTGCGCCTCGGGCGTCAGCAACGGCTTGATCAGGGCCATGAACCCGGCGCTGTCGACGATGAAGCGATCGTCGCGCGTCAGCAGCACCGGCAGCTCGCCCAGCACGCGGCGGTTGAAGTTCAGCGGCACCGTCATGGCGATGTCGCGGTCGTAGGGGTTGATGTTCGGACGCGGCGCCTGCGCCGTCTGCGCGGCGGGCTCGGCCGTCGCCGAAACGGCGGCGGCGGGCGCCGCCTCCTGATCGATATCCGTCGCCGCAACCCCGGCGGCGGCGACGCCAGCGGGCGTCGCCGTCACGGCCATGATCAGGGCGATGCTCGAC
>NZ_DASWXW010000212.1:0-12422 GCF_036405315.1 Brevundimonas sp. | reverse complement strand
GACGAACTCAGGCGTCACGAAGTCGGGGATCGAGGCGCCGAAGTCTTCGCCGTCGCGGATGCAAGGCGCGTTCTGCTCGCGGCGCAGGTTCTCGCGGATGGCGACGTATTCCATCTCGGGCGTGATGATGCCGGCCTGGGCGTATTCGTACTGGGTGATGGGACGGCCCTCGACGCCCTTGAAGACCTGATGGTTGGAGACGTCGAAGCGGGGGGCCAGGTGCTTGCCGCTGGCGTGGCCGTTGTCCTCGGGCTTGACCTCGCGCGGGTTCAGGACGGGGGCGATGTCGCCGCGGTCCAGCTGCCAGCTGGATTTGACGCGGGGCAGGCCCTTCTTGATGTCGATGGTCACGGCCGGGTCGGTGTAGGGGCCGGAGCTGTCGTACATCGTCACCGGCGGCTCGTTGGCGCTGGGGTGGACGGCGACCTCGCGGAAGGGAACGCGGATGTCGGGGAAGAGCTCGCCCGCCACATAGACCTTGACGCCGCCGGCGCGCGGGCCGGTGGGGATGCGGCCGTGTTCGGCGGCGACCTGCTGGCGGGCTTCGGCCAGCGGCAGTTCCACGTTGGGCTCATTATGCTGGAGGCTACCGCTCGCGACGCGGTCGCTCGCTGCTTGAGCCTCGGGCTCAATTTCGGTCGTCGGCGTGACGTTGATGTTCATGGCGGCCTCTGTGCTTCAAGAGGTCCGCCGACGTCGGGCGAGGCGGTCCCCTGACGTAAAGCCGCCGGAGACCAAAGCGTTTCCCATCCCTTCGCCGGCATGACCCGGATCAGGTTCGACGGGTCAGAGGCAATACCTCAATCTCAGCCGCTCGATTGCGACCCCCCGGAGAACGGCGCGACCCTAGCCCGTTTCGGGGGTAGGTCAAGCGAGGCGGGCGTGGCAGGAAGGGGAATGATCCTTTCCCGAACCTATCGGCTCGAGGACATGGCCGGCTGCCTGGCCCTGTTCGACAGCAATACGCCGCGCTTCTTCGACGCCAGCGAGCGCGACAGCTTTGTCGGCTTTCTGCAGGATCAGGCCCTGCGCTGGCCCTATCAGGTGATCGAGCTGGACGGGCGCATCGTCGGCTGCGGCGGCCATGCGGTGGAGCCGGACGGGGTCAGCGTGGCCCTGTGCTGGGGCATGGTCGACAACGGCCTGCACGGACAGGGGCTGGGGCAGGTGCTGACCGAGGCGCGGATCGCGGCGGCGCGGGCGACGCCGGGGATCAGCCGCGTGATCCTGAACACCAGCCAGCATACCCAGGGCTTCTACGCCCGCTTCGGCTTTCAGCCGGAGAAGGTCACGCCCGACGGCTTCGCGCCCGGCATCGATCGCTGGGACATGGTGCTGACGCTGGATTGAAGGAGAGAGGGGGAAGGGGGGCGGCCCGGCTTCTCAGTCGGGGGGGCGTTAAGGCCGGGCCGCCACAGACGACATCGGGGTTGGGGGGCGTCCGATGTGTCCGATGCAATAACAACAGACCCGAAACTTGGTTCCGCAAGAATTCGCGCGTTCACCATGATTGTTGAACGGGGTTTGCTGAACCGGCGTTTTCACCAGGCGGAGCCAGGTTGAAAGATGAATTTTCGAGCGAGCGACAGGCGGGCGGCATGAAGATCTTGGGCGTTCTGGGCGGCATGGGGCCGGCGGCGACGGTGGCCTTTCTGGCGCGTGTCCAGGCCCTGACCCCGGCGACGGGGGACGAGGACCACATCCGGGTCCTCGCCGACATCAACCCCCAGGTGCCGAACCGGCACACCCAGCCCGAGGCGGCGGGGCGGACCCTGGGCGAGATGGCGGCGCGGTTGAAGGCGGCGGGGGCCGAGGTCCTGGCCATGCCGTGCAATACGGCCCACGCCCATGCGGGCGCCATCCGCGCGGCGGGCCTGCCCTTCATCGACATGGTGGTCGAGACGGCCAGGGCGGCCAAGGTCGGCGGCGCGCGGCGGGTCGGGGTGCTGGCCACGCCCGGCGGCGAGGCCCTCTACGCCGGGGCCCTGGCGGCGGAGGGCGTGGAGATGGTGCGGCTGTCCGAGGCCGATCAGGCGCGCTTCATGATGGTGGTGTTCGGGGTCAAGGCGGGCGACGTGGGGCCGGAACAGAGGGCGGCCATGCGCGACCTGGCCGAGGCCCTGGTCGCGGCGGGGGCGCAGGGGATCATCGGCGGCTGCACCGAGGTGCCGTTGTTGCTGGACGCGGACGATGTGGCGGTTCCGCTGACGGACTCGGCGGAGGTGCTGGCGCGGGTCTGCGTCGCGGCCTGTCTCTGACAAAAGCTTAAGTTGCCGTCGCGGCGAACAGGGCGAACTCTTGCCGTTTCGGAACTGCGAGGGGTTTCAGCATGAGCCTGTGTCTTCGTTTCGGCGTCGCCGCCGTCCTGGCGCTGGGCGTGGTCGCTCCGGTCGCGGCGCAGGAGGCCGCCTATCCGCAACGTCTGGCAGCGCCGGGCGGAGAGGTTATCATTCCTTCGGCCGGGCAACGAAGAGCGCATGACGAGATCGGCTATGCGCCCGCGCGCCGGGTCGGGGACGTCCTCTATGTGTCCGGGCTGGTGGTGTTTCGCGCCGAGGGCGAGGGCGATGACGTGGCGGCCTTCGAAGGGCAGGTGCGCCGCGCCCTGCGCCAGTTGAACCAAACGCTGCGGGCGGCGGGCGGCAGTCTGGACGACGTGGCCATGCTGAACACCTTCCACGTCTGGGACGGGCCGGGGTTTTCCGGCACGCGCGACGAGCAGATCGCCGTCCTGTCCAAGGTCTGGCGCGAGTTTTCGCAGGGGCCGCGCCCGGCCTGGACCGCCGTGGGGACCAGCGGCCTGCTGGGCGGCGAGGGGAGCATTGTCGAGATCCAGCTGATCGCCCATTCGCCCGCGCCGCGCGATTGAGACGCTTGCGGCGCCCGCCCGGCCGGGGCAGGGAAGGGGTGTGAAACAGTCTCTCATCATTGATTGCGACCCCGGCGTGGATGACGCCACGGGGCTGCTGACCGCCTTCGCCTCGGATGATCTCGACCTGCTGGCCGTGACCACGGTGGGGGGCAACGTCAGCGCCGGGAAGACCGCGCGCAACGCCCGCATCCTGCGCCAGATCGCCGGGCGCGAAGACGTGCCGGTCTTCATCGGGGCCGAGCGGCCGCTGAGGCGCGAGCCGGCCGGGGCGGGCGAGTTCCACGGGGCCGAGGGGCTGGGCGACCTGGAGCCGTTCGAGCCGGATGTACCCGTGGGCGAGGGGACATCAGGGCAGGCCATCGTGCGGCTGGTGATGGCGCGGCCCGCGGGGTCTGTCGCTCTGGTCGTCATGGGGCCGATGACCAATCTGGCGCTGGCCATGCGGGACGAGCCGAAGCTGGCGGCGCATCTGGGGCCGGTGGTGGTCATGGGCGGGGCGCGCAGCGAGGGCGGCAACATCACGGCCAGCGCCGAGTTCAACATCTGGGTCGACCCGGACGCGGCGGCGGAGGTCTTTGCGTCCGGCTGCCGCATGATCGTCATGGGGCTGGACGCCACCCATCAGGTGCGGGCGACCGAGGAGCGGATCGCGGCTGTCGAGGCCCTGCCGACCGCTTCGGCGCGGGCGTCGGCGGCCATGTTGCGCTTTTCGCAGCGGATCGAGCGCGAGATCGTCGGCTGGGACGCGGGGCCGCTGCATGATCCCTGCACCGTGGCCTGGCTGCTGAAGCCCGAGCTGTTCGAGCTGGCGCCCTGCCGCATCGCGGTGGAGACTGAAAGCGATCTGACGCGCGGGCATACGGCGGTGGAGTTCCGCGTGGACGCCGCGACCGCCAATCATTTCTGGGCGACCAGAGCCGATGCGGATGGGATCTTCGCCCTGATCGCAGAAAATCTGAGCCATGCCAGTGGAGGAATGGGGGCATGAGGATCACCGTCGTCGGCTCGATCAATCTGGACATCGTCGCTTCGGCCCCGCACCTGCCCGCGCCCGGCGAGACGGTGACGGGGGCCAGTCTGGCTCGTCACCCGGGCGGCAAGGGAGCCAATCAGGCCCTGGCGGCCAGGCGGCTGGGGGCCGAGGTCAGCCTGATCGGGCGCGTGGGCGAGGACGAGATGTCGGGCGCGGCCGTGGCCCTGATGTTGGCGCACGGCGTCGATCTGTCGGGGGTCGAGACGGACATCGCGGCGCCGACGGGGGTGGCCCTGATCGCGGTCGACCCATCGGGCGAGAACCAGATCGTGGTCGCCGCCGGGGCCAATCATCTGGTCACGCCGGAACAGCTGCCGTCGCGGATCGAAACGCCGCTGATCGTCCAGCTGGAGCTGCCGATCGAGACGGTCGAGGCGGCGGTAGGCCGGGCGACCGACTTCGTCTGCGCCAACCTGGCGCCCGCCGCCCCGGTATCGGAGGCCCTGCTGCGCCGCGCCGACCTGATCGTGGTCAATGAGACCGAGGCCGCCTTCTACGGCGAGGCCCTGCACGTCGGCGGCGGCAAGGTGGTCGTGACCAAGGGCGCGCGCGGGGCGGTGATGTATCAGCACGGTGTGGAGACGGCCTGGGCCGTGCCGCCGCGCGTGCACGCCGTCGACGCGACGGGCGCAGGCGACGCCTTCGTCGGGGCCATCACCGTGGCCCTGCTGGACGGCATGACGCCGGACGACGCCCTGCACTTCGCCTGCGCGGCGGGGGCGCTGGCCGCGACCCGGCAAGGGGCGCAGCCGTCGCTGGGGACGCGGGCCGAGGTGGAGGGGTTGCTGGCTTAACCCGATCCTCCCCTGCGAAGCGGGGGAGGATTGTCGATAGCGTTCCTAGCGTTCGTCGTACCGGCGCAGCAGGACCAGGGTTCCGACGGCGGTCAGGGCCCCCAGGGCGAAGGCCGCGACCAGGGAGCCGGTGGCGGCGGCGGTGGAGACAGTGACCGGACGCTTGGCGTACCACTCGACGATTTCGCCTGCGTGGGCGTGGTCGAGGCCCTCGTCATAGGCGTCGTCCAGATAGGTGTCGTCGGCGGCGGCCATAGGCGTCTCCATATTGCCTGCGCTAAATCCCCGGCGCGGTCGGGCGGTTCCCTGTCGTGACAGAGGATCGCACATCCAGTAAAGGGCGCGCCTCACGTTTCAGAAATCTGGCAGCGAGATTCATGGCCGGCCACTCGAAATTCAAGAACATCATGCACCGCAAGGGCCGCGCCGACGCCCAGCGTTCCAAGCTGTTCTCCAAACTGTCCCGCGACATCACCGTCGCCGCCAAGTCGGGCATGCCCGATCCGGCGCTGAACCCGCGCCTGCGTCTGGCGGTCAACAACGCCAAGGCCGAAAGCCTGCCCAAGGACGTCATCCAGCGCGCCATCAACAAGGCCTCGGGCGGCGACGTCGATACGATGGAAGAGGTCCGCTACGAGGGCCGGGGCCCCGGCGGCGTCGGCATCATCGTCGAGGCCCTGACCGACAACCGCAACCGTGCGGCCTCGAACATCGGCGCGGCCTTCAAGAAGAACGGCGGCGCCCTGAGCGAGATGAACTCGGTCGCCTTCATGTGGGATAAGGTGGGCCAGATCATCTACAAGGCCGAGGCTGGCACCGAAGACCAGGTCATGGAGGCCGCCATCGAGGCCGGCGCCCAGGACGTCGAGAGCGACCTGGTCAAGCCGGACATCTATGAGGACGCGCCGGGCCACACCATCTGGACCGCCTATGAGGACCTGAACGAGGTGGCCGAGGCCATGTCCAAGGTGCTGGGCGACCCGAAGTCGACCGCCATCGTCTGGAAGCCGCAGTCGGAAGTGCCGGTGACGGGCGAAGCCGTCGGCGCCCTGTTCAAGCTGCTGGACGCGCTGGACGCCGAGGACGACGTCTCGTCGGTCTATTCCAACGAAGACATCTCGGACGAAGACGCGGCCAAGTACGCGGGCTGATCGTCCCTGGGCCTGCCCCCTACCGGGGGCAGGTCTCCATCCAGTCCTGATCCGGCTCGACGGCCCTGAGGTCGTTGAGCGTCGGGATGTTGCGTTCGGCGTCGGCGCTGACCGTGATGGAGGACATGGCCGAGGCCGTCGGCGCCTCGCGGCGATAGACGGTCAGGGCGAAGGGAGCGGAGTCGGGCGCCTCGACGCGCCAGACGCTGTTGGTCTCGCCCGCGCCATAGGCGTAGCAGCCGATCGGATCGACGTTCGCGCCGCGCACCCGCAGCGCCTCGACCGGATCAAAGGGCACGGGCTCGCCCGTCGCCGACCAGTTGAAGATGATCCGCGTCGTGGGCGTGCGCGTCGTCTCGACATTGAGGTCGGCCAGCCGGCCTTCCGAGGCAGAGCGCCAGCGAACCATCGAGGCCCGCGCTCGCACGTCGGCGGGATCCAGCGCCGACGGGGTTCCCGCCGCGAACAGCGACAGAAGCGCATCGACCATCTGGTTGGCGCGGGTGATCTTGGGCCATTGCTCGGCGCAGGCGCCCTCGGCGTAGCTCGCCATATTGGCGGTCCGGGCCAGGGCCAGGGTGCAGCGGTCCATGAACTGCTCGCGCGTTTCCTGGGCGGCGGCGGGCGTCGTCATGAGGCAGGGCAGGCAGGCGAGGGGCGCAACGAAGAGGGCGGCGCGCATGGCGGCTTCCTTTCGGCTATCGCAGATTTTCAAAGGATGCGCTTCGAAGGGCGATGCAGCAAGCGTGGCTTGATGCGGAAGGCGACGCGGTCCACGGTGGGCGGTCCTGTGCAGCTTGAGAGGCGGACATGACGGCGGCTGGAGCAATGGACTGGGCCCTGATCGCCCCGGTGGCGGCGGCGATGGTCGCGGGCGGCCTGATCGGGATCGAGCGGACCTATCATGGGCATCCGGCCGGGTTCCGCACCCATATCCTGGTCTGCATGACCTCCTGCGTCCTGATGCTGGCGGCCATGCATCAGTCGACCTGGGCCTTTGTCGCCCTGCCGGATCAAAGACTGGTGATCGACCCGACCCGGATGGCGCACGGCATCCTGACGGGCATCGGCTTCCTGTGCGCCGGGGTCATCTTCCGCGAAGGCTTCTCGGTGCACGGCCTGACCACGGCGGCGTCGCTGTGGACCACCTCGGCGGTCGGGGTGATGTTCGGGGTCGGGATGTGGGACCTGGGCCTGATCGCCGGGGGCGCGACCCTGCTGGTGCTGGCCATCCTGCGCTTCCTCGACGCCCGCCTGCCGCACGTGGGGGTGATGGACGTGACCCTGCGCTGGACGCGCGGGGCGGCGCCGGGCGAGGCGACCCTGCGCGGGCTGCTGGCCGACAGCGGGCTGAAGCCGGTGCGCATCGGCCATGTGGTCAGCCATGATGGTCTGATCCACGAACATCACATCAAGGCCCGCGGCGCCATGCCGCTGAACGTCGCCGGCCTGTCGACGCGGCTGGGCGAGCAGGCGGGGCTGGCCGGGTTCTCGGTCATGCCGCGAGACGATTGAGGGGGATCGGGCTTCTCCTCCCCACGCATGGCGAGGAGGGAAGTCGAGCCGGTCATTGTTCGCTAACCCTCTTTGGGGCATGACTGGAACGAATGACGAACGTATCGACTCGAATCCTGGGGCTGGACCCCGGTTTGCGCCGCACCGGCTGGGGCGTGATCGAAAGCGAGGGCAGCCGCCTGCGCTGGATCGCGCACGGGGTGGCAGCCCCGCCGGAGAAGGCGCCCTTTCCCGAACGGCTGCTGCATCTGCTGGAGGAGGTCGGCTCGATCTGCGCGGCCTATAGCTGCGACGAGGCGGCGATCGAGGAGGTCTTCGTCAACATGAACGGGGCCTCGACGCTGAAGCTGGGTCATGCGCGGGCGGCGGTCATGCTGGCGCCTGCAAGGGCGGGCTTGAGCGTGGCGGAATACGCGCCGAGCCTGGTCAAGAAGGCCGTGGTCGGGGCGGGGCAGGCGGACAAGAGCCAGGTGGCCTTCATGATCAAGCGGCTGCTGCCTGCGGCGGGCGAGGTGAAGGCGGACGCGGCGGACGCCCTGGCGGTGGCGATCACTCACGCGCACCATCGGCGGAGTCTGAGTTTGACGGCGAGTTTGAGGGGCGCGGCATGATCGGACGACTGCGCGGGGTTCTGGCCGAGGTCGGGGAGGCGGAGTGCCTGATCGACTGCGGCGGGGTGGGCTATGTCGCCGCCTGCGGGGCGCGGACCCTGGGGCGTCTGCCGGCGCCGGGCGACGAGACGACGCTGTATATTCACAGCCAGTGGAGCGAGGACGCGGGGCCCCGTCTCTACGGCTTCCTGACGCGGGACGAGCGGCGGGCCTTCACCGTGCTGCTGGCCATTCAGGGCGTGGGGCCGAAGGCGGCGCTGAGCGTGCTGGACGTGCTGCCGCCGGGGGAGCTGGCCAGCGCCGTGGCGCGCGAGGACAAGGCGGCGGTGGGCCGCGCCAATGGCGTGGGGCCCAAGCTGGCCTTGCGCATCGTCACCGAACTGAAGGGCAAGCCGCTGGGCGACGGGCATTTTGCGCCGAACGCGCCGGGCGTTCACGCCGAGGTCGCCGCGGCTCCGCCGCCGCCGAGCGTGACGGGCGAGGCGGTCGCGGCCCTGCTGGGGCTGGGCATAGCCGAGATCAATGCGCGTCGGGCGGTGGATCAGGCCCTGATCCGGTTGGGGGACGAGGCGGAGTTGCCGGCGGTGATCCGCGCGGCCCTGCAGGAGCTGGGGCGGTGAGGGTCAACATCCGCTCATCCCCGCGGAGCCGGGGACCCGGTGCTTTGGCTAGGGAATGCTGCGTCGGCTATGCAGGCGCCATGATTGGAGCTGTGCGCCTTGTCGCTCAAACCTGGGTCCCCGCCTCCGCGGGGCTGAGCGGTGAAGCATGACTGAGCGTCTGATCTCGGGCGACGCCGCCCCCGGCGAGAAGCACGACCGCGCGCTGCGGCCTCAGACCCTGTCCGAGTTCGTCGGCCAGTCGGCGGCCAAGGGCAATCTGAAGGTCTTTATCGACGCGGCGAGAGGCCGGTCCGAGGCGCTGGATCATGTCCTGCTGTTCGGGCCTCCCGGTCTGGGCAAGACGACGCTGGCGCAGATCGTCGCGCGCGAACTGGGCGTGGGCTTTCGAGCCACCTCCGGCCCGATCCTGGCCAAGGCGGGGGATCTGGCGGCGATCCTGACCAATCTGGAGCCGCGCGACGTCCTGTTCATCGACGAAATTCACCGCATGGCCCCGCAGGTGGAGGAGATCCTCTATCCGGCGATGGAGGACCATGTGCTGGACCTGATCATCGGCGAGGGGCCGTCGGCGCGCAGCGTGCGCATCGACCTGGCGCCCTTCACCCTGGTCGGGGCGACGACGCGGGCGGGGCTGCTGGCCACGCCGCTGCGTGACCGGTTCGGCATTCCGCTGCGGCTGGAGTTTTATACGCCCGAGGAGCTGACGGCGGTGATCCGGGGGGCGGCGCGCAAGATGGGCGCGGTCATCACCGAGGACGGGGCCATGGAGATCGCGCGCCGGGCGCGCGGCACGCCGCGCATCGCCGGGCGTCTGCTGCGCCGAGTGCGCGACTTCGCCGACGCCGAGGGGGGAACGATCGACCGGCTGGCGGCGGCGCGGGCCCTGGCGCGGCTGGAGGTCGACGAGGCGGGGCTGGACAGTCTGGACCGGCGCTTCCTCAAAGCCCTGATCGAGAACTACGGCGGCGGGCCGGTGGGCATGGACACCCTTGCCGCCGCGATCGCCGAGGCGCGCGACGCGGTCGAGGACGTGATCGAGCCCTATCTGCTGCAACAGGGCTTCATCATGCGCACCCCGCGCGGGCGGGTGGCCTGCGCCCGGGCCTATGAGCACCTGGGGTTGGAGGCGCCGAAGGTTCAGGCGGCGCCGCCGCCGGATTTGTTCGGGGGATAGGGCGTTCTTCCTTCTCCCCTTGAGGGAGAAGGTGGCCCGTCAGGGCCGGATGAGGGGTGTCGGCGCAAGGTCTGATGGGAAGCGATGAGGGAACTTCTTCGCACCCCTCACCCGTCCGGCTTCGCCGTCCACCTTCTCCCACAAGGGGAGAAGGGCCAAGCGCAAGTCGTTCGCAAAAGGACTTCACCCGCCCGCCAAACCCGGCCATGCTGCGGCGCGAAGGGAGACGGGCGATGGCGCGAAGCGGGATCGGGACGGACCAGAAGATCGCCGTGCTGGGCGCGGCGGTGCTGCTGCTCGGCGCGCTGAGCCTGGTCGCCGTCAGTCAGGGGGCGCGCTTCGGGTCCAAGCAGGCGACGCCGGCCGAACGGGCGCTGACCCAGGTCAGGGCCCAGATGGGGCCGGACGCCGAGGTGCGTTATCTGGAAAACGGCAAGCGCCGCGCCGTCTGCGGCTATGCCGGGATCGCGGGACAGCGGCAGGCCGTGGCCTTCGTCTCGCGGCCCAACCGCATCCTGATGGGCGACGATCCCCTGGGCGCCGAGTTCGCGGACATGAAGGCGCAGTTCTGTCCCGGCTTCAATCCGCCCGCGCCGACAGCTAAGGCTTCGGCGACGACTTCCGCTCAGGGCTGACCGATGACCGACCTTCCCACCGCCGGCCGTTTCGACGGGCAGGACCACCTGCTGCCGGTGCGGGTCTATTACGAGGACACCGACTTCACCGGCCTGGTCTATCACGCCAACTATGTGCGCTATTTCGAGCGGGGACGGTCGGACTTCCTGCGGCTGGCGGGCGTCGGCCACGTCGAACTGCTGGAGCAGGACGAGCCGCTGGCCTTCGTGGTGTCGGACCTGGCGATCAAATACCTCAAGCCGGCGCGGATCGACGACGCCCTGGTGGTGCGGACGCGCTATGAGGCGATCAAGGGGCCGCGCCTGATCATCCGCCAGACGGTCGAGCGCGACGGCGAGGCGCTGTGCCGGGCCGACGTGGTGGCGGTCTGCATCCATATGGACGGGCGGCCGCGGCGGCCGACGAAGCGGTTGATCGAACTGTTGACGCCCTGGCTGTCGGGTGAAGCCTCGCAATAACGCGCTTGTCAGAGGCGCCCCCCGTGACGCCGGGGCCGACGCCCGCTAGACCCCGCCATCAAACCGCCACGTCCGCCCGTTCGATAAGGCGGGACGACCCGGATCTGACCCAAGGACGCCGTATGACTCCGCCCGCCGACGCCTCGCTGCTGAATCCCATCGAACTGTTCATGACCGCCGACTGGGTGGTGAAGACGGTCATGGTCGGCCTGGCCGCGGCCTCGGTCTGGTCCTGGACCATCATCATCGACAAGGCGGTGCGCTTCGCCCGCATGAACGCCCGGGCCAGCGAGTTCGAAAAGCAGGTCGAGAGCGGCCGATCGCTGGAAGACGTGGCGGCCCAGGCCGGGGCCCAGCCCGCCGATCCCCTGCCGCGCATGCTGGTGCTGACGCTGCAGGACTGGCGCGAGGCGCGGGCGCGCGGGGCCATGACGGACACGCAGGGGAACATGCTGATCGCCCGCATCGACCGGGCGCTGGATTCGGTCATCGCCCGCGAGAGCCAGAAGATCGAGAACGGTCTGGGCGTGCTGTCGGTGGTGGCCACGGCCTCGCCCTTCATCGGCCTGTTCGGCACGGTCTGGGGCATCATGAACGCCTTTGACCGCATCGCCGCGGCGGGCAACACCAATCTGACGACCGTGGCCCCGGCCATCGCCGAGGCCCTGTTCGCCACGGCCATCGGTCTGGCGGCGGCCATCCCGGCCTATATCGCCTTCAACGCCTTCTCGGTGACGGCGGGCAAGTTCACCGGGCGTCTGGAGGCCTTCGCCGACGATCTGCAGTCGGCCATCGCCCGTCGTCTGGGCGCGCCCTCGGCCCCGCCGCCGCCGCCGCCCTCGTCCTCTGGGGCCGACCTGAACCTGCGTCGGGGCGCCTGATCCATGGCGATGGGTGGAGGAGGCGGAAGCTCTAGCGGGCGCGGTCGTCGCCGCGCGCGCAAGCGGCCGCTGAGCGAAATCAACGTCACGCCGCTGGTCGATGTCATGCTGGTGCTGCTGATCATCTTCATGATCTCGGCCCCCCTGCTGACGGTCGGCGTGCCGGTGGAGCTGCCCAAGACCGAGGCCAGCGCGGTGGAGACGACCGACAAGCCGATCACGGTCTCGATCGATCAGAACGGCGCCATCTTCATCGGCGAGAGCGAGGTCCGCTGGGAGAACCTGGCGCTGCGCGTGGCCGAAGAGGGCGGCGAAAAGGCGCGCGACAAGGCGGTCTTCATCCGCGCCGACGGCCGCGCGCCCTATCAGGCCGTGGCCCGCGTGATGGCGCGCCTGAGCGCCGCGGGCTTCACCAAGCTGAACCTGATCACCGACACGGCCGCTGACGAGACGGCGGAGGGCTGACGGCTTTGCGTCGACCCAGTCCCGCCATTGTCGGATCGCTCGCGCTGCACGCCGGCGTGGTGGCGCTCGCCCTGGCGTCATGGTCGTCCAAGGAGGACGAGCCCAAGCCGCTGGTGAACTCGGTGCCGGTGTCGATCGTGTCCGAGACGGTGATCGCCGCCGCGCCCGCCGACAACCCGCAGCCCGAGCCCTCGCCTGAGGACGGCGCC
>NZ_DASWXW010000211.1:0-2054 GCF_036405315.1 Brevundimonas sp. | reverse complement strand
CCCCAGAGGGCGAAGGACATCATGGCGTGCTGGAGGTTGCGCTCCTTGTCGTTCATTTTTGGCGTCTCCTTTCGCTGAACGATGAAAGAAGACGCGTCGTGCTTTTCGGGAATCTCACCGTCATAGTCG
Source organism: Brevundimonas sp. (assembly GCF_036405315.1). GTDB lineage: Bacteria > Pseudomonadota > Alphaproteobacteria > Caulobacterales > Caulobacteraceae > Brevundimonas. The sequence continues at coordinate 1,925 of NZ_DASWXW010000211.1, read as the reverse complement.
TTTCGCGTCAGCCGCCTAGATAGCTCCGCTTGGCTAAAAAGTCAAGATTTTGGTCCGAAGTCGGACTTTTTGTAGTGTCGTCGTCATAAAATCATGAGCCAGCCGCCAGCCCCGTCTCCCGCCCTTCCGCCGCGCGCCGTCGCCACGCCCTGCGTCATGGTCTGCACCGTGGACGGGGCGTCGGGGCTCTGCCTGGGCTGCTTTCGCACCCTGCCCGAGATCGCCGCCTGGAGCCGGATGAGCGACGCGGAGCGGGCGAAGATCACGAGCGAACTGAACGGGCGGCGGGGCAAGATCGACCCCAGGCTGCTGGGCGGGTAACGCCGTTCCCCCATAAACCTTTCGTTCGCCGTATCGCTTCACCCGACGCCAAGACCCTTGCGGCAGATTAGGGTCATGATCCGTATCGACCCGCGCTCTGCTGTCGTCTTCGCCGCCGCCCTGGCCACGTCGCTGGCCTGCGCCGGCGCCCTGCGCTGGATCGACGGGGCGGGCGAGGCCCAGGCCGCGATCGCCGCCCCTTCGGTCGCGCGCTCGGCCGACGGCCACTACTGGGCCGAGGCGGTCGTGGACGGAAAGCCGATGCGGATGCTGGTCGACACCGGCGCCAGCGTCGTGACCCTGAGCCGCGCCGACGCGGAAAAGGCCGGCGTCAGCGTCGGCGCCAAGGACTTCACCCGCACCTTGAACACCGCCTCCGGTCCGGTGAAGGCGGCGCCCGTGGTCCTGCCGTCGCTGGCGGTGGCCGGGGTGCGGCTGACCTCGGTCGAGGCCCTGGTGGTGGACGCCGACATGCCCGCCTCCCTGCTGGGCATGAGCTATCTGGGCCGCCTGTCCGGCTTCGAGGCCCGGCCCGAGGGTTTGACGTTCAAGGGCTGAAGCTCGCCCCCTCCACCATGCTGCGCATGGCCCCCTCCCCCGCTGCGCAGGGGAGGATAGGCGAGGTCAGCGCATCGCCCCGAACGGCACCACCTTGTTGTCCGGGTCGTGGCCGATGTCGGCGGCGCCCAGATAGGGGATGCCCGATCGCTCGCACCAGTAGCGGACGATCTCCTCCGCCGTCAGACCGAAGTCGGGATCATTGGGCGTGACGTCCGAGACCCGGCCCAGGCGGATGCCCGCCGCGCGGCGGATCGAGGCCTGGCCCGTCAGGTGGAACATCATCCGATCGACGCGGTAGAGGGCCTCGGACACCTCCTCCAGCATGACGACGTGGCCGCTCAGGTCCGGCTCCAGCGCCGTGCCGACCAGTTCGTTGAGAATGGTCAGATTGAAGGCGACCGCCGGGCGCGGGTCGTCCAGCAGGGACGGCTCCAGCGAGGCGCGGTCGCCGCTGACCAGCCAGTCCACCGCGCGGCGTCCCGTCGCGTCGTGGCGCGCCCCGTCCGAGGCCATGGGGCCGTGGGCCAGGTGGGCAAAGCCCGCCTTGTAGAGCAGGGCCAGAAGGCTGCCCGCGTCGGAGTAGCCGAGGTAGCGTTTCTTGCGCGCCACGTCGGTCAGTTGCGGCAGGACCGCCTCGGCGATGCGGCACGAGCCGTAGCCGCCGCGCGCGAACCAGATGGCGTTCAGGCGCGGATCATTGGCGAACTCGACGAAGGCGGCGGCGCGGGCGGCGTCGTCGCCGCCGAAATGGCCGTGCGTCTCGAACGCCATCGGATGGAAGACCAGCTGGACCTCGCCGCCCGGATAGGCCTGATCCATCCAGGCCTGGATGGCCGCGCCGCGTTCGGGGTCCAGACGCGAGCTGGCGTTGACGACGCCGATCTTGAAGGGAGCGGACATAGGGATGGGGCTGGCCTCCGGCGTCGCCCGTGCTAGTCAGGCCGCCGGACATTCCCCGGTTTCGCGCGTCAAAATCAAGCCGATGAACAAAGACTATTTCTTCTGCGGCGTCGGCGGGTCCGGCATGCTGCCCCTGGCCATGA
>NZ_DASWXW010000210.1:0-4801 GCF_036405315.1 Brevundimonas sp. | reverse complement strand
TCTTGTGCACGCCGCCGCCCGACATCATGGCCATGGGGTTGAAGCCGCCGCCGCCCCCGCCCCCGCCCATGCCCGACATGCCGGGCAGGCCGCTGCTGGTCTGGGCCGTCATCCAGTAGGTGGCGACGGGGCCGGTGGTGGGTTGGGACTGCGTGGCGGCGGGGCCGGCCACAGCAACGGCGGCGGTCAGCACCAGGGCGCTGGCTGTCGTCAAACGCTTCATGAGAGGGGCTCCGAAGGATCGAGTATCGACGATCTTCGAAAGCTACGCCTCGTACGACGATCGCGCCAGTGACGCGACCGCCGCCGGATGAGGAATGTCTATTTCAGCGAGGCGCAGAACTTCTGGATGCGGCGGCAGCCTTCTTCCAGCACCTCTTCCGAGGTGGCGTAGCTGATGCGGAAATAGGGGCTGAGGCCGAAGGCGGCGCCCTGGACCACGGCTACGCCTTCCTGATCCAGCAGTTCGGCGGTGAAGACCTCGTCGTCGGTGATGACCACGCCCGACGGCGTCGTCTTGCCGATCACGCCCTCGATCGAGGGATAGACGTAGAAAGCTCCCTCAGGCGTAGGACAGCGGACGCCCTCGGCCTGGTTCAGCATCGACACGACCAGATCGCGGCGCTTCTCGAAGGCGGCGGCGCGCTCGGCCAGGAAGTCCTGCGGGCCGTTCAAGGCCTCGACAGCGGCCCACTGACTGATGGACGAAGGATTCGACGTCGTCTGGCTGGCCACCTTGCGCATCAGGTCGATCAGCGGCTTGGGGCCGCCCGCGTAACCGATGCGCCAGCCGGTCATGGCGTAGGCCTTGGACACGCCGTTGACCGTCAAGGTGCGGTCATAGAGGTCGGGCGCCACCTGGGCGATGGTCAGGTATTCGAACCCGCCATAGACGAGGTGCTCGTACATGTCGTCGGTCAGGATCCAGACCTGCGGGTGCTTGCGCAGCACCACGGCCAGGGCTTCCAGCTCGGCGCGGGTATAGGCGGCGCCGGTCGGGTTCGACGGCGAGTTGAGGATCAGCCACTTGGTGCGCGGCGTGATGGCGGCGTCCAGGACCTCGGGGCGCAGCTTGAAGCCGTCGGCTTCCTCGCCGATCACGGTGACGGGCTCGCCGCCGGCCAGCAGCACCATGTCCGGGTAGGAGACCCAGTAGGGGGCCGGCACGATGACCTCGTCGCCGGGGTTCAGCGTGGCGACGAAGGCGTTGAAGATGACCGGCTTGCCGCCCGAGGCGACGTGGATCTGGTTGGCGGCGTAGGTCAGGCCGTTTTCGCGCGCGAACTTGGCGACGATGGCGGCCTTCAGTTCGGGCATGCCGTCGGCGTCGGTGTATTTGGTCTCGCCGCGCTTGATGGCCTCGATGGCGGCGGCCTTGATGTTGTCCGGCGTGTCGAAGTCCGGCTCGCCGGCGCCCAGACCGATCACGTCGCGACCCTGGCGTTTCAGCTCGCGCGCCTGGGCGGTCACGGCCAGGGTGGCCGAAGGCTTGACGCGGGCGAGGGAGGCGGACTGAAGGCTGGACATGTCTATCCCGTCTGGAGGATGTGGAGAGAGCCGGGGAGGCGAGGCTTGATACGCAACCCGGCGAGGCCGCACAACGTTTGTGCGTGCTCTTGGCGATCAAAAGGCGATTTGGGCGAAATTTATGCGGCGGATCGTCGATTTTCTGCTGAACATGGAAGCGCAGCGGTGGCGAACCCTGCTGGTCAGCCTGCTGCTGCTCGGCGGAATCATCGCCCTGTTCGCCTTCGGCAAGGCCCACTTCACCCTCGACGCCGAGGAAAAGCTGGAGGCCTGGCTGGCCGGTTATCGCATCGGGCCCTGGGGCCTGGTCGCGGCTGTCGTGGTCTTCACCCTGTCGGCCTTTCTCGGGGTGCCGCAGTTCATCCTGATCGCGGCCTGCGTGGTGGCCTTCGGGCCCTGGTTCGGCTTCCTCTACAGCTGGATCGCCACCGTGGCCTCGGCGGCCGTCACCTACTGGCTGGGGCGCGGGCCCACGGCGCGGGCGCTGGAGCGGTTCGGCGGCGGGGTGACGGAACGGCTGCGGCGCTTCGTGGGGCGCAACGCCTTTTCCGCCAGCTTCATCATCAGGAACGTGCCTTCGGCGCCCTTCATCGTCGTCAACATGGCGTTCGGCGCGGTGCGGGCCGATTTTCCCGGCTATCTGGCGGGGTGCGCCCTGGGCGTCCTGCCCAAGACCGCCCTGGTCGCCTTCTTCGGCGGGTCCTTCATGGCGGCGGTGTCGGGCGACGGGGTGTGGACCTCGCTGATCCTTGCCGGGGTCGCCGTCGTCTGGCTGGGGCTGATGCTGGCGGTGCGCGAGATCGTCAAGCGGCGCGAGGCGGCGCGCGGCGACTGAAGTCGGGCTCGACGGAGGGGTCTTGCGCCCCCTGCCGTCGCCGCCCGACGTTCAACGAGCGGGCCGCATCGACGATCTGACGCGGCGACCCGCAAGCGGGGCCGGAAAAGCTTGAGCGGACAGGGTTTCAAGCCTTGCTGTGACAAGGCTGTGATCGGTGCGTCATAGGCGCTTGCAATCGACGCGTCATGCGGGCAAACGGGCCTGTAGTCGGCCAGGCGAGGACGATCAGGACAGTTCGGCGCACATGGGTGCGCGGGGCAGGGGCGTCGCCAGCGCGGACGAACAAGACTCACGCCCTAGCAGGCCCGAACAAGCGGTACCCGACGCCCATGCTTTCACCCCTCTTCGGCATGATCTCCAACGACATCGCAATGGATCTGGGGACGGCCAACACCCTGATCTACATGCGCGGCAAGGGCATCGTCCTGAACGAGCCGTCGGTCGTCGCCCTGCGCAACGTCGGCGGCCGCAAGATCGTCCACGCCGTCGGCCTGGAAGCCAAGCAGATGCTGGGCCGCACGCCCGGTCACATGGAAGCCATCCGCCCGATGCGCGACGGGGTCATCGCCGACTTCGAAGTCGCCGAAGAGATGATCAAGCACTTCATCCGCAAGGTTCATAACCGCAAGGGCTTCGTGAACCCCAAGATGATCGTCTGCGTCCCCTCGGGCGCCACGGCCGTCGAGCGTCGCGCGATCAATGATTCCTGCCTGAACGCCTCGGCCCGTCGCGTCGGCCTGATCGACGAGCCGATGGCCGCCGCGATCGGCGCCGGCCTGCCGATCCACGAGCCGACCGGCTCGATGGTCGTCGATATCGGCGGCGGCACGACCGAAGTGGCCGTCCTGTCGCTTTCGGGCATCGTCTATTCGCGTTCGGTCCGCGTGGGCGGCGACATGATGGACGACGCCATCATCAGCTACATGCGCCGCAACCATAACCTGCTGATCGGCGAAACGACCGCCGAGCGCATCAAGAAGGACATCGGCACCGCCCGTATCCCGGCCGACGGCGAAGGCCTGTCGATCGAGGTCAAGGGCCGCGACCTGATGCAGGGCGTGCCGCGCGAAGTGAAGATGAGCGAGCGCCAGGCCGCCGAGGCCCTGGCCGAGCCGGTCTCGCAGATCGTCGAGGCCGTCAAGGTCGCCCTGGAAGCCACGCCGCCGGAACTGGCGGCCGACATCGCCGACAAGGGCATCATGCTGACGGGCGGCGGCGCCCTGCTGCGCGGCCTCGACGTCGAGATCCGCGACCACACCGGCCTGCCGGTCCAGGTGGCCGACGATCCCCTGTCCTGCGTCGCCATCGGCTGCGGCAAGGTGCTGGAGCACCCGTCGTGGATGAAGGGCGTCCTCGAGTCCTCGCTCTGAGGCTGATCGGCCTGTCGTAGGGACTGCGTTCTTCGGGAATCGGTTTTTGCGATAGGCTCTCACCGCCGGCGGGAAAGCTCCGCCGGTCCCGGATCTCTAGGTAGGAAGGCTGGCCGTGGCGTTTCGCGACGGACCGTTCGAGAACATCAAGGTGCCGCTGGCCTGGACGGCCGCGGTCGTGGTCGTCGTCGGCCTGGCCGGCGCGGTCATGCTGTTGCTGAGCGACAGCCGCGAGACGCCGAACGCCGACGGCTTTGCGCCCGTAAGGGCCGGCTTCGAGGCCGGCGCCGCGCCGGTGGGCGGGGCGCTGTCCGCGCCCGTCCGCTGGACCGGCAACGCCGTCGATTACGTCAAGGGCTACTTCTTCGCCGTGTCGGAGAACCGGCGTCTGCGTCAACAGGTCGTAGAGCTGAACGCCTGGCGCGACGACGCCCTGGCCTTGAAGAACGTCAACGCCCGCTACGAGCAGATGCTGGGCGTGAAGACCGAGCCGCCGGTGCCGATGGTCACGGGGCTGGCCATCACCGACGCACGCGGGCCTTTCGCTCGCTCGCGGCTGCTGAACGTCGGCGGCGCCAAGGGCGTGCGTATCGGCAATCCCGTGCTGAGCGAGCATGGTCTGGTCGGCCGGATCGTCGGCGCTTCCGCGGGCTACAGCCGGATGCTGCTGCTGACCGACGTGGCCGCGCGCACCCCTGTCCTGATCGAGCGCACCGACGCGCGCGCCATGCTGACCGGCGACGGCAGCGGCAGCCCGCGTCTGGACTATGTGCGCGGCGCCGGTTCGGTGAAGGAAGGCGACCGCGTCCTGTCGTCGGGCGACGGCGGCGGATTCCCGCGCGGCCTGCCCATCGGCGTGGCCGCCAAGGGCGTCGACGGCACCTGGCGGGTCAAGCTGTTCAGCGACCGCAGCGCCATCGACTATGTCCGCGTGCTGTTGTTCCAGGACTTCAGCCAACTGGCGGATCAGAACGCCCTGAACGCCCCGCCGCTGGCCAGCCTGAACACCGCGCCGCCGCCGACCCCGGCTCAGGCCGCCGCCATTCAGGACGTGGCCACGCGCCGC
>NZ_DASWXW010000209.1:0-6793 GCF_036405315.1 Brevundimonas sp. | reverse complement strand
CCGACAGGGCGACGGCGGCGAAAGAGCGGTGAAGGCGCATCACTGGCCGGTCCTTATGGTGGTGGTCTGCACCCGGCCGTTCCGCTCGAAGCGGATCTCGGCGGCGCTGCTGCCGGAAAGCTCGCCGCCCAGTTCGGACAGGCGTTCCAGACTGTTCAGTTCGGCCCCGTTGACGGCCAGGATGACGTCGCCCGATTGCAGCCCCGCCGCCCTCAGCGCCGCCCCGTCGCCGCGCGCGGCCAGGGTGAAGCCCTTGATGCGAAGCCCGTCCATGCGGGGGCGCAAGGAAGCCTGGGCCATCAGCCTTTGCGGATCGACGACCGGGCCGGTCGGCGCGGCGGCGGGGGCCGCCGCCGATACCGGGGCAGGCGTTCCCGTCGGCGTCATGACCTGAGGGGTGGCGGGTGGCGGAGGCGGCGTGGCCGCGCCGGCGGGCGTCTCGGTGAAGACCAGCCGGCTGACCGATCCGCCGCGCGAGACGGTGACGAAATCCTCGCCTACCGAGGCCAGGGTCAAACCGTCCGATATAGTTTCGCCGACCCCGACCGAGACCTGGCGCCCGTCGGGCAGGCCGATGATGGCCGAGCCGCCGTCAGGGCCGCCCGCCCGCACCCCGAACAGGCGCAAGGAATCGCTGTCGGCGCCGGCCGCCTCGGCCAGGCTGCTCTTGTCGCCGGTGCGGAAGAAGGCGTCGAAACGCTGGAAAATTGACGCGTCCACAGGCGCGGCCTCGGCGCGGGCGGCGACCGCCATTTCCGGCTGGGGGGCGACGAAGATCCAGGCCAAACGCCCGGCCTGAACCGCCAGCAGGGCGACCAGGGCGATCTCGACCCCGGCGCGAATCCGCCCCGGCCGCGCGGCGATCGCCGCGCGCGCCTGACGCCCCCATTCCCCGACCCGTGCGATCACGCCCGACGCTCCGAACACCCCCGAAAACGGGAACCCCGGCTGCTTACTCCAGCAGCCGGGGTCGAAGCCTCACGTCACGATGACGGCCTTGAGACGTTGTCGTGACAACGCCGCCGTATGCGGATCAGAAGGTCGTGGACAGGCTGAGCGAGAAGGTGGTGCCCAGCTTGTAGCCCTCGACCACGCCCTTGCCGCCATTGGCGAAGGACTGGCTGCGCTCGTACTCCTCGCCCAGGATGTTCTCGACCTTGGCGCCGACGTCATAGTCGCGACCGCCGACGGTGAAGGTCTGGCTGGCGACCAGATCCAGCAGGATCGGCGGGGTCTCGATGACGTCCGGCAGACGGGTCGAGCCGGTGATGATGCCGGCGTCCGAAATCCGCTCGCCCTGATAGTTGACCAGCAGGGTGGCGCGGCGACGGGCGGTGGTGTTCTCGAAGCCGAGCTGCAGATTGCCCAGCCATTCCGACTGACCCTGCAGGGCGCGGGTGTAGGCCGCGTCCGTCACTTCCGAGTCCGACCAGGTGACGTTGGCGACGACGAAGACCTCGTTGTCCTGGAACCAGGTCAGGTTCGGGGCCCAGACGTCCATCGGCAGGGTGTAGTCGATCTCGGCCTCGACGCCCTTCAGGGTAGCTTCCTGGGCGTTCTGGAACGAACGGCCGAAGCCCTCGCCGATCGGCTGATAGGTGCGCTCGATCGGGTTGTCGAAGGACTTGTAGAACAGGCCGACGGTGGCCGACTGACGCTGGCCGAAATACCATTCCCAGCGCAGGTCGTAGTTCTGGATCTCGGCGATCTTCAGGTTCGGATTGCCGCGCTCCAGGGTGTTGGAGTCGTCGTCCAGGAAGAGGGCGTTGGCCAGCTCGCGCAGGTCGGGACGGTTGATTGTCTTCGAATAACCGAAACGCAGCTGCATGTTGTCGAAGAACTCCCAGGTCGCCGTCGCGGTCGGCAGCCAGAAGTCCTTCGCCAGGTCGGCGGCGATGGGATCGCCCGCGCCGGTCTCGCCCAGCGGAATGAAGCTGTTCACCTGCTGCTCGGAGTCCTCGTAACGGACGCCGGCCGTGACGCGGAGATCCTTGATCACCTCGACCTCGGCCGAGGCGTAGGCCGCGTTGATCTCCATCGTCGCGTCGAAGAAGTCCGACGGATCGGTGATGTCGCGCAGGACATAGCCCGCGTTGCCGCCGATGTTGTCCGGGCTGAAGATGATCTCCGGCACATAGGCGCGCAGGGCCGGGGTGATGATCACGCCCGCCGCCGGCTGGAAGGAGTAGCGGCGGCTGGCGAAGTCGCGTTCGCGCTCCTGATGCAGGCCGCCGGCCTTCAGGGTGATCTCGCGGTCGGCGATCATGCCGTTCAGAGTGAAGTCGAGACCGAACTCCTTGTTCTCGTCCTCCAGGGCGCTGAAGAAGGTGCGGTTGGAATCCGACCCCGGCGTCAGGCGGAAGACGTTGTCCGGCTCCAGACGATAGGAGTATTCGCGGCGATAGGGCGTATCGCGCGAGGCGGTCGAATAGGCGGCGCGCCAGTCGATCTGCAGGCGGTCCAGCGCCATCGGCAGCATGAAGACGTGACGGCCCGACAGCTGGTTCGAGTTCATCTGCTGCTCGATCCAGTTCAGGCGCTGGAAGCTGCGGATGAGGCCGGGGTCGGCCGAGAACAGGCCGCGCTCGATCAGGGCCTGCTGGCGCGTCTTGCGCAGCAGCAGGGTGGTCAGCTTCAGCTCATGGTTCTCGTTGAACTCGACGCCGAAGGCGCCCAGGGCGTTCAGGGCGTATTCCTGTTCCGTGCGGCGGAAGCCGCAGTCGGTCGCGTTCGACAAGCCGCCGGCGCCGGCGCAGGCCTCGGGGCTGATCTGGTCGTTGACGCCGCCGTTGACCTCGAAGGAGTTGCGCACGCCCTCGCGGTTGCGGACCTGATAGTCGTAGTCGATGGCGACGAAGCCGCCCAGGCGGACGCCGTTCGACAGGTCGACGATCTCGGCGCCCGACAGGTTGAAGCCGAAGTCCGGCAGGTTCTTGTCGCCGTCGATCGACCAGATGTTGCGCAGCGAACGCCCCGCCGCCTGCAGCATGGTCGGGTTGTTGGCGAAGGACTTCAGCGAGGGGTCGATGGCGATGAACTTGGGCAGGTTCAGGCTGTTGTCGGCGATGCCGATGTTCGACAGCTTGCCGCCGGCATCCCAGTAGAGGCCTTCCTTGCCGGTCGATTCCGTCTCGGCGCTGATCGAGGCGCCGAAGGAGAGGAAGCGTTCATTGGGGATGGCGCGCGTCGACAGGGCGATCAGACCGCCGCCGAACTCGCCCGGATACTGCGCCGAATAGGTCTTCTGGATCTGGGCGTTCGAGACCAGCGAGGTCGGGAACAGGTCCAGCGGCACCACCCGCTTCAGCGGCTCGGGGCTGGGCAGGGTCGAACCGTCCAGCACGATGCTGGAGTAGCGGTCGCCGAGGCCGCGCACATAGACATAGCCGTCGCCGACGATGGACAGGCCGGTGACGCGGGCCAGGGCCTCGCCGATTTCCGAGTCGCCCGACCGCTTGATGTCTTCTTCGGTCAGGATGTTGGCGACCGCCGAGGTCTCGCGCTTCACGTCCGGCACGAAGCGGCCGCGCACGACGATGTCCTCGACCGTCGAAGCGGCCTCGGGGTCTTGCGGCGTAGGGGCCGAAGGCGCGGCGTCCTGGGCCCAGGCCAGGGTCGGAACCAGGGCGGGGGCGGTCAGGACCGTGCTGGCGAGCAGGCCGGCGAGGCCGATCGTGCGGGTGGGCGTCATCTCAAGAAGTCCTTCGGTGCGAGCGCCGGAAAGAAGGAGGAAGGGCGAGACGGCGGACGGCGCAGGGCCGTCCGCCGCTCAAGGATCGAGGCGACCCTTAGTCGTTCAGCCAGCGGGTCCAGTTGAGCGTCCAGTTGGAAGCCGAGTCACGGACCGCGCCGACGTAGGGGGCGTTGTCGAAGAAGGCGTCGACCGTGCGCGGATCGACCGAGGTCACGCCGTTTTCGTTGACGCCGTTGATGTAGGCCTTGCCGCCCGAGACGTAGGACGACAGGGTCGAGGCGCCCGTGCGGCTGTTAGCGTCCTTGGTGAAGACGGCCTGGGCCTGGGTGCTGTGGAAGGGCGTCGCGACCGAGATGTAGAAGGACCGCAGCGACAGGGCGCCGGCGTCCGCCTGGGCGTAGGTGGCGGCGTCGTCGATGCGCAGGCCGCGCTGGAAGTTGCCCGACACGACGTGGTTGTAGAACTTGCCCGCGGTGCCGCGGCGCAGGCGCATGCCGGCGCCGGCCGTGGTGTTCCCCACCAGGGTCACGTTCGAGATGGTCGGGGCCGAACGCGGCGTGATGTCGAAGCCCAGTTCGTTGTTGTCGGCCTCGTAGCCGGCGTCGCCAGCCGCTTGCAGAGGGTTCTGGGCGACGACCACGTGCTGGACCTTGCCGTTCCAGCCGAAGGTCCAGTCCAGGCTGTCGTCGTCGGCGCCCGTCAGCACCAGGTGCTTGGCGTTGACCGAACCGCCGAAGAACTCGACCGTGTCGTCGCCGCCGTTGTGGGCCTGGACGTAGTCGACGGTCGTACCCGAGCCGACGCCCCAGAAGGCGATGGCGTTCAGCTCGTTGGTCTCGGTGAAGCGCACGCCGGCGTATTCGACGCGAACGTACTTCAGCGTGCCCGAGGTGTCGTTCGGCACATTGCCGCCGTACAGGCCCGAGCCGCCTTCGGCTTCGGCTTCACACACGGCCGGGGCGGCCGGGCAGTTGTTGATCACGCCGCGGCCCAGCAGCGACAGGCCGCCCCACTCGCCCGAATAGGGGTCGTCGCGGACGCCGGCGCCGAGCGGCGAACGGGCGTTGGCCAGACCCAGGGTCGTGGCGTAGCCGAGGGCGTCGGCGCTGGTCAGGATGATGGGCTGGGCGGCGGTGCCGACGGCGTTGATGCGCGAACCGCGCTGGATGGCCAGCTGCGAGGTGCGGGTGCCGCCGTAGATCTTCACGCCCGGGTCGATCGACAGGACGGCGGTGACGCCGCCGGCCTTCTGGCCGTCGAAGCCGACGTCCTTGCCGACCTTGACCGTGCCGCTCAGCTGATAGGCCGGGCCGGCCGTCAGGGTCAGGTTGGTGGTGATCTCGCCGGCGATGCGGCAGTGCGTCTCGGTGCCGACCGTGACCTTGGTCACGTTCGGGTGGGTCGGGCAGGCGCCGGTCGAACCGCTGCCGCCGCCGCCGTTGTTGCCGCCGCCGCCGCCCGTTCCCGGGTTGCCGCCCGTGTCGCCGGGGTTCTGCAGTTCAGAGGTGCCGTCGCCGCCGCAGGCGGCCAGGGCCAGGGCGCTGGCGGCGACCGCAAGCAGGGTTTTCGTCTTGAGAGCGGTCATCGTTCTCCACCGTGTCTGAGCCAAAAAGACATGCAGGAGGACGTCCGGACGGATTGTCCGAAGTTGGATGATCGGCGCCCGCCTGCCCGGCCCCTCCCCTAGAAGCCGGATGTGACACCGCCGCCGCCGAACCACGACAAATCAGACGACGTTCCGTGAAGCTGTGGCGCCGCTTGCGTGAAAATCCGTCCCGATACGGCGGGGATTTCACATGGCGTCGATCAACCGGAGACGATTCCGTCTCCCCCAAACCGCCCGCGCCCGCTAGTGCAGGACAACGACCATGCGCCGGGGAGGCCGCCCATGTTGATCTATGCCGCCTTCCTGGGCGGCGTCGGCCTGATCGTCGGCAGCTTCCTGGGACTGGTCAGCCTGCGCCTGCCGCGCGGCGGGGACGTGGTGTTCGGCCGCTCGCGCTGTGGCGGCTGCGGTCGAACGCTGAAGCCCTGGCGGATGATCCCGGTGCTCAGCTGGGTCCTGTCGCGCGGACGGTGCTCCGACTGCGGTTCGGTCATTCCCGCCCGCTATCCGCTGATCGAGCTGGGATCGGGCCTGATCGGGGTCTGGGCCGGCTTCCATTCCGCTGACTTCACCACCGCCCTGATGACCGGGGTGCTGGGGTGGAACCTGCTGATCATCGCCCTGGTCGACGCCGAGCATTTCTGGCTGCCCGACCAGCTGACCCTGCCCCTGTTCGTCGGCGGCCTGCTGGCTGCGGTGCTGCTCTATCCCGGCGGTCCCAGCGCGGCCTTCCCGTCGGCCCTGGTCCCGCCGCTGATCGGCGCCGTCGTGGGCTTCGGCGGGCTGTGGCTGCTGGCCTTCCTCTATCGCCGGGTGCGCGGGCGCGAGGGCCTGGGCGGCGGCGATCCCTTCCTGATGGGGGCGGGCGGCGCCTGGGTCGGCTGGACGGGCCTGCCCAGCGTCCTGCTGTGGGCCTCGGCGGCGGGGCTCAGCGTGGTCCTGGCCATGCTGATCGTGCGGCGTCAGGTGTCGGCGACCGACCGGCTGCCGTTCGGGGTCTTTCTGGCCGTCGGCGTCTGGCTGACCTGGCTCTACGGCCCCCTGGGGCTGAGCTTGGCCTAGTTCAGGGACAGCAGGTCGGCCCAGCGCCACTGGCCGGTCCCCAGGGCCAGACGCGGCGCGCCCGGCTGGTCGCCCAGGGTCAGGACGACATAGCCGCGCACCGTCTCGGTCTTGCAGGCGCGCGGCGAGAAGCCGACCGTGACGGCCACGGCCTGACGCACCCCTGCCAGACCCTTGCCCTCCTGGCCGGGGCTCAGCACCCAGTCGCCGTTCCAGATCAGGATGGCCCGCCCGTTGGCGCCCGAGGTGCGATAGGCCTCGGTCAGGGCCGCGCGCACGCCCGGCGCGTCGCGCAGGGCGTTCTGCAGACGGCGCACCATGTCGCAGGACCCGCCCGCGCCGGAGCCTGAACCCGAGCCGCTGCCCGAGCCGCTGCCGGCGCCGGTTCCGCTGCCGGTTCCCGAGCCTGCGCCCGCCCCCGCCCCGCCGCC
>NZ_DASWXW010000208.1:0-10922 GCF_036405315.1 Brevundimonas sp. | reverse complement strand
GCAAAGAAACGCCGCCGATATCCCCATGCCCAAAAGGACAGAAAAACCATGCGTCTGACTGCCGCCGCCCTCACCGCCGTCGCCGCGACTTCGCTGATCGCCGCCAGCGCCTTCGCCCAGAGCCATGATCACGCCGCCATGAGCCACAGCGCGCACGGTCAGGCCGCGGCTATCGATCATTCCGCCATGATCCCGCGCGCCACGCCGGGCCAGACGGGTCAGGCCGCGATCATCAACGGCCAGGGCGCGGAAATCGGCAAGGCGACGTTGACGCAAGGCGCCACCGGCCTGCTGATCAGGGTCGAGGCCTCGGGTCTGACGCCCGGCTGGCACGGCATCCACATCCACGCCACGGGTCAGTGCGCCGCGCCCTTCACCTCGGCGGGCGCCCATATCAACCACACGGACCCGAAGACGCCGCACGGCCTGCTGAACGCGCAAGGCCCGGATGACGGCGACCTGCCCAACCTCTACGCGGCCGCCGACGGCTCGGCGAAGGCTGAGTTCTTCACCACCAAGGCCCGCATCAGCCAGGACGGCCCCGGCCAGTGGCTGTGGGACGCCGACGGCTCGGCCCTGGTGATCCACGCCAACCCGGACGACCACAACAGCCAGCCCATCGGCGGCGCGGGCGACCGTGTGGCCTGCGCGGTCCTCAGCGCCAACTAACCTAAACGATCAGACCTTGGCGGGGGCGCCGGCGCGCAAGCCGCGCTCCCCCAGGGCGACCGTCACAACCCCGATCAGGGCGATGGCCACCCCGGTCAGGATCTGCGGCGTCAGCACGTCGCCCATCCACAGCCAGCCGATCAGGATGGACACCAGGGGCGAGCCCAGCAGATAGGGCGTTACCCGCCCCGCCTCGCGGCGCTGCACCAGCCAGAAGACCAGACTGGTCGCGAACACCGATGAAATCACCCCCGCCCAGACCACCGTGCCCCAGACGACGGGCGGCGCGATCTGCGCCGCCTCCCACTGCCCTGTCTCGAACACCAACGAACCCAGCGTCAGCGCCGGGAAGGCCATCAGGGCCAGCAGCCCCTGCATCTTCAGCGGCGGAATCGAGGTCGTGCGCCGCGCGATCACCGTCGTCAGCGCCCAGGCCGAGGCGCCCAGGGCCCCGACCGCAATCGCCTTCCAGTCCTGCAAGGCGTGCGGGTCCAGCGTCATCCAGGCCACGCCGACAAAGGCGATGACCAGACCGATGGTCGCCATCCGCGAAATCCGCTCGCCCAGCAGCAAGAAGGCGAACAGGGACGTCAGCGGAATCCAGAGCTGGGTCGCCACCGTCACCGGGCTGACGTCATGAGCCAGCCAAAAGGCCAGATAGATCAGGCCATAGTGGATCGGACCGCCCACCACGGCGATGATCAGCAGGCTCCTCCAGTTCGGGAAGGGCGGCCGCACGAACCAGATCAAACAGGCGGCGGCCACGGCGAAGCGCAGGGCCCCGACCATCAGTGGCGGCATGACCTCGGTGGCGATCTTGGCGGCGGCGTTGTTGATGCCCCAGATCAGCATCACCGCGATGATGGCGGCGATCTCGAGCAGGCTCAGCGGGGAATGGCGATGGCTGGACACCGTGACCTGATGCCACAGGCCGCCGCGAAAGGCCCGTCACGTTCGATGACCGCTCTTTTCCGTCGCGCCTGCCCTAGTCTTCGCCCGACAGGGTGCTATGCCCCGCCCCTTCGCGAAACCGAGGCAAATCGATGACCCGCACGCTGGCCGCCCTGATGATGACCGTCGCCGCCTTCAGCGCCGCCCCCGCGCTGGCGCAGACCGGCAAAGGTCCGACGGCCGTGGTCTCGCCCCAGCCCCTGCCCATCGACGACAGCCGCCCGCGCGTCTTCCTGGGCGGCAGCATCGACATGGGCGGCGCGCCCGACTGGCAGGCGGCGATGACCTCGGCCCTGGCCGACATGGACGTGGTCGTCCTCAATCCCCGCCGCCCTGACTGGAATCCGAACTGGCGCCCCGAGGCCGACGAGCCCGAGTTCCGCCGTCAGGTCGAGTGGGAGCTGGCCGCGCTGGAATCCGCCGACGTCATCGTCATGTATTTCGCGCCCGGCACGCAAAGCCCCGTCAGTCTGCTGGAGATGGGTCTGCACGCGCGCGGCGGAAAGCTGATCGTCCTGGCTCCCGAGGGCTTCTGGAGAAAGGGCAATGTCGACATCACGGCCCAGGCCTATGGCGTCAAACAGGTCCAGTCCCTGCCCGAACTGACCGCCGCCGTCCGCGAGGCCCTCAGCGAGGCCGCGTCCACGGGCCGCTTCGCCCGCTGACAAGAAAAAGGCCGCGCCCTCCTCTCGGAAGACGCGGCCTGATCGTTCGGTCGAACCGACCTTAGAACGGAATGTCGTCGTTCAGGTCGTAGCTTTCCTTGGGACCCGAGGGCTTGTTGGCGCCGCCGGTCGAGAAGCCCGAGGAGTAGTCGTCGTCGTTGCGGCCGCCGCCGTAACCGCCGCGATCGCCCATGCCGCCGCCCTGGCTGTCGTTACGACCGCCCAGCATGGTCAGCTGGCCGTTGAAGCGTTGCAGCACGATCTCGGTCGAGTATTTCTCGACGCCTTGGGCGTCGGTGTATTTGCGGGTCTGCAGCGAGCCCTCGATGTAAACCGTCGAGCCCTTCTTCAGATAGTTCTCGGCCACCTTGACGATGTTCTCGTTGAAGATGACCACCTGATGCCACTCGGTCTTTTCCTTGCGCTCGCCGGTGGCCTTGTCACGCCATTGCTCCGAGGTCGCGATGCGCAGGTTGGCGACGCGGTCGCCGCTGTTCAGCGTGCGGATTTCCGGGTCCTTGCCCAGGTTGCCGATGAGGATGACCTTGTTGACGCTGCCCGCCATAACCGATGTCCTTTTATGTTCTTGCCGTCGATCCCTAGCGGATATCGGCGGAATGTTCCAGTTTTGTTCACGCCCGAGCAGGCGGGAATTCTAGTTGGGGGCGACCGCGACAGGACGACCGTCGATCTCGCGCTGGATGGCGCCCGGAATGGCCAGACGGCCGTCGCCGGTGCGCGTCAGGGCGAAGAAACGCTGCCCCGTCAGCGTCTTGCCGAACTTCACGCCCCCCCGGTCGATGAAGATGAACTGCCCCTGATAGGCGCCGATCATGTCGCGGTTGTTGCCCCCCATGCGCAGGAAGCGCAGGCGCATTTCCTCAAGCCGCGCGGCGCAGAACTCGATTTGCGGCTGGTCCCGGGCGACGACATTGACCAGGGGCGCGGACTTGCCGTCTTCGGGCAGGACCACATGATAGCAGACGCCCGGCTCGGTCGGCGCCTCGACGCCCTGCCGGGCGCAGGCGGCGACGGTCAGGCCCAGGAGGCCCAGCGCAGCGTAAGAAGCGATTTTGCGGCTCATCGGCCCAACTCCGGGAACTGACAGTTGCGGTCCTGCTGAGCCAGGGTGCGGAATCGGGTGTTGTCGTTCGATTGCTCGACGCGACGCGGCACCAGACGCAGGGTGGTGTCGCCCCAACGGCCGTATTGGGCCTCGCCCGGGCGGACGCAGACCCCGGCGTAGAGGGCCTGGACACAGGCGCTCATGCTCATGCCGGAGCTGATCGAGCGCCACTCCGAGCCCGTGTGACGCATGCAGGCCGTGCCCGAGGCCGGGGCCGGCGCCGCGCGGCTGGGCTCGGCGGGCGAAGCCCCCTCGTCGACCGGGGCGACCTCGACCTTGGGTTCCGCGGGCAGTTCCGGCGGCGGGGCGAAGGCGGCGGTCGGGGCCGCGGCCAGGGCGCCGGTCGCATCCAGACCCACGTCCAGGGCGCTGGTGGCCACGCCGTTGCGCTGGGCGCAGTCGGCCAGGGTCGCCTGACCCACGAACTGTCCATTGACGAAGCAACGCAGTTCGCGCGCCGGCTCCAGCGTCGGGGCCTCGGCCAGGTCGATGGTCAGCCCGCCCTGGGACGCGGGCGGCGCCTCGGTCGGCCCGTCGCGGCCTCCGCTGAACACCAGGGCGGCCGCCACGGCCGCAACGACGGCCAAGCCGCCCCCGACGATCAGGACCGTGCGATTGTCTTTAGGAAGGGCCATGCGGGACTCGACGCCAATGATGGCCCCAATAACCCCGGCGACGCGCCGCGCGTCAACCTAAAGCGGGGCTAGCCGCCCCTAGCCTGTGAGTCGTGCCAAGGCCGCCTGATAATTGGCCAGTTGCGCCCTGAGATAGGCCGGCGCCTCGCCGGTGATCGCCGGCGTGGTGCTTTTGGGGGCCAACGACCTGTAGGCGCTCTGCAGCGTCACCATTGCGGCCCGCAGCTTCTCGTTGGATCGCTTGACCGCGTCAGCGTCGCGCAGGCTCAAGGTCTTGGGCAGATCGAGGCCGAACGTCTTCAGGTCGCTGCTGGAAGGGCCGATGTAGCCAGGGGTCAGGCCCAGGGCCGCCAGCGCGTCGCGCCCCGCCTCGCCCGCCTGCAAGACCGCGCCGTCGCGACCGTCGGCATAGGCGATCGACAGGCGCTGCACGCCGCCGGCCGTCACCTTGGTGTCGCCGTTCATGCCGGTCGTATAGTCCTTGTCCGTCTTGATCGTGACCTTCAGCGAGCGGCCCGAAGCCGTCTCGATCTTGCGCGCCAGGGTCTGCAGCGTCTCCTTGGCGTCGATGGTCACGGCGACCGAACGACCGCTGGACGAGGTGACATAGAAGCGATCCCCGGCCCTCAGGGCCGTCGCATCCACCAGGTTCTTGGAATCCGATTGCGGAATCTCGCCCTGCGGCAGACCCAGCCGGTCCAGCACGCTGGCGCCGCCCGCGGCGACGGCGATGGTCGTCGGCGCAGCCTGGCCGTTCGCGCCGGTCCACGTCTGCTTCCACTCGACCGCGCCGGTCAGGGGATCCAGACGCGCCAGATAGCCGGACGTGGGATCCGTGGCCTTGGCGCCGACAGGACGATCGGCGACGCCGGTCAGCCAGACCTTGCCGTCCACGACCTTCACGTCGGCGGCGGAATCGTCGCCCGCGCCGCCGTGATAGGTCAGGCGATCATTCCCCGACGCCGTCAGATCGTCGGCTATCACAGCCACGAAGGCGTCCTGGCCGCCGGCATGGGCGGTGTTGACCTGACCGATGTTCAGGGCCGGATTTCGCGTAACGCCGGCGACGATCACCTGACCGTTCACGACAGACAGCCCGCTGATCTCGCCGCCGTCGGCGCCGCCCAGGTCGCGGGTGGACAAGAGCGTCGGCGCCCCGGTCGGATCAATCTGGAAGCGACGCACGACCATGCGCCCGTTCTCGACCCCGGCGGTGTAGAGCTTGTCGCCGTCCACGGTCATGGCCTGGACGTTATCGTCGCCGACCGTGCCGAACTGGTCGACGCCCGAGGCGATGGCCTTGATCGGCGCCAGACTGTGGATCTGGGTTTCGCTGAAGGCCTGGACATAGCCGTCCCAACCGCCCAGGGCGACGCTGCCAGACATCGCCGACTGCGAACGCCCGGCAACGTAGACCCGGCCGTCCGCGCCAAACGACACCGCCGTCGCCTCGTCCGCCGCCTTGGCGCCGCGACGCTGGGTCCACTGCTCGGCGCCCTTGGCGTCGAACACGGTCACGAAGCTGTCGGCCACATTGGCGGAGGCGCCCGACACGCCGGGCTCCAGCGCGCCCACGACGGAACCGGCCACGGCCACACGGCCGTCCGCGCCCACGGAAATCGCATAGCCGCTGGCGGTCGAGGCGGCGCCCAGGGCCCGGCTGAGCACGACCTGACCGGCCGAATCCAGCTTCATCAGCACCACATCGCCCTGCCCTTTGATCGGCTGGGTCGACGTGCCCTCGCTGACGTCGGCGACGATCCACATCGAACCGTCCGGGCCGACGGCGCTGGCGCGAACCGTCTCGACGCCGGCCGGCAAGGCCGACTGGCCGATCTGGCCGTCGACCCAGAAGGCCGCGCCCGTGGCGTTGGGTGCGCCTTCCTGGAATTTCAGCACATTATGCGCGCCGGCGGTTCCCACCCCCTGCACCACATAGACGGCGTCGGACGACGAAACCGGGACGAAGCTGACGGTTTCAGACGACGCGCCCTGGACGCTGAGCGCCCACTGATCCGGCCCCGCCGGCAGGGTGATGGTCTTGTCGCCGCTCTTGATGACGCGCGGCTCGGACGGCAACAGTTCGCGCCCCATCCGCGTCTGCACGCCGGCCGCCTCCAGCTTGCCGTTGATATGATCCACCACCGACTGCAGCGTGCGCGGAGCGCCGCCCATGTCGGCCAGGTCGATCGCGATCGACTGCGAACCGCTGACCGTCTTGACGGTGATGCTGAATTTCACGTCGCCCTGGAAGGCGGCGACGTCATCTGTCACCGCTCCGGAATGGATCGCGCCGGTGACGTATTTCGTCGAATCCCGGGCCACGGCGGCGCCGGTCTGGGCCTTGGTCGCCGACACGCCTTCAACCATTCTCAGGCCGTCGAATTTCGAGTCGCGCAGGAAGACGGACAGCTCCGCCATGCCGGCGTCGAAACGTTTGGAAAGCTGCGCGTTTTCACCAGCGCTGACGCCGCGTTCGCCAGCCCGTCCGGAAACGGCCTCCAGCATGGAGAGACCCTGATACAGGGCGAAGATCTTGCGGTAGTCGCCGGATGACGTCCCCTTGACGTCCAGGCTGGTCGTCGCCTCGTTGAAGAAGCGGCGCCCGCCCATGGCGGCGCGCAGCAGCTCGGATTCGGTCGGCGGCTTGGCGGCGGGGCTCCAGGGCGCTGTGGGCTGCTTCTTCAGGGACGAAGCCGCGCCCGACGAGCCAGAGGCCGTCGGCGTCAGGCCGTACATCCCAAGAAGATAGCTGTTGTTGATCACAGGCTGACGCCCTCCGGCCGGCAGTTTGCCGAACGTCTGGTAACGAACTGTTTAAGATCGCGCCGGAACAGCGACGGTTGACCGACGTTAATCGCCGGTCACAGGCAAGGGGTTAGGGCCCATGTCGTACCTGCGTTGGATATTCCTGAGAATGGCCAGCCTGTACGGGCTGATGCCACGCCCCAGTCCGCGCAGGCCGCCGCCGATTTCACTCGGCCACGGGGTCCCTCGTCTGTTCAGATAGATCAGCCCTTGAACAGCGACAGGATGATCTGCGGCGCCTGATTGGCGATCGAAAGCGCCTGGGCGCCCAACTGCTGCTGGACTTGCAGCGCCTGCAAACGGGCGCTTTCCTTGGCCATGTCGGCGTCCACCAGGTTGCCGATGCCGGTTTCCAGCGAGTCCATCAGCTTGCCGACGAAGATGTTGTGCTTCTCGATCTGCTTGGCCTGGGCGCCCAGTTCGGCCAGGTTTGCGCTGGAGGTGTCCAGCGCGGCGATGACCTGGTTCAAGGCGTTGGTCGCATTGTCAGGCGTCAGCAGATCGAAGGCCGTCGCCGGCGCCACGAAGTTGGTCGTCGCCAGACCCAGGCCGACCCGCGTCATGTCCTGACGGTTCACGGTGATGGTCTCGCTGGCGTTCACATTCGCCAGGAAGTCCAGCGCCGTGACGCTGGTCCCGTCCAGAATGTTCTCACCATCGAAGGTGGCGTTGTTCGCATAGGACTGCAGCGAGGTCAGCAGAGCCTGGAACTCGTCGTTATAGGCCTTGCGAGTCGCGACCGAGGCCGAGGGATCCGCCGCCGAAGTCGCCTTCTGGCGCAGCTCGATCAGCAGGTCGGAGATCTGAGCGCCTGCCGCGAGCGATACGTCGGCGAGCGACGTCGCGCGGTTCATGCTGGTCTTGACGGCCTCAAGCGCGCCAGTGTCAGCCCGCTGGTTCTGAGCGATGGCCCAGGTCGCCGCATTGTCCTTGGCGCCCTGAACCTTCAGGCCGGTGTTGACCCGGTTCTGGGTCATCGCCAGCTTCTGGTTGGTCGAATTGAGGTTCTGGAGCGCGGTCAGCGCCGAGGCATTGGTGAGAACGCTGTTAGTCATGGCTTCTAGCCCCAGTTCAAATTCTGAGCGCCAGAATGTCGCTGATTCCTGAGCGTATGGTTAACGGCTAAGAAACGAACGCGACGCCGCCCGGCAAGCCGGCGGCGCTGCGGTCCACGCTACAGGATCAAACGCGGGTCTTGATCAACTCACCCGGGCCGTAAGCCGGGCTGTGGCGCATCTTGACGACCTCTTCCCGGGGCAGTTGGCGAATGACCTCGCCAGTGACCCGATCCAATGTCTTGTAGACGAAGCCGCCGGGCCCTTCCTCGATAGTCAAGCGGTACCGGCCCGCGTCGTTATCGTTCTGAACCGGCCGCTGCGGCCCTTCGACGCCCTGACCCAGGGCGTCCGCATTGATGAAGGTTATGCCAGGTACTCTTGCGACATTGTCTGCCATTTCCCTATTGCGCGGTCACGCCGCGCCCTCCGTCTCCGGACGTGCGAACGGGGGCGAACCGAAAGGCCCGCCCCCGGCCACGTCTTATTAGCGGAACAGGCCGAGCAGAATGCCGCTCGACTGGTTCGCGATCGACAGCGCCTGCACGCCCAGCTGTTGCTTGGTTTGCAGAGCGGTCAGCTTGGCGCTTTCCTTGGCCAGGTCAGCGTCCACCAGGTTGCCGATACCCACTTCCACCGCGTCCTGAATCTTGGACGTGAAGCTCAGTTGGCGCTCCAGCGACTTGGAGTTGGTGCCCAGCGTGCCCAGCTTGGCGGCGAAGGTGCTGATGGCCGTATCGACCGCAGCGGCCGTGGCGCCGGCACGAGCGATCGCGCCCGTGGCGGTGGCGACGGTCGTGGCGGCGCCGGCCACGGCGTGAACCGTGAAGGTGTCGCCTGCGGCGGTGCCCGTCTGAACGATCAGGTTGTTGGTCGCCGAGCCGGCCGAGAACAGGTTGACGCCGTCGAAGTTGGCGCCGCCCAGGGCCTTGGTGATTTCGTTGCCCAGAGCATTGAAGTCAGCCAGGTAGGCGGTTTCTTGAGCCGAACCGGCGACGGACGACTGGATGGCGACGGCCAGCGACTTTTGCTCTTCCAGGGCCTTGGTGACCACGTCACCAGCGGCCAGAGCGACGTCGACGACCGACTGACCGCGCTGGATGGATTGCTTCACGGCGTCCAGAGCACCCATTTCGGCGCGTTGGCCGGTGGCGATGGCGAAGATGGCGCCATTGTCCTTGGCCGAGGACACCTTCATGCCCGTGTTCACGCGGTTTTGCGTGACGTTGAGGTCACGGCTGGTCGCGTTGAGATTTTGCAGCGCGATGAGGGCGCCAGCGTTCGTGTTGATGCTGTTAGCCATTTTGGCCATCCTTTGTCTTCGACGATGTCCGACGCCATTTTGGCTGCCGGGAGCTTTCTGCTCGGGATGACTATCAGCAAGGCCGGGGCCACAAAATTGATCCAACCGCCCCGCCATCAACACGCTGAATTCATTACGTTAGATTTGGTAAACCATGCTCACAGCCCGGCAGTAATTGCCGATCGACCGCCGCGACCGGCAAATTGTGCCGGGCCGCTCGGCAAAATCTTCCGCCTCAGGGCGTTCGCCGACCATCCTGCAGCGCCCGTTCCGCGCTCAGGGTCTCGACCGCCAGCCGCCTCGCCCCGTCGCAAGCGACGATCTGGGCGCCGCGCAGGAGGTAGGCGGCCTCCAGATCCGCCAGGCTCGGCCTCTCGGGCAAAGTCGCCAGGGCGCACGGTCGCGTCGCCGCCTCAGGCAGGGTCAGGCGTGGCGGCGCAACCGTCGATATCGGGGGCGAGCCGGCACAGTTCGCGATCGTGAGCGCGCAGGCGATCAGCCCGCACAGGGTCCAAGGGGTCGTTCGCATCCTCGGCGCTCCTCGCCTGGGTGATGGCCGCGACGGTCGCCCGCTGCACGGCCAGGGTTTGTCGGTGATGGATTTCAAGCCGAGCGGACTGCCGCGCCCGCCCCACCGCTTCGATGCGGCGAGCCTCTGCATCGCTCTCGGCCCGGGCCGCGCGCGCCTGCGCCGCCTCCAGCCGCCGCTCCTGCAGGCCGAACGGGTCCCAGCTCAGGCCCAACCCGCGCCCGGCGATCCCGATAAGCAGGAGCGCCGCCGCGACCAGGGCCAGCCATCCCAGCGGCGTCAGCGTGCGCAACAGGATATGGCGGCTCATGGATAGGCCCTCCGGTCCAGCTCGAAATGGGGGCCGTCCCTCAGCCGGACCCAGTCGCCGCCCCAGATCAGCGGCGCGCCCAAGCTCCGGGCGGCGTCCTTGAACGCCCCCGCGATGCGCCCGTACAAAGGCCAATCCCAGCGCACCTTGCCCTCGACCAGGGCCGCGACATCGACCGCGTGACCCGTCAGATGCCGCGAGTTCAGCGTCAGGCTGGCCCCCGCCCTGACCAACGCTGCCTGGCGGGCCGGATCGCGCAAGCCCTCCGTGACCATGAAGTCCACCTCGGTTCGGCGGATCGCCGCCTCGACCACGGCGATCAGGTCGGGGTGGACGCCCAGCAAGCGGGCGCGCGAGCGTTGCGACAGGCGAAAGCTCATCCCCCGCCCCCCGCCGCCAGACGCAGGCGAAGATTGGCCAGCATGGCGATCATCTGTTGGGCGGTCGGCGCGACCAGATAGAGGACCAGCATCAAGGCCAGCAACCCCATCAGCCCCTCGGCCACGCGCGGCAGATCGGTCGGCGCCGTCCGCCCCACCGCCCGCGCCAGCAGCCACCACAAACCTGCGCTGGCGACGAAGACATAGAGCCGCCGCCACAGCCAGCGCCCCTCGGCCAGCCCGATCTCGCTCATCGCCGTCCCGCTCATGCTTCATCCTCCGGATCGCCGGGTGCGGCGGGTCTGCGCCAGTCGCTGCCCAGCTGGTCGAAACAATCATCGGGCGTCAGCCGCTCGGGCGCGGCCCAGGCCTCCTCGTCCAGCAGTTCGGGCTCCTGGATGCGGTCGAAATATCGCGTCATGCCGCTCACCCGATCGCCGTCAGCCAGACCACGCCCGCCGCGCCCGCGCCGCCCGCGCCCGGCGTCGTCA
>NZ_DASWXW010000207.1:0-3669 GCF_036405315.1 Brevundimonas sp. | reverse complement strand
CGCCTCGCCGCCGCCGCCTCCGTCCTCGACAGCATCGCCCACAGCCGCCAGCCGGCCGAGGTGGTGCTGAAGGCCTGGGGCGCCGCCAACCGCTATGCGGGGTCCAAGGATCGTCGCGCCATCGCCGACCGCGTCTACAAGGTCATCCGCGCCCGTGGCCGTCTGGTCTGGGCCATGGGCGGGCGTGAAGACGGTCGCGCCCTGGTCATCGGCTCGCTGTCGCTGATCGACGGCCTGCCGTTGGACGAGATCGAGGCCCTGCACTCGGGCGAGGGCTATGGCCCGCGTCCGCTGTCGAAACAGGAGCGCGGCCGCATCACTTCGGCGCCCGGCGAACTGCCCGGTTGGGTCGCCGCCGGCCTGCCCGAGTTCGTGGTCGAGGATTTCAAGATCACCTTCGGCGACCGCTGGACCGAGGAAGCTCACGAACTGATGGCGCCGCGCGCGCCCATCGACCTGCGCGTCAACCTGGCGAAGACCACGGTTGAAGGCGTCGAGGCGGAGCTGACCGAGGCCGGTCTGTCGCCGGAACGCACGCCCTGGTCTGCCGCAGGCCTGCGCCTGTCGGCCGAGCCGCCGCCGAACGTCCAGGCGCTGGAGGCCTTCAAGCAGGGCCATATCGAAATTCAGGACGAAGGCAGTCAGGTCGCCTGCTGGCTGACGGGTGTTCAGCCCGGCATGACCGTCGTCGACTATTGCGCCGGCGGCGGCGGCAAGACCCTGGGTCTGGCCATGCTGGGCCAGCCGGTCGCCACCCAGGCCGCCGTGGCCGAGGCGCCCGCCGCCCCGGTCGCCGTCTGGTCTCCGGTCGGCGGGGACGGGCAGGGGACTGTGGTCCAGCCCAGGCCCAAGGCCAAGCCGGTCGCCGAGAGCGGCATCCGTTTGTTCGCCTATGACGTGGTGCAGAAGCGTCTGGACAATATCCGCCCGCGTCTGGCGCGCGCCGGCGTCACCGCCGACCTGCGCCTGCTGGGCCAGAACGGCGGAGGCGTCGAGGACCTGGTGCGTCAGGCCGACGTGGTGCTGGTCGACGCCCCGTGCAGCGGCTCGGGCACCTGGCGCCGTCGTCCCGAGGACGCCTGGCGTCTGAAGCCCGCAGAGGTCGAGCGTCTGCACGCCCTGCAGGTCCAGATCCTGGGCCGGGCCGCCGAACTGGTGAAGCCGGGCGGGCGTCTGGTCTTCGTCACCTGCTCTATGCTGCGCGGCGAGAACGAGGCCACGGCCGACGCCTTCGAGGAAAACCACCCCGCCTTCGCCCCCGTCCCTGTGGCCGAAGCCCTGAAGGCGGCCAACCTCACCGACGCGGCGCGCGAGCGTCTGGGTGAACTGGCCGAGGGTCATCGCCTGCGCCTGTCGCCGGCCTCGACCGGCACCGACGGCTTCTTCGCCGCCGTTTACGAGCGGACGGCGTGAGCGAGGGCCGTTCCGAAGACATCTACGGCCTGACGGTGCTGCCCGTCATGGCGGCGCCGGCTGAGTACGGCGCCGCCCTGCAGGCGCGGATCACGCCGCTGATGACCGGCATCGGCCCGGTCGAGGCGGCCATCGCCCTGACCGCCGCCCTGACGCGGCTGGAGGCCGACGACGTCCTGCCGGACCTGATCGTGTCGCTGGGCTCGTGCGGGTCGCGCGATCTGGAGCACGCGGCGGTCTATCAGGCCTCGTCCGTCAGCTATCGCGACATGGACGCCAGCCCCCTGGGGTTCGAGAAAGGCAGGACGCCTCTGCTCGACCTGCCCGCCGTCCTGCCTCTGCCTTGCCCCATTCCCGGCGTGCCGACCGCGACCCTGTCGACCGGCGCCAATGTCGTCTCGGGCGCCGCCTATGACGCCATCGACGCCGAGATGGTGGACATGGAGACCTTCGCCCTCAAGCGCGTGGCTCAGACCTTCGGCGTGCCTCTGATCGCCCTGCGCGGCGTCAGCGACGGCAAGAGCGAGCTGTCGAAGCTGGAGGACTGGACCGAATATCTGCATCTGGTCGACGCCAACCTGGCCGCCGCCTGGGACCGTCTGGCCGAGGTGCTGACGACGCAAGGGCTGGCCGCCTTGGCCGATGTGCCCGCCTCGCGACTTGATCCCGACGTCTTCACCCGTCAAGAACCCGCCCCATCAACGCCCGCTTCGGATTCTGAGCCCTCATGACCGCGCCACACACCCACGAAGCCGTCCTGATCGTCGATTTCGGCAGTCAGGTGACGCAGCTGATCGCGCGCCGCCTGCGCGAAGCCGGCGTCTATTGCGAGATCCATCCGTTCAACAAGGCGGGCGAGGCGCTGAAGGCGGTGTCGCCCAAGGCCATCATCCTGTCGGGCGGCCCGGCCTCGACGACCGAGGCGGAAAGCCCCAAGGCTGACCACGCCCTGTTCGACGCCGGGGTGCCGGTCCTGGGCATCTGCTACGGCGAGCAGACCATCTGCGCCGAGCTGGGCGGCAAGGTCGAGAGCGGCCACCATCGCGAGTTCGGCCGCGCCGAGATCGTCATCACCCGCGAGAGCCCGCTGTTCGCCGGCATCGGCGCCGTCGATCACCGCGAGACCGTCTGGATGAGCCACGGCGACCGCGTCACCGCCATCCCCGAAGGCTTCCACGTCATCGCCACCTCGGAAGGCGCGCCCTTCGCCGCCATCGCCAATGAGGACAAGAAGATCTACGGCGTGCAGTTCCACCCGGAGGTGATGCACACTCCGCGCGGCGCCGTGATCCTGAAGAACTTCACCCACGGCATCGCCGGCCTGGCCGGCGACTGGACCATGGCCGCCTATCGCGACGAGCAGATCGCCAAGATCCGCGAGCAGGTCGGCACGGCCAAGGTGGTCTGCGGCCTGTCGGGCGGGGTGGACAGCTCGGTCGCGGCCGTCCTGATCCACGAGGCCATCGGCGATCAGCTGACCTGCGTCTTCGTCGACACCGGCCTGCTGCGCAAGGACGAGGCCAAGCAGGTCACGGAACTGTTCCGCGAGCACTACAACATCCCGCTGGTGCACGTTGATGCGTCGAAGGAATTTCTTGGCGAGCTGGCCGGAATTTCCGACCCGGAGACCAAGCGCAAGACCATCGGCAGGGTCTTCATCGAGATCTTCGACCGCGAGGCCGCCAAGATCGAAGGCGCCGAGTTCCTGGCCCAGGGCACCCTCTATCCCGACGTGATCGAGAGCGTCTCGGCCTCGGGCGGCCCGTCGGCGGTCATCAAGAGCCACCACAATGTCGGCGGCCTGCCGGACTTCATGAAGCTGAAGCTGGTCGAGCCCCTGCGCGAACTGTTCAAGGACGAGGTCCGCGCCCTGGGCCGTGAACTGGGCCTGACCGACGCCTTCGTCGGTCGCCACCCCTTCCCGGGGCCGGGCCTGGCCATCCGCATTCCCGGCGAGATCACGCCGGAAGCGGTCGCCACCCTGCAGGACGCGGACGCCATCTACCTTGAGGAAATCCGCAAGGCCGGTCTCTACGACGACATCTGGCAGGCCTTCGCCGTCCTGCTGCCGGTCAAGACGGTCGGCGTCATGGGCGACGCCCGGACCTATGAAAAGGTCCTGGCCCTGCGCGCCGTCACCTCGACCGACGGCATGACCGCCGACTTCTACCAGTTCCCCTGGGACATCCTGGGCAAGACCGCCACGCGCATCATCAACGAGGTCCGCGGCGTCAACCGCGTCGTCTACGACGTGAC
>NZ_DASWXW010000206.1:0-19439 GCF_036405315.1 Brevundimonas sp. | reverse complement strand
AGCACGCCGGCCGCGCTGGCCCCCGCCATCAGCCCCACCCCGATCGACAGGGCGAAGACGCCCAGAGGCGCCGCCAGCAACACCCAGCGGACGATGGTGATCATGGTCTCGCCGACCGCCTCGAAGAAGGTGATCAGCGGCGTGCGCAGCCGGTCAGGCAGGCCCGAGGCCGCGAAGCCGAAGAAGACGGCGAAGACCACCATGCCCAGTATGGCGTCCTCAGCCGCCGCGCGGATCGGGTTGGCCGGGGCGATGGTTTTCAGGAACTCGCTGAAGGGCGCCCCGGCGCTCAATCCTTCCGCCCCCTCGGGCTTGATGGCCAGCAGCAGGCGCGCGCCCTCGGGGTCGATGGGCCACAGGGCGTGCAGGCCATAGGCCGCGCCCACGGCGTAGATGGTGGCGAAGACGATCAGTCCCCCGAACCAGGCCACCGCCCGCATCGCCAGCCGCCCGGTCCGCGCCGCATCGGCGATGGAGGCGATGCCCGTGACCAGCAGGCTGAAGACCAGCGGGATGATCGTCATGCGCAGGGCGTTGAGCCACAGCTGACCCAGGGCCTGGATGAAGTCCGCCGTGGCGTGGCCGCCGGGCAGGCCCCACTTCTGCGCGGCCGCCCCGGCCAGCAGGCCCAGCGCCAGGGACAGCAGCACCATCGTGCTGAGGGAGGTCAGAAAGGAACGCGCCGTCTTCATAACGGCGACGCTATCAGCGCCCGGAAAACACGCCAGAGGAAATCGGCGCGCCGCGCGCCCTAATGTGGAGAGCCGGAGTTGGCCGGGTCCAGCGGCAGGCCCGCCGCCTGACGCGCCTTCATCACCCGCAGCCAGCCGTGCATGGCCTCCGAATCCAGGCCGTGCATCATCAGGCGATAGCCCGCCTGCAGCGTCGACAGGGCCACCAGGGGATGGCCGTTCTTGACGAAGGCCATGTGGTAGCTCGTGCCCAGGATGCGGGCGATGTAGATGGCCATGACCTCGTCCAGTTGCAGCGAGCTGGAGGCCCGCACGAAGTCGTCGCGCGGCAGCATCAGGGCGTAGATGGGGGTGTAGAACTCCACCGCCGTCTGCACGTCGACGAAGTTGTGCCAGCGGCGCGGGAATTCCTCGAACGGCGGAAACGCGTCGGAGATCATCGAGAAGTCGATGCGTTGGGGCGGCGTCAGTTCACGCCCTTCCGCCCGCAGGACGGTGTTCATCTCGATGACGAAGTTGAAGATGTTGAGGTCGTGCTGAAGAAACAGATCCGGCTCGATGTCCTTCAGCCGCGTCGGCGTCAGCGGCCATTTCGTCACCTTGTCGCCCACGCCCGCGTTCTCGCGCACGAAGGCGGTCAGTTCCGACCCGACATGGAAGTGGCGTAGGATCACCCGGTTGGCCTCCGGCGTGGCGAAGGTTCTGAGGCCCCAGTGGATGGTCCTGTGCAGCAGGCCGTTCAGGTTCGGATGCTTGGGCGAGATGACCCGCAGCACCTTCACCAGACAGAAGAACAGAAACACCAGCGGCCGCGCCACCGGGAAGAACCAGCGCCGCGACCGTGACCGCGCGCCCAGCAGCAGGTCGCGCTTGGCCCCGTCGTCGATCGGCAGGCTGTGGTCGAGATAGAGCGCCATCCACGGATCGGGATCCTTGGGATCGAACCGCGCGGGATCGAACGGGTCCTCCCCCGGCTTCAGCCGCTTCACGCCGCGATCTCCTCGATCTGCAGGGCGTAGAGGCGGGCCGTCACCTTGGCCGTGGTGACGATGCGTTCGGCGACGAAGGGATCGGGCAGGACCATGCCCAGCATCTCCTCGAACTCCTGCATGTGCTCGGCGTCGTTGTCGCCGTGATAGAGCAGGAAGCGCACCGCCTCGTCCGGCAACTCCAGCCGCTCCTGCACCTTCAGGCCCCAGGGCCGCGCCTTGATCGAGCCCAGCCCCTCGATGACGAACATGGCGCCCAGCAGGCCGAAGGGATCGGGCTTGGACGCCTCATGGAACATCCAGGCCGACAGGGCCTCAGACCCTACATTCTTGGGCGCCGACTGGATGTCCGTAAGCAGCCCGCCCGAGGCGACGAAATCGGCCTCCAGCAGGCGGAAATCGCGATGCTCCGTCACCGCATGGCGCATCAGGGTCGAGCGCAGCTCCAGATGATCCTCGCCGATGTTGGACGCCGCCCGGCTCATCCACAGCGCCCCGTCCTTCACCTGCTGGCGCAGGTTGATCAGGAAGCCGTGGTAGTCGGCGATCTCGAAGCGCCCGCGCGTCAGCTTACGGATCAGGGGCGTCGCCTCCAGCCGCTGCTCGAAATCGGCGAAGACGACCGCCAATTTCCGCAAGGTTTCGGCCACGGCCGCCTCAGCCAGTTGTTCCGCCATCAGACCATCTCCAGCATCATGAAGCCGATCATCGCCCGCCCGCTCTCGGGCACGATGCACAGCACCTTGTCTCCACGCTTTCCGCGTCCCGACTTCATGAAGGCGTCCAGCATGACCCAGATCGAGGCCGAGCCCACATTGCCGCTGTCGGGCAAGGTCGTGAACCACTTCTCCTCGGGGATCATGGCCTTGGTGCTTTCCAGCAGGCCGACGATCTCCTGACGCAGCGACCGCGCGGAGTAATGACACAACAGATGGTCGACCTGATCGGGCGTGATCCGCCCAGCGTCCACCTTCTCCAGCCAGACGCCGATCCAGGCGCGGATGACGATCTTCAGCAGGTCGAAGTCCTGCAGCAGGGCCACCGCCCCCGCCGCATGGGCCGCCGCCGGCCCGGCGTGGCTCCAGGCGCTGGTCATGTCGGCGCGCGCCTGCGGCGTCGATCCGGCCCACATACAGGGATCGAAACGCCCGGCCAGCGAGGTCATGTCGATCCACTCGACCTTCAGGCTCAGACCGTCGGGCTTCAGCCTCGGCTCCATCACCACGGCGCCCGCTCCGTCCGACAGGGTGAAGCGCAGGAAGTCCGCCTCGATCCGCGCCCGGCCCTTTTCGTCCACCAGCGCCGTGCCTTCATAGAAGACAGGCTGGAACCAGCGGGACGAGAACTCGCCGGCGCAGGCGACGGCCACATCCGCCTCGCCCGCCCGCACGCTCAACCACGCCCCCTTGGCCGCCATCAGGGCGCTGGCGCAGACCGACTGATAGCTGACCGCCTCCAGCGGCCCGGCCCCCAGTTCGGCCTGAACGGCGCTGGCGTGGCCGGGCACCAGATAGTCGCCCTGCGTCGCCGCCGCGCCCAGATGCTGCAGGTCGCCCAGGCTCAGCCCCGCCTCATCCAGCGCCGCCCGCACGGCGTCTGCACACATGGAGGCGTTGGAGTGCAGCGGCTCGCCGTCAGCATTCAGGGCGTAGTGCCGCCCCTCGATCCCGTTCCAGCGCAAGGCGCGCCGCCCCACGGCGGACGCCCGCCCGCCGATGCGGCCGATGAAGTCCTCCATCCGGTCATTGCCGATCCGCTCGCCCGGCAGGACGGCGCCGGTTCCGGTGATGAAGACGTCGCGAAGCTGACTCATGGTTGCGGACCTTGGCGGCGGCGCCGTCCCGGCACAAGCCGGCAATCCGGCCTCCAGACGCAGAAAGGGCGGCGGACCGAAGCCCGCCGCCCTCTCCTCAACCTGAAATCAGGTCGGGCTTAGAAGGACTTCGTGAGGTTCACGAAGGCCGTGCGGCCCAGGTAGTCGTAGCCCGAGTACAGCGGGGCGTTGCCGACCCGGTTGTACACGCCCGACGAGATGACCGGGGGATCTTCGTTCAGCAGGTTGCGAACGCCGGCCGTCAGCGTCCAGCCTTCGGTCGAGTACTGGACCGAGGCGTTGTGCTGGAAGTAGTCGCCGACTTCGAGGTCGTACTGGCTCGTGGCCGGATCTTCCTCATAGTAGGCGTAGCTGTCCATGCCCTTGATCCACTCGACGCCGTAGCGCACGCGCCATTGATCCCAGGCGTAGGACACGTCAGCCGTCCCGGTGAATTCCGGGTTGTTGATCATGCCCTTGACGTCTTCCAGCGGGTCTTCTGCGAACAGCTTGCTCGAGACTTCCGTGTACTGGGTGACGCCCAGGTTGAACAGCGCCGTGCCCGGACCGACGTCCTTGCGGTAACGCACGGTGTAGTCGAGACCCTTCACGATGTCCGTGGCCAGGTTCACGTAGCTGTCGTGAACGGTCAGGGCGTTGTTGGCCTTGTCGCGCTCGACCAGACGGCAGAAGCCGACGTCGGCGGCGAAGTCGCCGGGGTTCGAGTCGTAGCAACGGGTCAGGATTTCGCCGGCGCCGGTGCGCGACACGCCGTTTTCGACTTCGATCTCGTAGTAGTCGACGGCGAAGGCCAGGTCGCCCCAGGCTTCCGGCAGGGTCGGCTGCAGGACCAGACCGATGGTCATGTTGGTCGAGGTTTCAGCCTTCAGACCGGCGTCGGCGCCGCCTGCGGTGATGACCTTGACGCTGGTGGTCGACTGGAAGTCGCCCGCCAGGCCCTCGGCGGTGCAGTTGGCGACGCGGTTCGGGTTGACGCCGTCCGAACCGAAGCTGTTGCAGCGGTCCAGGGTGTTCGACTGGAAGCCGGTCGTGGCGCCGACGAACTGCTCGAACAGCGCCGGAGCGCGGTACGAGGTGCCGTAGGTGCCGCGGAAGGTCACGCCCGTGATCGGCTGGTAAACCAGGCCGACCTTGTAGGTCATGTCGTCGCCGTACGAGTCGTAGTCCGTGTAACGGGCCGAAGCGTTCAGCGTCAGTTCCTTGGCGAACGGCGCGTCGCGCAGCAGCGGCGCTTCGATTTCACCGAAGGCTTCCCACACCGAGTCCGAACCGCGGGTGATGGCCGAGGTCGAGTAGTTGTAGGTGTTGCCGGTCTGCGAATCGAGGCCCGGGGTGTCGTCGATTTCCGACTTGCGGTACTCGGCGCCGAAGAAGCCCATGACCTTGCCGGCCGGCAGGTCGAACAGCGGACCGTCGACGCCGAAGCTGGCGACGGTTTCGGTGTACTCGGTGATGCCCTTGACCGGACGGAAGACGTAGTCGACCCAATCCTTGGGCAGCACGCCGCCGATGGTCTGGGTGTTCAGCACCGGAGCCGCGATGCAGCCCGGGTTCGAGGCCAGTTGAGCGCACTGGAACTTGCCCGGCGCGATCTGGACGACGTCCAGGCTCTCGATCAGGCGGTTCGTCAGGAACTGCTCGCTGGTGTATTCCGAACGCGAACGCGAGTAGCTGACCGAAGCGTCATAGCGCCATTCCGGGATGAAGAAGTCGCCCTTCATGCCCGCGACGTAGCGGTTGAAGTTCACTTCCTGCTCGGAGTGGTCGTTGCCGAAGCCGATGAAGGCGCGCACGCCGACGGCCTTGCCCTTGCTCAGGCCCTGGTCGGCGAAGGCGGTGCTCCAGGCCAGGTTCGACGGGATCAGCGGGCTGCCCTTGGCGTAGTCGAGCGCCAGTTGACGGAAGCCCGTCTGCGACGACTTGCGCTGGTTGAACAGCATTTCGCCGTAGACTTCGGCGTTGCCCAGAGCGTTCAGCTGATAGGCGGCTTCACCGTAGATGGTGTTGATCTCGACCGGCGAGATCAGCGAACGGTTCAGCATGCGGTCGTCGAAGGTGTCGCGAACGTTCAGGTTCGTGCCCGTGCCGCCCACGCCTTCAAAGCCGACCACGCCCGAGGTGACGGCCGCGTTCGGACGCCAGCGGTTGAAGCTGGTCGCGGTCGTGCCGGCGGCGCCGACGCCGGCGGCCGTGTTGGTGCCGATCGAGTTGATGGCCGAACCGTTCGAGCCGGTCGTGGTGATCGGATAGCACTTCGACTGGCCGGTGATCGGGTCGATGTAGTCCTTGTTGTTGCGGAAGCCGTCCGTCTGGCAACGCGTGAACTCACGGTCGCGCAGGGTCAGCTCGTCGCGCTCGTAACGCTCAAGCGAGCCGGCGGCCCGCCAGCGGTCGCCACGGGCGCCGGCCGTCAGCGAGTAGCGGCTCGAACCGCCCGCGCCGTTGGCTTCCAGCGGCTCGTTGACCTGGGCTTCAAAGGTCAGGCCCTCGAAGTTCTTGCGGGTCTGGATGTTGACCACGCCGGCCACGGCGTCCGAGCCGTAGACCGACGAAGCGCCGTCGCGCAGGACTTCGACGCGGTCGATCATGGCGGTCGGCAGGACGTTCAGGTCGGCCGCGCCGACCGAGCCGCGCGAACCGGCGGGCGAGACGCGACGGCCGTTCAGCAGCACCAGGGTGCGGCTCGGGCCCATGCCGCGCAGGCCGATGGTGTTGGCGCCGGGGCCGCCGTTAGTGACGTAGCCGCCGTAGGAGTTGTTGATCTGGGCGGTGCCGCCCGTGACGGCCGTGCTCTGCAGGGCTTCGGTCGTCGAAGCGAAGCCTTGCAGCGTCGCTTCTTCGCGCGTCACGACCTGGGTCGGCGACGGGGCGTTGAAATTGTCGCGGCGAATGCGCGAGCCGACGACGACGATTTCGTCGACGGAAGTGGTTTCCTGGGCGGTATTGGTTGCGTCCTGAGCGAACGCGGCTCCCGGAGCGAGCAGGGTCAGCGACAGTGCGGCGGCGCCGGCCACCATCGTCGTGCCCAGCAGGTAGTCTTTACGAGTGCTCATATGCCTCTTTGTACCTGTGAATATTGAACAGCAAATACGGCGTTACGTGAACGCCGCTTCGTATACCAATGTTCGACTCTACGTTTCTTGGTTGCCTCAACGGCTAAGAAAACCGTCACAGCAGGGCAACCAAAATATTGCTATAAAGCGACGTTAGGCGAAAAAGCGCGTCATTTTTGACGCCCCAAAGTCGATATCAAACCACAATTCGTCCATTTATGGCGACAAATAGCCAAATAATGCCCGTATTGTGACGCTATCGGGCTGCATTAAGGCAAAGCTTGAGCCGGATGAGGGCGAGGGCGCGGCGACACGATCCCCGCTCGCCGCAATCCCCCCCTATGGCGTCATCGGCCCGCGCGCACTACCTTGGCGTTCATGGCTCGTTCTCCTTCGACCCCGTCGCCCAAGCCCGTTCACGTGCCCGGCCAGAGCGCGGGCCAAAGCGCGGGGATGCAGGAGATGGCCGCGCCCTTCGTCCAGGACGGACCGCGAGGTCGCGGCGGCAAGGCCATGCCGATGTTCGCCCCCGTCGCCGGCCCGCGCCTGACGCCGAAGGAGCCGCCCGCCGCCCCGACCGACTGGGTCCCGCACCGCCCCTCGCGCGAGGGGACGAAGAAGGGCGGCCGCTTCCGGCTGGAGACCAAATACACCCCCGCCGGGGACCAGCCCGCCGCCATCGCCGAACTGTCGGCCATGGCCGAGGCCGGCGAGCGCGATCAGGTCCTGCTGGGCGTCACTGGCTCGGGCAAGACCTTCACCATGGCCAAGGTCATCGAACAGACCCAGCGCCCGGCCCTGATCCTGGCCCACAACAAGACGCTGGCGGCCCAGCTCTACTCCGAGTTCAAGGCCTTCTTCCCCGACAACGCGGTCGAGTATTTCGTCAGCTACTACGACTACTATCAGCCCGAGGCCTACGTCCCGCGCACCGACACCTACATCGAGAAGGACAGCTCGATTAACGAGCAGATCGACCGTATGCGCCACGCGGCCACCCGCGCGATCCTGGAGCGCGACGACGTCATCGTGGTCGCCTCGGTCAGTTGCATCTACGGCATCGGCTCGGTCGAGACCTACACCGCCATGACCTTCACCCTGAAGGTCGGCGACACCATCGACGAGGCCAAGCTGCGCGCCGACCTCATCGCCCTGCAATACAAGCGCAACGACCTGAATTTCGAACGCGGCATGTTCCGCAAGCGCGGCGACGTGCTGGAGATCTTCCCCGTCCACATGGAGGACCGCGCCTGGCGCATCCAGCTGTTCGGCGACGAGCTGGAGTCGATCCAGGAGTTCGACCCCCTGACCGGCAAGAATACCGCCGAGCTGGAAGAAGTCACCGTCTACGCCGCCAGCCACTACGTCACCCCGCGCCCGTCGCTGAACCAGGCCATCACCGGCATCAAGGACGAGCTGAAGGAGACGCTCGACTGGATGAACGAAAACGGCAAGCTGCTGGAGGCCCAGCGCCTCGAGCAGCGCGTGCGCTTCGATCTTGAGATGATGGAGGCCACCGGCTCCTGCGCCGGCATCGAGAACTACAGCCGCTGGCTGACCGGCCGCGCGCCGGGCGAGCCCCCGCCCACCTTCTTCGAATACATCCCCGACAACGCCCTGCTCTTCGTCGATGAAAGCCACGTCACCGTCGGCCAGATCGGCGCCATGTTCAAAGGCGACTACAGCCGTAAATCCACCCTGGCCGAGTACGGCTTCCGCCTGCCCTCCGCCATCGACAACCGCCCGCTGAAGTTCGAGGAATGGGACGCCATGCGGCCCCAGTCAGTCTTCGTCTCGGCCACCCCCGGCGCCTGGGAGCTGGAACGCACCGGCGGCGTCTTCGTGGAGCAGGTCATCCGCCCCACCGGCCTGATCGACCCCCCGGTCGAGATCCGCCCCGTCTCCGGCGCCGCCCGCAACCAGGTCGACGACGTCATCGACGAGGTCAAGGCCACCAGCCGCGCGGGCTACCGCTCGCTAGTCACCACCCTGACCAAGAAGATGGCCGAGGACCTGACCGAATACATGCACGAACAGGGGGTGCGCGTCCGCTACATGCACTCCGACGTCGACACCCTCGAACGCATCGAGATCCTGCGCGACCTGCGCCTCGGCGCCTTCGACGTCCTGATCGGCATCAACCTGCTGCGCGAGGGCCTCGACATCCCCGAGTGCGGTCTGGTCGCCATCCTCGACGCCGACAAGGAGGGCTTCCTGCGCTCGGAAACCTCCCTGATCCAGACCATTGGCCGGGCGGCCCGCAACGTCGACGGCCGCGTCATCCTCTACGCCGACAAGATGACCGGCTCGATGGAGCGCGCCATCGCCGAGACCAACCGCCGCCGCGAGAAACAGCAGGCCTACAACCTCGAACACGGCATCACGCCCGAAAGCGTCAAGCGCGACATCAAGGACATCCTCGAAAGCCCCTATGAGTCGCGCGACCTCGACCGCCTGACCCGCCCCGGCGTGGCCGAGGAAGCCAAACCTTTCGTCGGCTCCAACTTCCAGGCCGCCCTCAAGGACCTGGAGGGCAAGATGCGCGACGCCGCCGCCAACCTCGAGTTCGAGGAGGCCGCCCGCCTGCGCGACGAGATCAAGCGCATGAAGCTCCTCGACCTCGAATTCGCCAACGAAGCCCTCACCGCCTCCGACGAAGCCGTCGACAAGTCAGCCCCCAAACGCTGGCGCAAGGAAGCGGCGGCGGAAAAGGCGGAGGCGTTCAGGAAGGGGCGGTAGGCGGACAACCGCCACCCTCCCCCGACAGGCTGGGACGGTCCCAACGGCGATCCCCTGAGGCTTGGGCGCCACAGGGGCGCAAAACCCGGCGCCTCCCTCACATGAATAAGGGAACGGCGCGGAAATTGCGGCATTGTCGTGTCGAAGGGTGCATCATGTCCAAACCGAACAGTCCAGAATCCGACGACCGGCCCAATCTGCGAGTCGTCTCCTCTCCCGAGGCCGAGGTCTATGACCTGATGCGTGCGCCAGAGACCACCGCCGAGCGAGTCAAACGCCTGCAAGCCGAGGCGCGCGCCCTGGCCCTCGAACAGGTCGAGGCGCTGGAAGAGGTGCTGCTCAAGGCCTCGGAGATGGCCAAGGAGATCGCCGAGGGCGGCGACGCCTATCCTGTCGGCGCGCGCGAACTGGCCCACCGCCTCGCCCAGGACCTGCCGGTCAAGGCCGAGACGATGAAGGCCATCATCGCCAAGAGCCATCCTTGATGCTTGAAGGGCGCTAACGCGAGCGACGCGGTCGCTCGCTGCTTGAGCGTGTTTCAGGCGCTATCGCTCGGCTCGCGAAGCCTCGCTGCTTGAGCGCTCGCCGCGCCTAGCCGTTCAAGCGCGCGCGAAGCGCCAGGCCGCGTCGGGTCGGGAGGTCCCGAAGGGCCGACGACCGCGGCCTAGCCAAGAATGTCCGAAAACTCAGGATGCCGGCGCAGCCACGCCGCCGCATAGCTGCAGTGCGGGATCAGGGTCAGCTTCTCGGCCTGCGCGTGCTCGGCCAGGGCCTGCATGAACTTCCCCGCCGCCCCGTGGCCGCGCAGGGCCGGATGGGCCTCGACGTGCAGGATGACGCGGGCGTGGCCGCGGATCGCATACTCGGCCCAGACGGGATGCTCGTTCCCGTCCGCGTCGGCGAACTCCTGCTGGAAACGGCGGTCGGCGGGCTGGTCGCGGAAGGCGGTCACGGAAGGCTCCTCAGATCAGGCCGGCCGGTCGTTCAACAGGGCCAGCAGACCCAGAACGCTTTTCACCGTGAACCAGATCGACACCAGCAGCAAAAGAAGCCCGAACAGCATCAGGAAGGGGATGCCGATCAGGATGACCGAGGCCACGGCGCTGACCGCGATCAGGCCCCAAAGCACCACGCTGATCCAGAAAACCGACCAGAACAGGCTGATCTGGGCCTCGATATGCTGGGCCGCCAGACCCGTCGCCGAACCCCGGCAGGCATAGGCCACGATCAGCCCCGCCAAAACCAGCAGGTTGGCGCTGGGGATCGACAGAACATAGAGGATCCAGGCCAGAACCGCCCCGTCCCGACCGTTGCCGCGCGCCTGGGACATCTGATCGGTCATGGCGGGCCCCTAGTAGAACAGACGCATCGGATGGCGGATCGGACGGCCCTCGAGCAGGTCCTTCAGGCCCAGAGCGCCGCGCACGATCGACCAGACCGCCATGACGAACAGGACGAAGACCCCGACGTTGATCAGGATCAGCACCACGCCGCCGACGATGGCGGCGACGGCGGCCATCAGGGTCCGCTGCTGGAAGATGAAGTGACTGCGCGCCAGCGGATCGACCGGCGGCTCCTTGCGCCAGACCCGCAGCAGACCGACCGCCGCCGCCACGCCGAAGGTCGGCACGGCGAACAGGATCAGGGCGTAGCCGACATAGAGGCTGGTCAGGTCGCCTGCCTGGTCGGGCGTGGCCGCGCTGTTGCTGCTGTAATCGCCGGACTGGACCATCGGAACCTCTTTAACGAGGCGGGAGAATGGCGGGACGAGCGCCCCCGCGCAACCGGCCTCAGCGGGAATAGGCGACTTCGCAGCCCGCCGCCGCCGCGCCGGGAATGGCGCCGGGCTTTTCGATACGCACCTTGACCGCCAGAACGCGGTGATCGGCCAGACAGGCCAGGGCGATGCGCTCGGCGAAGGTCTCGACCAGGGCGATGTGCTCGCCGGCCGCCAGTTCGCGGGCGATGCGGGCCACGCCCTCATAGTCCAGGGTGTCGGACAGGGTGCGGATCGGGGCGGCGCCCAAGTCCAATTCGACATCGACGAACAGGGGCTGCAGCCGGCCGTGCTCATGGGCGTGCACCCCGATGGCGGCCTGAACCTCCAGCCCCCGCACGAGCACGCTCAGGCCCAGACGGCGCGGCTCGGACGCGGTGAAGGGCGTAACGACGGCGCTCACGACCAGGTCTCCGACGGCAGAAGGTCATTGATGCTGAAATCAGCCCGGTCGCACCAGTCGCCCAGCTTCCAGGCCCGCTCGGCCTCGGTGAGGCCGCGCGTGAGGACGGTGTT
This sequence comes from Brevundimonas sp., assembly GCF_036405315.1. Lineage (GTDB taxonomy): Bacteria > Pseudomonadota > Alphaproteobacteria > Caulobacterales > Caulobacteraceae > Brevundimonas. The sequence goes on along the minus strand of NZ_DASWXW010000206.1, from coordinate 7,839 downwards.
GGTCGGCGTCTCCTCGATGGCCAGTTCGGCCAGGCGGAAGGGCAGGCCCTCGGCCGCGAGGATGGCCTCGAGTTTCCGCCAGAGCGCGATGACCAGGGCCTCGGTCGTCGGATCGCCGTCGATGGTCAGGACCTGGTTCAGCCGCTGCGGCTCATGGCTCTGGAACCAGTCCAGCAGAGGATCGGCCCGGTTCAGCTGGAAGGCGTGGTCCAGACTGCGGTCGACAAAGCCGTGCCAGCGCCGCTTCAGGTTCTCGAACGAGGCGGCGTGGTTCGAGCGGCCGAAGGCGATCTCGGCCGTCGGCTCCAGCGTCACCTTGACGAACTCATTGTGCCCGTGCGGCACGGCGCACTTCGACCCCGCATCGGCGATCAGCCGGTGCGCCATCGAGAAGCGGCGGGTGAACTGGACGACAGGCATCAGGGGCAAAAGATCCGAAAACGCGGGCGCTCCATATAGGCGCCGCGAAGGGTTCGCGCATCAACACCCTGACGGCGGCGAAGTAAAGGCGGGTCCGAGAACAGCGTCAGGGAACGGGGATTCCGTCAAAAGCCACGTCGCGCCCGCGGCCGATCAGGCTCTCGCCCCCGTCGACGGTCAGGTTCTGGCCGGTCAGGCTGGGCGTCTCAAGCACGAAACGCACGGTGCGGGCCACGTCCTCCAGCGAGGCGCCGCGCCCCAGCGGGGTGTCGCGCCAGGCGGCCTGATACTCGGCCTCGGTCTGCTCGCCGCTGCGCAGGATCAGGCCGGGCGCGACGCCGCACAGCCGCACACGCGGCGCCAGACCCATGGCCAGGGTCCGCGTCAGCCCCGCCAGACCGACCTTGCCCGCCGTATAGGCGAAGAAGTCGGGGTTCGGACTATCGACCTTGTGATCCAGGATGTTGACCACCACGCCCTGCCCGTCCGCCGCCTCAATGACGCGAGCGAAGTCGCGGATCAGGAAGACCGGCGCGGTCAGGTTGGAGGCCAGATGCTCGGCCCACGACGCCTCGGTCAGGGTCTGCAAGGTGTCGTAGCGGAACAGGGAGGCGTTGTTGATCAGGGCGTCGATCCGCCCGAAATGGCCGACGACGCGGTCGATCAGGCCGTCGCGCTCGCCCGCATCATTCAGGTCCGCCTGAAAGGCCGCCGCCCGCACGCCGAGGCCGCTCAGGTCCGCGACCAGAGCCGCCGCCTCGTCCGCCCCGCCGCGATGGTGGACGGCAACGTCCCAGCCCGCCTCGGCCAGGACCCGCGCAATCCCGGCGCCGACGCGGCGCGCGGCCCCGGTGATCAGCACCACCTTGTTCAGGGGGGCGCCCATTCAGCCCGGCCTGCGGCGGAAGATTTCCACGCCCGCGCCCGCGGCTTCCGGGAAGATGTACGGCTTGGTGATCCGCACGCGGCAAGCCTCGACCGGCGGCAGATCGAAGCAGACGCCGATCAGTTCCTCGACGAGGGTTTCCAGCAGTTCGACATGCTCGCGCCCGCGCCAGCCGGCGATGTGATCGCGCACCCGATCATAGTCGATGAAGCCGCCGTCGCCCCCCGCCTTGGGCAGGGGCCAGGCCGCGAACATCTCGACATTGACGATCAGCCGCGTGGGGCGCTCAGGGTGCCGCTCCCACGGGTGCAGGCCGATGCGGACATCGACCGCCACATCCGACAACAGGACGCGGACATGGTCCCCGGCGTGACGCCAGTCGAACCCGCCCGCGCCGGAAGCGGATTCAGTCAACCCGGCCGAACTCGTAGAAGTTCACGGCGGCGATGACGGCGATGAAGGCGAAGATGATGCCGATGGCCAGCATGGGAGGTCTCCTGTTCAAAGCTTCGCATAGAGGCGTTGGCGCGACTGTTCAAGCCGCCGTCGCCCGGCCTATCGTCGCCCCATGACCACCTGGCGCACCCGCATCGAGCCCTTCACCCGGCCCCTCTTCTTCGCCGTCTCGCGACTGAGCCGGGGCATGACGCTGGGCGTGCGCGGGGTGGCGGTCGACGGCGAGGGCCGCGTGCTGCTGGTCAAACACACCTATCTGCACGGCTGGTGGCTGCCCGGCGGCGGGGTGGACCGAGGCGAGACCACCCAGGCCGCCGTCGTCCGCGAGTTGCGCGAAGAGGCCGGGCTGATCGCCAGGGGCGAGCCGCGCCTGGTCTCGGTCCATTCGAACGAACGCTTCTTTCCCGGCGATCACGTCCTGGTCTTCGCCATCGACGCCTTCGACTTGACCGAGCGCACCAGCCACGGCGAGATCGCCGAGATCGGCTGGTTCGTCCCCGACGCCCTGCCCGAAGACACGACCCGCGCCACCCGCGACCGCCTGGCCGAAATGTTCGGCGGCGTCCCGCCCAACCCCGACTGGTGAGACCCCTGCCATGCCGCACCCGGATCGCCGCCGTCTTCTGATCGTCGCCACGGGGCTTGCTCTGATCCCGGCGCTGACGGGCGCCGCCGGGCCGCCCGGCGTCGAGGTCCTGAGGTTCGGCGCCGATCCGCAGCAGGTCTGCGACCTCTATCCCGGCTCCGACGGGTCGGCGGTCCTGCTGTTCGTTCACGGCGGCGGATGGGCGCATGGCGAGCGGAGCATGGTGCACGCCCTGCCCGACTACGCCCGGCGCCACGGTCTGACCCTGGTCTCGACCGACTATCGGCTGGCGCCCGCCGTCACGGCGCGGCGGTCGGCCGAAGACGTAGCCGCCGCCGTGGCCGCGGTTCGTCGGGCGCGGCCCGGCGCCCCTATTCTCCTGCTGGGCCATTCGGCGGGGGCGCATCTGGCGGCCCTGGTGGCGACCGACCCGGCCTATCTGGCGGCGCAGGACCTGACGCCCGCCGACCTGGCCGGCGTCGTCCTGCTGGATGGGGCGGGCTATGACGCCACGACGCCGCGCGGGGGACGCGGGCCGCTGAACCGGGCGCTGGAGCGGATGTATGATCAGGCCTTCGGCGACGAGCGCGCCGCCCTGTCGCCGACCTTGCGGGTGCGCGACGGCGAGGTCTATCCGCCCTTCCTGATCTTCCACGTCGCCGGCCGCGAGGAGTCGGCCGCCCAGAGCCGCGCCCTGGCCGCCGCCCTGATCCGCGCGGGCGGTCAGGCCGAAGTCGTCGCCGCCCCCGGCGACAGCCACCGCAGCCTCAACACCGGCTTCGGCTTGGCCGCCGATGCCGAGGGCGAGCGCGCCGCCGCCTTCATCGCCGCCCAGACCATGCGCGCGGCTCGCACGGAGCATGCGTCATGAACCCGTCCTGGATCGTCATGCTGCTGGTCATGCTGGCGGGCGGGGCGACCGCCTTGCAGGCGCCGACCAACGCCCGGCTGGCGGGGGCCGTCGCCTCGCCGATCAATGCGGCCTTCGTCTCCTTTCTGGTGGGGACGGCGGCGCTCGGCCTGCTGGCCCTGACCCTGCAGACCCGGCCTGACGCCACGGCGATGAAGGCTCTGCCCTGGTGGGTCTGGATCGGCGGCCTCTATGGCGCGATCTTCGTCGTCACCGCCGCCTGGAGCGTGCCGCGCCTGGGCGTGGCCATGACCGTCATCCTGATGGTGGCGGGCCAGATCCTGATCAGCGTCGTCCTGGATCATTTCGGCGCCCTGGGCGTGCCCAGGCAGCCGCTGAGCCTGACCCGGCTGCTGGGCGTGCTGCTGGTTTTCGGCGGCGTGCTTCTGGTCCGGCGCGGGTGAGCCTATATCCCGTCCGATGACCGAAGCGACCACCGACACGCCGGGCGAGGCCCCAGACGCCCCCTTGCCGCTTCAGGCCGCCGAACTGATCGCCGACGAGGCGCGTCGCGCGCCCGACAAGCCCGGCGTCTATCGCATGTACGGCGAGGACGGGGCCTGCCTCTATGTCGGCAAGGCCAAGTCGCTGAAGAAGCGCATCGTCCAGTACGCGCAAGGGCGCTTCCACACCCAGCGCATCGGCCTGATGGTGTCGCTGACCCGCTCGATGGAGCTGGTGGTCACGGACACCGAAACCGCCGCCCTGATCCTGGAAGCCGGCTATATCAAGCGGCTGAAGCCGCGCTTCAACGTCCTGCTCAAGGACGACAAGTCCTTCGCCGAGATCATGATCCGGCGCGACCACCGCGCCCCCCAGGTGAGGAAGCATCGCGGCGCCCATACGACGCCGGGCGCCTATTTCGGCCCCTTCGCCTCGACCTGGGCGGTCAACCACACGCTGAACACCCTGCAGAAGGCCTTTCTGCTGCGCTCCTGTTCGGACAGTGTTTACGAGACCCGGACCCGGCCCTGCATGCTGCATCAGATCAAGCGCTGCTCGGCCCCCTGCACCGGCCTGATCTCGCTGGAGGACTACGGCGAGCTGGTCGCCGAGGCTGAGCAATTCCTGCGCGGCCGGTCGCGCGCCGTCATCGCCCGCCTGTCCGACGAAATGCAGGCGGCGTCGGACGAGATGGAGTTCGAACAGGCCGCCCGCCTGCGCGACCGCATCCGCGCCCTGACCGCCATCGCCATGGAGCATTCGGTCTCGGCCGAGAACGTGGGCGAGGCCGATGTCTTCGCCCTGCACGCCGAGGGCGGCCAGGCCTGCGTCCAGGTCTTCTTCTACCGCGCCGGCCAGAACTGGGGCGGACGTGCCTATTTCCCGCGCGTGGACCGCACCGACAGCGACGCCGTCATCCTGGGCGCCTTCCTGGCCCAGTTCTATGAGGACAAGCCGGTCCCGCGTCAGATCCTGACCAATGTGCGACCGCACGAGTTCGAACTGCTGCAGGAAGCCTTCACCCTGAAGGCGGGGCGCAAGGTCGAGATCCTTCAGCCCCGGCGCGGCGACAAGCAGACGGTTCTGGACCACGCCCTGACCAACGCCCGCGAGGCCCTGGGTCGCAAGCTGGCCGAGAACTCGGCCACGTCGAAGATCCTGGACGAGGTCTGCGAGGCCTTCGGTCTGGACGCCCGGCCCGAGCGGATCGAGGTCTATGACAACGCCCACATCCAGGGGAGCAACGCGGTCGGCGGCATGATCGTCGCGGGGCCCGAGGGCTTCCGCAAGAACCAGTATCGCAAGTTCAACATCCGCGGCGACGACCTGACGCCCGGCGACGACTACGGCATGATGCGCGAGGTCATGCGCCGCCGCTTCGGCAAGATGGTCAAGGACGAGGAGGCCGGCGAGGTCGTCGAGCGCCCCGACCTGCTGCTGATCGACGGCGGCGCGGGCCAGCTGGCCGAGGTGCTGGCGGTGCTGGCCGACCTGGGCGTCGATGACATCACCGCCGTCGGCGTGGCCAAGGGGCCGGATCGACACGCAGGCAAGGAGCATTTCTTCATGCCCGGCAAGCCGCCCTTCATGCTGCCGATGAAGAGCCCGGCCCTCTATTACATCCAGCGCCTGCGCGACGAGGCCCACCGCTTCGCCAACGGCGCCCACGCCCAGCGCCGCTCGATGGACATCAAGAAGAACCCCCTGGACGAGATCGACGGCGTCGGACCAGGCCGCAAGAAGGCCCTGCTGCACGCTTTCGGCTCGGCCAAGGGGGTGTCGCGCGCCGCCGTCGCCGACCTGATCAAGGTCCCCGGCGTCAACCAGTCGCTGGCCGAACGCATCCACGGCTTCTTCCGAAAGGCTTGAGCAAGGAACCCGCACAGGTTTAGGAAGCCGCCATGACCGATGAACGCGACGAACTGACCGAAGGCTATCACCGCTTCCGCCAGAACCGCTGGCCGACGGAACACGCCGAGTATGAAGCCCTGGTCCACGGCCAGAAGCCGCACACCCTGGTCGTGGCCTGTTCCGACAGCCGCGCCGACCCGGCCCTGATCTTCGACACGGCGCCCGGCGAGCTGTTCGTGGTGCGCAACGTCGCCAACCTGGTTCCGCCCTATCAGCCGGACGGCAAGCTGCACGGCGTCTCGGCGGCGCTGGAGTTCGGCGTCAACGTGCTTCAGGTCAAACGCATCGTGGTCATGGGCCACGCCTACTGCGGCGGCGTGAACGCCATGCTGAACGGCTCGCCCTCCAACTGTCAGGACTTCGTCGCCCCCTGGGTCGCGCAGGGCGCGCCGACCGTGCGCCGCGTGGTCGAGGAATTCCCCGCCGACCAGGTCGAGCGCGCCGCCGAGGAGGCCGTCGTCCGCCTGTCGATCGACAACCTGCGCACCTTCCCCTGGATCGCCGCGCGCGAGGCGGCGGGCGATCTGGCGCTCAGCGGCCTGCACTTCGGCATCGCCGACGGCATCCTGTCCAAACTGACCGGCGCGAAACGGTTCGAACGGCTGGGCTGAGCCTCCGCTGAGGGGGACAAGTCGCCGCCCTCGCCTCTCGGGGCGAACCGTGGCACACCCTCAGGCGTTGCAATGGACGTGATGATGACCCCTGCCCACAAAGCCAACCCGATCCCGAACATCCTGACCGGCATTCGTCTGGGGGCGGGCGTGGTCATGTTCCTGCTGCTGGCCGGCGCGACCAGCGGCTTCCCCTTCGTCTCGGCCATGCTAAGCCCCGACGACCAGTTCGCCATGTACCGGACGGGTTTCTGGATCTTCGTCATCGCCGCCTCGACGGACTGGATCGACGGCTATCTGGCGCGTCGCTGGCACGCCGAGACCCGTTGGGGCGCCATCCTGGACCCCATCGCCGACAAGATCCTGGTCACAGGCGCCATCCTGGGCGTCCTGACCAGCGGCTCGGTGCAGCAGATCATCATTCCCTGCGGCCTGATCCTGTTCCGCGAGTTCGCCGTTTCGGCCCTGCGCGAGACCATGGCCGGGCGCATCAACCTGCCCGTCACCCTGGCCGCCAAGTGGAAGACCACCCTGCAGATGGTGGCCCTGGGCTGCCAGCTGTTCGCCCGCAACTGGGACGGCTGGGGCCTGCCCTTCGACTACCTGCCCGCCTTCCAGCTGTTCTCGGACACCCTGATCTGGCTGGCGGCCCTCATCACCCTGTGGACCGGCTGGCAGTATTTCAACGCCGCCCAGAAGCAGATGCGGGATCTGTAGGATTCTCCTTCTCCCCTTGAGGGAGAAGGTGTCGTGCGAAGCATGACGGATGAGGGGTGTCGGCGGCGCGGGTTGAAGTTCAGCCTCGTCGCCGGCGCCCCTTTTTTCATGCCGTCGCGCTGACACCCCTCATCCGAGCGCCTCCGGCGCCCACCTTCTCCCTCAAGGGGAGAAGGGATTAGAGCGCCTTTTCCAGAACCACGAAGGTCAGGTCCCGGTCCGACAGGCCGAAGGTGGCCGCGTCCAGCGGGAAGGGCCGGGTTTCGCCGGTCAGGGCGTAGCCGCGCCGTTCGTACCAGGCGATCAGTTCGGCGCGCTGGCGGATGACTGTCATCTCCATGCGGGTCGCGCCGAAGCGGCTGCGGGCCTCGGCTTCGGCGGCCTCGATCAGCAGGCGGCCCAGACCGCCCGCCTGACGCGTGGGGTCGACGGTCAGCAGGCCGAGATAGGCCAGACCCTCGCCCTGGTCCGCCACCTGGACGCAACCGGTCAGAAGTCGCTCCCCCTTGGCCTCGACCTCGGCCAGCAGGATGACCCGCGAGGCGTCGGCGAGGATGTCCAGAAGCTCGGCCTCGTCGGTGCGCTGGCCGCCCAGCAGGTCGGCCTCATGGGTCCAGCCCGCCTTGGCGCTGTCGCCGCGATAGGCGCTTTCGACCAGGCGGTGCAGCGCCGCCACGTCCGAGGACGCGGCGGGCCGGAAGGTCGGCGCGATCAACGGCGCGCCCGGCGCGGGGCGGCCTTGGGAGCCACGCCCAGCTCCTGGATCAGGTGATCCATGCCGTAGACGTCGCGCAGGGCCGTGGTCACGGCCTGGGTGGTGACGATGACGCTGCGGTTGACGTTGCGGTCATAGCCGTAGGCGTTGCGCTGGGTCAGGACGGTGGAGTCGAAGTTGGCG
>NZ_DASWXW010000205.1:0-21503 GCF_036405315.1 Brevundimonas sp. | reverse complement strand
GGGATCGTCAGCGGCGGATGTTCGGGGCAGCTGCCTAGCCGCGCCAATCAATCATTGGCTACGGGAAGATTACTATCCATTATTACAAAATTATCATCGCGCTGCGGGACTTTTATCGCCTCGTAAGCGGCCGAAATCGTTCTTTCAGGCCCTGTTCGGCGTATTTGAGCATCCTGTTGCGTGAGATTTAATTCCCTGTTCCTAGTCGGCGAATTCCCTGTTCCGAGGCGCCGGGATTGAGCACCATCCCTCGCGGAACGCTCTGAAGCGGCGGAGGAAATGGAGCCTCACGGCCCCTCACGGCCGGTTCCTCGAAAAAGACGAAACAGGGAAATCGCCAAACTCCACCAACTCCAGACTTGCCAGAGACTGGGGGCCCAAAGGCCCTCGGAACCGGGCGCAGAGGGCCGGAAATCAGGGCGAACCAGGGCGGTTTGGCGAGGAACAAGGCGGGGATTACGGAGGGTTGGCCCTCGGCCCCGCAGCCAGAGACAAGCTATGCGGGGTGTGTGGCGGAGAGGGTGGGATTCGAACCCACGGTAGGCTTCCACCTACGCCGCATTTCGAGTGCGGTACATTCGACCACTCTGCCACCTCTCCGCGGGGCCGATATTCGCTTGGTCGAGCGAGGGGCTTCTCTAGTCAAAGGCGGCGCGGGCCGCAAGCGATTCTAGGCAAGAAATTCGATAAAAGTTTCAGCGCTGTCCGGGCAGGGTCAAGCCGGGCGCGGGACCGCCTAGCGGATCAATGCCGACGAAGCGGAACAGCTCGGCCGGACGACCGCCGGTGTCGCTGGAAAACACGCCCGTGGCCTGGACCAGACCGGCGCGTTCAACCCCGCGACGGAAGTTCTGCTTGTGCAGGGACAGGCCCGTGACGGCCTCAGCGGCGGCTTGCAAGGAGGACAGGGTGAAGGTGTCGGGCGTCAAGTCGAACAGGACGGGGCGATACTTGAGCTTGGAGCGCAGGCGGCCCAGCGCCGTGGCGACGATGCGGCGGTGATCCGAGGCCATCGGCAGGTCAGGCAGAGGTGACGGTGCGGGTCGATCGTGGTCGCGGGCGGACTCGGCGACCAGCCCCGCCTCGTAGAGCAGTTCATAGCGCTCCAGCACCCGTTCCTCGTTCCAGCGACGATCCGGCGTCAGGGCGAACAGGGTCTCGGCGCGACCCAGTCGGCGCGCGTCGTCGGCGGCCCAGGCGCGCAGGGCGGGTTCCAGCGTCTGCATCACGACGGGCGCCCCGTCGCGCCAGTCCTCCCAGGGGAAGATGTCGAAGACGGGGGTCCAGGCGGCGTCCAGGCCGGGGGCCTCGGGCGCCTCGGCGGTCAGGGCCAGATAGCCGACCGAGACCTCGCGCGCGCGCTCCGGCCCGGGCGTGGCGCGCGGCGAGGCGCGCCCGGCGTCGCCGAAGGTGTAGAGCTGTTCGACAAAGCCGAGCGGAAAGCCGGTCTGCTGGGTCACGAAGGCGCGCAAGGCCAGTTCGAAGGTGCGGTCGCGCGCCGGATCGAAGGGGCCGAAGGGCAGGGCCGGGGCGCCGTCGGCGGCGTGGGTGGTCAGGACCACGGCCTGACCGGCGCGCAGGGCGATGACCACGGCCGACAGGCCGATCCGCACGCCTTGCTCGTTGCCCTGGGTCGTCCCCCCTTGCGTCATGCAGTCCCTATTCCGTGTGCCAGGCGTCGGCGCCGGGCAGGATGCCGACAGCTTCGGCCAGAACGCGGTAGCGGTCCAGATAGCGTTGCTGCGCCACCGAGGCGGGCAGGGGGTCGATGATCAGGTCGTAGCCGGCCGGCGGGGCGCCGAAGATCTGCAGCGACTCGCGGCGGTTGAAGCCCGCCAGCTGCGTCGCCTCATAGAAGGCGCAGGCGCGATCGGCCTTCTTGATCAGGACCTTGATGGTCTGCGGCGTCTTGGGCGGCAGCTGGAAGCGGACGTGGATGGCGGCCTCAAGGCGGGCCTCGAAGTCCTTGTAACCGGCGCCGAGCGCGGACTTGAACGGCGAAATCATGTCGCCGATCACGTATTCAGAGGCGTCGTGCAGCAGGGCGGCCAGGCGCCATTTCGGCTCCAGTCCCGGACGGATGTGGGCTGCGATCTCCTCGACCACCAGCGAGTGCTGGGCGACCGAGAAGGCGTGCTCGCCGATCGTCTGGCCGTTCCAGCGGGCGACGCGGGCCAGGCCGTGGGCGATGTCCTCGATCTCGATGTCGAACGGCGACGGATCGAGCAGGTCCAGACGACGGCCCGACAGCATCCGCTGCCAGGCGCGCGGGGGCTTGGGGGGTCTGGGCTTGGGCCTGGGCGCCAGGTCTTCGTGTTCTTCGGCCAAAATCGGGGTCCTGCGCATGGGGCAGGTGAGGTGACGCATCCCGAACGCCCGATCAAGGGCAGGCGTTGCGATTCGTGGGGGTTAATCCCCGACGTTCAGCGTGACCAGGGCCTTGGCGGCCTCGAACACACGGTTTTCGTTACGATCCTTGCCGCGCACGGTGGCGACGACGATGGGGCCGCCTGAGGGACCGCGCGCCTCATACCCAACCACGCGCCAGCCCGTGGTCGAGGACTGGTCGGCGGTCATCAGGAAGGTGGCGCGCACGGCCTCGCCCGGGGCGCTGGTGCGGATGCGGGCGGCGCCGTCGGCGGCGTCGATGGAGACGGTCTCCCTGTCGGAGGCGACGTTCACCTGGCTGTTCTTGTCGTCGGCGCGGATGGTGATGCCGCCGATCTTGATGTTGGCGCGGTCGCCGTCGGCGTCGATCCGCATGCCGGGCAGGCGGACGGACGCCTTGTCGCCCTGGGCGTCCACGCGCACGCCGGGCGCGCTGACATGAGCGGATTCGGCGGCGGCCGCCGCCGTCGCTTCGGCGCGGGCGGCGTCGGCTTCGGCGCGATGAGCGTCGTCCTCGGCCCTGGCGGCGTCAGCCTCGGCCCGGGCCGCATCGGCGCGCGCCCGGTCTTCGGACGAGCGGACCTCGGCCATGGCTTCCGGCAGGGCGGCTGTCAGACGGTCCTCGAACGCCTTAAGCATGTCATGCACCGAGGCGTCCTCCAACGACACCAGATGCAGCGTCACCTCGGCGCCGCGCGGCCCGCTGTAAACGCAGGTGGCCCCGTCGGCGCGGGCCGAGCCCTTGCGGGTCAGAACCCCTTGCGTCTGGGGACATTGCAGCGTGTTGATCACCTTCAGGACGCCGCGGGCGTCCTTGCCCGAGGTGGTTGTGGTGATCCGCACCGTCCCCCCGCTGTCGCAGGCAGCGGTCATGAGCGCGAGGGCGCAAACGGGCCAGAGAAGATGGTGCATGGTCGGCTCCAGTTCGGGTCCGATTGTGCGCGCAAGGCGCGCCTTATCCAGTGAAATCGCGGTAATCGAAGGCGGCGGTATCGCGGCGCGTCGTCACGATCCGGGACGGGCGCCCTCGCGGCGGTTCAGAAAGGCCAGCCGTTCGAATAGATGGACGTCCTGCTCATTCTTCAGCAGGGCGCCGTGCAGGGGCGGGATCAGCTTGCCCGGCGTCTTCTCGCGCAGGGTCTCAGGGCTGACATCGTCGACCAGCAGCAGCTTCAGCCAGTCCAGTAGTTCGGAGGTCGAGGGTTTCTTCTTCAGGCCCGGCGTGTCGCGGATTTCGTAGAAGGTCTTGAGCGCCTCCGAGACCAGGCGCGGCTTGATGCCGGGGAAGTGGACCTCGACGATGTCCTGCATGGTCTCGGCGTCGGGGAAACGGATGTAGTGGAAGAAGCAGCGGCGCAGGAAGGCGTCGGGCAGTTCCTTCTCGTTGTTCGAGGTGATGACGACGACGGGGCGGACTTCGGCGCGGATCGTCTCGTCCGTCTCCTGGACATAGAACTCCATGCGGTCGAGTTCCTGCAGCAGGTCGTTGGGGAACTCGATGTCGGCCTTGTCGATCTCGTCGATCAGCAGGACGGGGCGAACGGGGGCGGTGAAGGCCTCCCACAGCTTGCCCTTCCTAAGGTAGTTGCGGACGTCGTGGACCCGCGCGTCGCCCAGCTGGCTGTCGCGCAGGCGGCTGACCGCGTCGTATTCATAGAGGCCGTTATGGGCCTTGGTCGTCGACTTGACGTGCCAGGTGATCAGCGGCGCGTTCAGCGCGCGGGCCAGTTCATAGGCCAGGACCGTCTTGCCCGTGCCCGGCTCGCCCTTGATCAGCAGCGGGCGCTCCAGCGCCACGGCGGCGTTCACGGCGACCTTCAGATCGTCGGTGGCGATATAGTCGGACGTGCCTTCGAACCGGCTCATGAAAGACCTGCTCCAATCGGGGGACAGGAGCAGGTAGCTTATCAGGACGCGCCTGAACAGATCAGGTGATGCGCTTGGCCGAAGCGGGATCGCTGGCCGGGAAGCTCTCCTCGACGGCTTCGTCGATCAGGGCTTCCTGACGGTTCTCCGCCTCCTTCTCCCTGTCCTTCAGCTGGTCCGGCTTGCCGACCTCGCGCGGCGCGGGCTTGGCCGGGGCCGTGTCGGGGTCGGCGTCTTCCTGCGCCTTGCTGGGATGGCGTTCGGTCATGCTTGCTCCTCGCTGTCGGGGCCGTAGCCCAGGTCCTCGATGTCATCGTCGGAGAGGCGTTTGGCCTCCCAGTGGGCGGCGCTGGCCTGGGCGCCGCGCTGGTTCCGCATCAGGCCGGCGTAGACCAGTTCCACCTCGTCGGAGGCGGAGCCCACTTCGCCGTCCGCGTCGATCTCGCTGAGCCGGGTGGAATCAACGCCCAGCAGGGCGTCGGCTTCGGCTTCGACGCCGTCCAGCGCCAGTTCGTCGTCAAGAGCCTGATCGTCCTCGTCAAAAGGCTCGTCGTCGGCGTCGCCTTCGGCCTGGGTCACGTCCAGAACATCGTCCGCCTCGTCAAATGAAATGTCGCCTTCGCCCTCGTCGTCGACGTGGGTTTCGTCATAGATTTCCGCCTGATCCTGGCCTTCAAAGTCGATGTCTGGATGGGCCACCGCCGCGTCTCCCTGTTCGCAGGGAGTAACGGCGTAGGTCGGCGGGCGTTCCGTGCGTCCTGTCCGCGCAGTATCCCTGATCCGTTCTGGAAGGGATGGTTAACCACGTCGCTTTACAGTTCCTCAGTCGCCGACCGCTCAGGTTGGAACGCGCCACGGAGATTCCCTTTGCCGCTGAAATTATCGCTCAAGCCCGGCGAGAAATTCGTCCTGAACGGCGCTGTCGTTCAGAACGGCGACCGGCGCGGCGTCCTGGTCCTGCAGAACAAGGCCAGCGTCCTGCGTGAGAAGGACATCATGCAGCCCGAGGACGTGAACACGCCGGCGCGGCGCATCTATTTCCCCGTCATGATGATGTATCTGGACGAGGCGTCGGCCGCGAACTTCTATGACGAGTTCGCCCTGCGTCTGACCGAGTTCATGGGGGCGATCCGCAACCCGGATATCCTGGCCGAATGCGTCGCCTGCTCCAAGCACGTGCTGGCGCGCCAGTATTACAAGGCCCTGATGGGCGCCCGTAAGATCGTCGATTACGAAGACCAAAGGCTCGGCAATGTCGCTTCAAGCGTACAAGACGGCGGCGACGCGGGCTGAATCTCCGCGCGACATGGAATACCGGCTGTTCGGCCAGGTGACGCGCGCGCTGATGCACGCCGCCACGGTCGACAAGGCGGACATCGCGACCCGGATCGACGCCCTGGACTGGAACCGGCGGCTGTGGTCGACGCTGTCCTCGGCCTGCAGCGAGCCGTCCAACACCATGCCGCAGGCCCTGCGGGCGCAGATCATCTCCCTGGACCTCTTCATCAGCCGCCATAGCTCGGCGGTGATGCGCGGCGAGGATGATTTCGAGACCCTGATCGACATCAACCGCATGATCATGCAGGGGCTGGCAGGGCCGTCGCCGGCGCCCTGATCACGATGGCGGGAGCGGCCTTTACGTCGCCCGGCAACCAGTCCTAGCCTGACCTTCCTGTTCAGCAGTCGAAAGGAGGTGGCCAGTGTCTCATTGTCATCAATCGCGGGCGATCGCCGCGATCTGGTCCTCTCGGGAGGCCCGGGCCTGATCCTTCGGGAAGGCAGCGGTTCGGCCGTTCGCGGTCAGACAATGAAGCGCCGCTGGGGCGACCCGGCGGCGCTTTTTTGCGCGCTGCCGCGCTTCGCGCTGTTGAGAGCGGTCAGAACAGCGCGCCGAACCAGTGAGCGATGCCGTGGACGATGGCCACGACCGTCGTCCACACCAGGGTCAGATAGACGCCGCAGATGGCGGTTCCGATCAGTCCGGCGATGATGAAGACGCCGTCCCTCTGGATGATGGCCAGTCCGAAGATCGCCAGGGTCAGGCCGGGCAGGGCGTCCCCGAACGGAACGGGCATGGCCATCATCAGCGCCAGCAGGATGCAGATCACCCCCACCACCACGTCGGCGGCCTCGCCCGTCAGAATGGGGAAGCGGGGGCGGGTCAGGCGTTCGACCTGGCGCAGCCGAGGCAGGATCTTCTTGCTGGCGCTTTGATAGGTGGCGCGACTGACCGAGGCCTTCAGCAGCCAGCGCGGCAGCCAGACCTTGTCGCGCTGCAGCGCCAGTTCGGCGGCGATCAGGATGATGGGCGCCGAGAAGACGGCCTTGCCCCCCGGCGGCCAGGGGATCAGCGCCATGAGCGACAGCATCAGGACGACAGCGCCGAAGCCGCGTTCGCCGAAGGCCTCGACCATCTCTTTCAGGCTAAGCTTGGGATCGCCGCCATAGCCCAGCCGCTCCAGCACGTCGGAGAACGTCCGGCTCTCGTCGGGCGGCGGCGTGGGAACAAGCGTCATCAGGCGAGACTCGGGGAGCGAAGGTCCGCCAAGGGTAGGGGCGACGAGACGACCGCGCCATCCCCAACGCATGGGGTGCGGCTTAATGTTTCGTCACGTGGCGGGCGGAGCGATCATCCCTTGATGAAGGGCGACCGCGCGCCCGCCGTGTCGTTCCGTCAGCCCAGCAGTTCGCGCCCGATCAGGAAGCGCCTGATTTCATTGGTGCCGGCGCCGATGTCATAGAGCTTGGCGTCGCGCACCAGGCGCTCGACCGGCCATTCCTTGGTGTAGCCGGCGCCGCCCAGAGCCTGGACGGCCTCCAGCGACACCTTCACGGCGTTTTCCGAGGCCAGCAGGATGGCGCCCGCCGCGTCGTAGCGGGTGGTCTTGCCCTGGTCGCAGGCGCGGGCCACGGCGTAGACATAGGCGCGGGCGCTGTTCAGGGCGACGTACATGTCGGCGACCTTGGCCTGCATCAGCTGGAAGCTGCCGATGGCCTTGCCGAACTGCTTGCGCTCGCGGACGTAGGGCAGGACCACGTCCAGGGCCGCCTGCATGATGCCCAGGGGGCCGGCCGAGAGGACGGCGCGCTCATAGTCCAGGCCGCTCATCAGCACGCCGGCGCCGCCGCCGACGGGGCCCATGACGTTCTCTTCCGGGATCTCGCAGTCTTCGAACACCAGCTCGGCGGTGTCGGAGCCGCGCATGCCCATCTTGTCCAGCTTCTTGGAGACCGAAAAGCCCTTCATGCCGCGCTCGACCAGGAAGGCGGTGCAGCCCTTGGAGCCGGCCTCGGGATCGGTCTTGGCGTAGACCACCAGGGTGTCGGCCGAGGGGGCGTTGGTGATCCAGAACTTGGCGCCGTTCAGAACGTAGCGGTCGCCCTTTTTGTCGGCGCGGGTGCGCATCGACATGACGTCCGAGCCGGAACCGGCCTCGGACATGGCCAGGGAGCCGACATGCTCGCCCGAGATCAGCTTGGGCAGATACTTGTGCTTTTGCTCGGGCGTGCCCCAGCGGCGGATCTGGTTGACGCACAGGTTGGAGTGGGCGCCGTAGCTGAGGCCGATCGAGGCCGAGGCGCGGCTGACTTCCTCCATCGCCACGACGTGTTCGAGGTAGCCGAGGCCGAGGCCGCCGAACTCTTCTTCCACCGTGATGCCGTGCAGGCCCAGCTCGCCCATTTCGGGCCACAGCTCGCGCTTGAACTCGTTCTTCTCGTCGATCTCGGCGGCGAGCGGGGCCAGCCGGTCGGCGGCCCAGCGGGCGGTGGTTTCACGAATGGCGTCGGCGTTCTCGCCGAGGCCGAATTCCATGGATTGGGGCGCGAAGGGAATGCTCATGCCGCAAGCCGTAGCATCGCGCACGCGCTTCGCAAAGCCGCCTCAGACGGCGCTCTTATTGTTCCGGTTGCGCAGCAGGTTCCAGCCCGCCACGCCGATGAAGGTCAGGCCCAGCAGCACCAGAACCCCGCCGATCAGCATGGCGCCGTCGGCGCTCTGCGACGCCGTCAGGGTGCGCCGGAAGGCGGCGATCCCGGCCATGAAGGCCAGCAGGCCGATTCCGCCGATGAAGATGACGGCTCCGGTGTCGCCGGCATGGGCGGTCGGGGCCGGGCGACGCTCATGACGCAGGACCTGGATCGTGGCGGGCGCGCTGTCGTCGGCGGGGGCGTCGGACCGGGCGCCGGGCCCCTGAACGGGGGCGGTCAGCAGCTGGTCCAGCGGGGCGGGACGGTCGGCCGGGGTGTCGAACAGGGCGCGTTCGGCCGAGCGACGGCGATAGAGGGCGTCGACGGGCGGCGGGGTGCGGTCGGGCCAGCCGCTGAGGGCCTCGGCCGCCTTGGCCGTGGCGCCGGCGTTCAGCCTTTCCAGCACGTCCGAGCCTTCGAACCGCTTCAGGCCGATCGACAGGATGAAGCTGGCCAGGGCGTCGAACTGATGCTGGTTCAGGGGGATCGAGACGCGGCTGTTGATGGCCTCGACAATGGGCAGCAGGTCGTATTGCAGCAGCAGTTCCGCCTCGGCCTCGCTGATCGCGGCGCCGGGCCGGGCGGACTGGGTGTGGCCATAGCCGATGACCGGCACGCCGTCGCGACGACGCACGGTCCGGGGGCGGAAGCCCTCGAAGCTCTTGATCAGAAGCAGGCCCTCGCGGGACACCTTCATGCGCTGGGACGTGGCTGCGGACACGGACTGACCCATTTCGAAACGGGCGCGCTCGCCCGTTAAGCGAAGCAGCAAGCCGTGTTCCGAAACGCCCAGTCCCGCTTCAGAGCAGGACGATGGTCGCCAGGCCGAGGAAGATCAGGAAGCCGAAGAAGTCCGTCGTCGCCGTCACGAAGACCGCCGAGGAGACGGCCGGGTCGAACTTCAGCTTGGACAGGGTCAGCGGCGTCATGACCCCGACGGTGGCCGCGACCAGCAGGTTCAGCACCATGGCTGCGCTGATGACCGCGCCAATGCGCCAATCATGGAACCAGAAGCCCGCCGCCAGACCGATCAGGGGCGACAGCACCAGGCCGTTGGCCAGCCCCACCGTCAGCTCGCGCCAGAAGGTGCGCGCGGCGTTGGAGGAGGTCAGTTCGCGGGTCGCCAGGGCGCGGACTGTGACGGTCAGGGCCTGGGTGCCGGCGTTGCCGCCGATGGCCGAGACGATGGGCATCAGGACCGCCAGGGCGACGATCTGCTGGATCGTGCCCTCGAAGAAGGCGATGACCCCGGCGCCGAGGACGGCGGTGAACAGGTTGATGCCCAGCCACGGCACGCGGCCGCGCACGATCTCGAGCACGCCGGAGGACCGGTCTTCGTCCGACACACCGGCCAGGCGCAGGATGTCCTCGCGGTTCTCTTCCTGAATGATGTGGACGATGTCATCGACCGTCAGCTGACCGACCAGTCGGCCGCCGGTGTCGACGACCGGGGCCGAGATCAGGTTGTACTTCTCGAAGATGTAGGCGACCTCTTCCTGGTCGACATCGACGTCGATGGCGTTGACCGGCTCCATCAGTTCGGACAGCGGCGTCTCGCGCGGCGCCCGCAGCAGGCGGCTGATGGCCACGCCGCCGACCGGGTGGTTCAGGGGGTCGACGACATAGATGTCGAAGAAGAGTTCGGGCAGGTCCTCGCCCTGACGGCGGACGTGGTCGATGGTGTCGCCGACGTTCCAGAACTGCGGAGCGGCCATGACCTCGCGCTGCATCAGGCGGCCGGCCGAGTCCTCGGCGTAGCCCAGCGAGCTTTCGATCGCGGCGCGATCGACCTCGGGCATGGCGGCCAGCACCTTCTCGCGCTGGTCGTCCTCCAGGTCCTCGACCACGGCGGCGGCGTCGTCGGAGTCCAGTTCCTGCAGGGCTTCGGCCAGGGTCAGGTGAGGCACCCGCTCCAGCACTTCCTCGCGGATGCCGTCGTCCAGCTCCGGCAGGGTGTCGGCCAGAAGGTCCGGCGGCAGCCACTGGACCACCACGGCGCGGTGCTCGGACGTCAGGAAGCCCATCAGGTCGGCGACGTCGGCGGGGTGCAGATCTTCCAGCAGGCCGCGCAGGCGCATGCCGTCGCCGTCGTCGGCGGCGTCCACGACCTTTTCGACGAAGGACGCCGTCAGGGCGTAGTCCTCGCCGAGGGCGACGTGATCTTCGGTTTCGATTTCGGGCGCAGGGGCCGGGGAGGCGGAATCCGTGTTGGTCACGTGTCTGCCTCCCCGAATGTTTTCAGCCTGGTAGAAGCCGAATGTGCCCTGTCAGATCAGATGGTGCGGTCGAGAAGACTCGAACTTCCACGGGTTGCCCCACAGCGACCTCAACGCTGCGCGTCTACCAATTCCGCCACGACCGCTCGCATCGGAGGGCGGGCAATAGCGGAGAGGCGACGGAAAGAAAAGGGGGTTTTGCGGAAATAGGCGAAGTCCCGGCTTTTCCAGCTCATTTGCCGCCAAGAGCCGCGTCGGGTCGAGAAGGCGGAGCCTTCTGACCGCGGCTCCAAAAAGATGCTCGGGTCGAAAAGGCGGAGCCCTTTTGACCGCGGCTCAGAATTATGCCGCGCCGGCCATGAAGTCATAGACGTCGGCGGTGCGGGTCACGGTGATGGCGATGCGGTCGTCGCGAATCTCGATCTCGCCGCGCGCCACCGGGTGGTTGTTGGCCAGAATCCAGACCTCGTCGCGTTCCGAGGCGTCGAGCGGGATCACAGCGCCGCGGCCCATGCGCAGCAGTTGTTGCATCGGCAGGACCGAACGGCCCAGCACGATCGAAATCTCGACATTGACGGCTTCGATCTGGCTCAAGACGATACTCACAAACAACGGGGCGGCCCTTGCGCCGCCGCGTTTGGAGACACATTGAAGCCTCATGCTTGCCGACCCGTTAAGCCTGACCGAACCTTCCCTGATCCGCGCCGACGGCCGCCCCGTGCAATGGGCGGTCTCGACCGGCTATGTCGACTACGAACCCGCCGTCGCCGCCATGGAAGCCCGCGTCGCGGCCATCGCGGCCGGCGAGGCGGAGGAAGTGGTCTGGCTGCTGGAGCATCCGCCGCTTTATACCGCGGGCGTCTCGGCCAAGGACGACGACCTGCTGGCGCCCGACCGTTTCCCGGTCCATCGCACGGGGCGGGGCGGGCAGTTCACCTATCACGGGCCGGGCCAGCGCGTGGCCTATGTCATGCTGGACCTGAACAGGCGCGGCAAGGACGTGCGGGCCTTCGTCCATGGGCTGGAGAACTGGATCATCGGCGCCCTGGACCAATTCGGCGTCGAGGCCGGCATGCGCGAGGGCCGCGTCGGCGTCTGGGTCGAGCGCAAGGGCGCGGGCTGGTCTCGCGAGGACAAGATCGCCGCCATCGGGGTCAAGGTCCGCAAATGGGTCAGCTTCCACGGCATCAGCCTGAACGTGGAGCCAGACCTCGATCACTTCGGCGGCATCGTGCCCTGCGGCATCACCGAGCACGGCGTCACCAGCCTGGTCGATCTAGGCGTCCTGGCGACGATGGACGAGGCCGACGGGGCGCTGAAGGCGTCGTTCCAGCGCATCTTCGGTCTGGTTCAGGAAGGCGTTGCGCCGCTCTGAGCCTTCGGCGGCGCGCCGTAGCGGTTGAAGGCCTTCTGTCCGGGCAGCAGCGCCAGATCGACGGCGACCACGATCAGGACGGCCGCGGCCACCCAGTCCAGCGGCGCCTGCGGACGCGGCCACGCCAGGGCGACGGCCAGAAGGATCAGCCCGCTCCACCACCCCGACCGGCCGCGATCATGCAGCCGTTGCGACAGGACGCAGGCGCCGCAGTAGAGCAGCACGGCCGCGACGGCCCAGCCGATCCAGTCCCGCAGGGCCAGTGGCGCCAGCAGATCGAACCCCGCCCACAGCGCCAGCAGGACGCCGCCGCCGAAGATGAAGCCGATCCGGCCGATGCGACCGCTGGACGTCAGGAACAGGTCAGAGAAACGGTGCATCCGGCGTCGGTTCTGGAGAAGGACAGCCTCGCTTAGAGCGCGGGTCGACGCGAGTAAACCGGCGGCATAGGCGGCGGGCGGATCGGTCAATTCGTCACGGGGCTTTAACGTGGGCCTTTCTTGGGTTTAAACACGGCGAAACCGCGTTTCGACGGCCTTCTGGGAGTCCCCATCATGCAACGTCTGCTCACCGCTTCGGCGGCCGCTCTCGCCCTGGCCTTCGCGGCTGGCGGCGCCTCGGCCCAGAATTTCAGCGACCTGGCGCGCCAGGATCTTCAGGCCGCGCACGATGCGCTGAAAGCGAACCATCCCGCCGCCGTGGTGCCGGGTGCAGTCAGCGAAGGTTTCCGCAGCTGGATCGACGCCGGACTGCAGGACGCCCTTGGCAAGGCCGGTCAGGTCAACAGCGGCGACAGCCACGCCTATCTGATGCGCTACTACGCCAACGGATTCCGTGATGCGAACATCGCCATCCGCCCGACCTTCGAAGGCCTCGGCCCGTTCTTCGCCACCAGCTGGCCCGGCGTGGCCACGGCCTGGCGCAACGGCGAGTACGTCGTCTCCTACGTCCAGCCCGGCGTACGCGGCGCCCCGCCGCTCGGCGCCGTGCTCAAGACCTGCAACGTTCAGCCCATCGCCGACTTCGCCAAGGCCAAGCTGGACGGCTTCGAAGGCGACCTGACGACCGAGGCCGACCGCGTTCGCACCGCCCCCTACCTGCTGTGGAACCGCAACAACCCGATGGTCTCGGGCATGCCCTCGGTCTGCGAGTTCGCGGTCGGTCGCCGCACGCGCGACTACACCCTGACCCCGCAACCGGCGACGCCGGCCAACCTGGAAGCCGCCTACCGCGCCTCGGTCTTCACGCCGGGCGCGACCAAGCTGGCGATCGAACAGGTCGACGGTCGCCCGTGGGTTCACGTCAACTCCCTGGCTGACGACGCCGGCTGGGACGCCTTCTTCGCCCAGGTCGAGAGCCAGCTGACGACCCTGCGTGGGTCGCAAGGCCTGGTGATCGACCTGCGCGGCGCCAACGGCGCCTCTGTCAACGCCACCTCGCGCGGCTATGGCCTGGCCAACCGCATCTGGACGCCGGAGTTCACCGTCAGCCGTCAGCCGGAAGCCGGCCAGATCACCTATCGCGCCACCCCGGCCAACCGCCAATGGTTCGCCGACACCCTGAACCGCATGCAGTCGGACCCGCGCTTCGTGCAGGAATCGGCCCCGGTCATCGAACAGACCCAGGCCATCGTCGCCGCCTTTGACGCCGCCCTGGCCGCCGGTCAGCAGACCTTCGTCATGCCGGGCCGTCCGTCGATCGCCGACACGGGCGCCGCCAACCCGGTTCAGGGGCCGGTCGTGGTTCTGGTCGACGGCGGCTGCTCGGGCGGCTGCCTGGACACGCTGGACCTGCTGACCCGTCTGCCGAACGTGCGTCTGGCCGGCGCCGCGACCGCCGTCGATTCGATCTTCATCGAGCCGACCGTTCAGCGTCTGCCGTCGAACTACGCCGACCTCAGCTATGGTCACAAGGCCTGGACGACGCGCCAGCGCGGCAACAACCAGGGCTATGTCCCCGCTCAGGGTCTGGGCTTCACCGGCAACCCGACCGACGAAGCCGCTGTGCGCGCCTGGGTCGGTGGTCTCTTCTAGGAAGGGGCCTGTCGCCATTCGGGCTCATTTCATGAGTGGGCCTACCGCCCTTCGGGCTGCTTGAGGCCCGTTCGGGTGGTGAAGGCGGCTTGAGACTACTGGGGCCGGACGGTGGAAACATCGTCCGGCCCTTCCTATTTTGGGATCATGACCCAGACCGAATCTTCCGCACCGCCGCGTTCGCCTTCAGGCTTTGATCTGACGCCGCCGAGCGAGAGCCAGCGCGTGGCACTGGAGGCCGACCTGTCGCCCGAGGAAAGGCGCGTCCTACTGGCCCACGGCACCGAAGCGCCCTTCTGCGGGACCTTGCTGGGCGAGAAGCGGGCCGGGGTGTTCTGCTGCCGGGAATGCGGCCTGCCGCTGTTCCGCTCGGGCGCCAAGTTCGAGAGCGGCACGGGCTGGCCCAGTTTCAGCGTGCCTGTGGACGAGGCGCACGTCCGCGCCGTTCGCGACGACAGTTATGGCATGGTCCGCGTCGAGACGCGCTGCGCCCGCTGCGACAGCCATCAGGGCCACGTCTTCCCCGACGGCCCGCCGCCGTCCGGCCTGCGTTACTGCATCAACTCGGTCGCCCTCAGCTTTGTGCCGGAAGGCGAAGCCTTGCCGGATCCGCTAGGGCGCGGCGACGGGACCGCCTGACCTTAGCCGCAATTCCAGTTAGGGTGATGGTGAACGGGAATACGGGCGCATGATGATCGAACTGGCCGCCGCCGCGATGATGCTGGCGAACATGGACCCCGAGGGCGTGGTCGCAACGGCGCCGCGCGGCGATCAATCGGTGCTGACGGCATCGACTGCCGCCCTTGCCGCATCCACGACCGACGCCTCGCCCAGCACGACGGTGCAGAGCGCCGCCCCCCGCGGCCTGAGCACGGACGAGCAGATCGCCCGCTGGATCGGCGAGCGCACAGCGGAGACCGCCAGCAACGCGCCGGTTGATCCCTGGGCCGAGAGCGAACCGCGCAAGATGCATGGTGAGGTCAGCGTGGGCTTCGGCACCGGCGGCTATCGCGACTATGCGGCGGCGGTGTCGCTGCCGATCGGCGAAAACGGCGTGCTGAACCTGAGCGTCAGCCAGACCAAGAACAGCCCCTGGGGCTATGGTTACGGCTACGGTTCGTATCGGGACTATCCTTACGGCGGCTACGGCCGCCCGTTCGGCGTGATCGAGCCGCTCGGCTTTGAAGGGAGCCATTTCCGCGGTCGGCCCTATGCGCCGGTGCGGGTTCGCCCTGACGCCGCGCAGGGCGCGACCAGTTCGGTCGGCGTTTCCCTGCAAACCGGCCGCTAGGACCCGGGTTCGGACTGCGACCCACGCGCCACGGCGCGGCCTGTTTCATCCGGGGCGTCCCATAGCCGCATTCCCTTTGGGCGGCGATCTCCCATATGCGTCGGGAGATTGAGGACCAGTATGGATAGTTTGCTTAGTTCGGCCGCCGATTTCATCGCCAGACACCATGTCTGGGCGGGGGTCGTTCTTGGGGCTGTCACCCTTCTTGAATCCCTGGTGGTGATCGGCGCCTTCGTGCCCGCCACGGGGCTGCTGGTCGCCGCGGGCGGTCTGGTGGCGGCGGGCGTGCTGGATCCCATGACGGTCATCGCCGGCTGCGTCGGCGGCGCGGTGATGGGCGACGCCATCTCCTACTGGATCGGGCGGCGTCTGGGCACGGGCGTGCTGCGCCAGCCCATGCTGCTGCCTCACCGGCGCAAGATCGCCTGGACGCGGCTGTACTGCCGTCGCTACGGCGTGGCTTCCATCTTCATCGGCCGTTTCTTCGGGCCGCTGCGGGCCTTCGTGCCGGTCATGGTGGGCGTGCTGCGGATGCGCCAGCGCGTGTTCCAGCTGGCCAATGTCACCTCGGCCTTCGTCTGGGTTCTGGCTATGCTGGCGCCGGGCTATCTGGCCGCCAAGGGCCTGGCCCAGCTGGAGTTCATGAGCGAGGCCCACGGTCCGACCCTGATGCTGATCGCTTTCGCCGTGGTGGTGGTCGGCGCGGTGGTGCTGATGCGCTGGCTGAAGGGGCGGGCGGCCGCACGCTCGGCCCTGCTGGCCGCGACGGTCGAGTAGCACCTATCATGTCATCCCGGCCGAAGCGTAGCGGAGAGCCGGGACCGCCCAAGGGGCAGCGTTTCTTGTGGTCCCGGATAACGGCTTCGCCGTTTCCGGGATGACGGTCTGAAAATGCCCATGAAAAAGGCCCGACCGGATGGTCGGGCCTTCTTCGTCTCCAGGCTGGCCTTGCGTCAGTCGTGGCCGTGGCTGTGACCGTGGGCATCCGCCTCGGCCGACGCGGCGCCGGCGCTCCAGGCCTGACCGTCGGCGGTCTGGTGCCAGAAGGGCTGACGCGGGGCCTGACCGACCTCGTTCATCTGGTTGTCGAAGATGCGGCCGTTGATCATGGTGTAGCCGATCTTGACCGTGTTTCGGAGGTTCTCCAGCGGGTTGGCGTCCAGCACCACCAGGTCCGCCAGCTTTCCGGTTTCCAGCGAGCCGATGTCCTTGTCCATGCCGAGCGCCGCAGCGCCGTTCAGGGTGCCGACGCGCAGGGCCTGATGCGGGGTCATGCCGCCCTGTTCGAACATCCACAGCTCCCAGTGGGCGCCGAGGCCTTCGCGCTGGCCGTGGGCGCCGATCTGCACCGACACGCCTTCGTCAGCCAGACGCTTGGCCTCGCGGGCGATGGAGATGTGGTTCAGCTCATCGGGCTGCACATGGACCGGGCGACGGGCGCGGCTGTCCAGGATGCGGCGCGGGACGTACTTCGTCAGGATCGGGTCGTTCCACACGTCCGTGGCCTGATACCAGTAGTTCTCGCCCCAATTGCCGCCGTAGGCCACGATCAGGGTGGGGGTGTAGGCCACCTTGGTCTGACGCCACAGCTGATGCACGTCGGCGTAGAGACGGGCCAGCGGGATCGAGTGCTCGATCGTGGTGTGGCCGTCCACCACCATGCTCATGTTGTGCTGATAGAGGGAGCCGCCTTCCGGCACGACCATCATGCCCAGCTGGCGTGCGGCCTCCAGGATCTGCTGGCGCTGGTCGCGACGGGGCTGGTTGTAGCTCTTGACGCTCCAGGCGCCGATGGCCTGCATCCGGCGCAGGTTGGACAGGGCGTCGTCCAGATCATTCACCTGGGCCGTAAAGGGCGTCGCGGCGCCATAGAGGATGGTGCCGGTCGAGAAGATGCGCGGCGCCACGACGCGTCCAGCCTTGGCCAGTTCGCTGTGGGCGAAGATCTCGCTCGAATCATTGGACGGGTCGTGGATGGTGGTCACGCCGAAGGCGAGGGCGGCGTAGTCGACCCAGGACTGCTGCGGGATGATCTCGTCCGAACCCATCGATCCGTGCCAGTGGGCGTCCACCAGGCCGGGGATGATGGTCTTTCCGGCCATGTCCATGACGCGGGCGTCGGCGGGGACCGTCACGGAGCCGCGCGGGCCGATGGCCTCGATGCGGTTGCCGTTGATCACGACCACGCCGTCCTCGATGACCTCGTCGCCCTTCATGGTGATCAGTCGGGCGCCGCTCAGGACCACGCGGCCGGTCGGCCTGGCGTAGTCGGCGCTGAAGCCGATCTTGATCCCATGCTCGGCGGGCTTGGGCAGTTCGGCGGGCGCGCCCTCGGCGAAGGCGAAGCTTTCTTGCAGCGGACGCGAGAACAGCTCCGGTCCCATCGACCATTGCAGACGGCTGGAATCACCGGACCAGTGCAGCCACTCGCCGGCGTCGCGGGTGACGCGGGTCTGGGGCAGGGCCTTGGCCTCGGCGCCGACCGTGACGGGGCGTCCCGTGGCGACGAAGGGCGTCACATAGGCGTTGAACCGCTCGGTCCAGGCCACCCAGTGCTCATCGGGAGAGACTGAGAACTCGGCCGCCCATTCGCTGCTCAGATGGGTGCGGGCGTCGTCGCCCGACAGGTTGACCGATTTCAGCACGCGCTTGTCGCCGTCGCGCGAGGTCAGGAAGATACGGTCGTTGCGCGCGCCGAACTGCGGGTTGGAGCCCTCTTCGGTGATCTTGACCGGCTCGCCGCCGCGCACCGAGGTGCGATAGACGCCCGGCTCGCGGCTCCACAGGGCCGTGCGCAGGAAGCCGTCGCTGGAGGTGCGATAGACGATCGTCTGGCCGTCCGGCGAGAACTGCGGCTCCAGATAATGACCCGGATGGGCGCTGATGACGCGGCCTTCGCCGCCAGCGGCGGGAATCACCCGCAGGGTGCCCAGGTCCTGATCGTTCCAGGTCGTGTAGACGATCGACCGGCCGTCACGCGACCAGGAGGGGTAGAGCTCGAAATGGTCGCTCTGGCGCGTCAGGCGGCGTGGGGCGCCGGCCACGCCGTTCCTCAGGTCGCGAATCCACAGATTGCCCAGGGCTTCGAACACCACCCTGGACCCGTCCGGCGAGGTCTGGGCCCAGCGGACCATCTTCACGTCGAACTGATCCGGGGCGACCTCGACGGGGAAGCGCACGGCCTCCTGCACGCGACGAGTGTCGGCGACGTGGAAGGGAATCTCGCTGACGGCCTTGGTGGCCACGTCGATGCGATGGATCTTGCCGCCCGCCCAGAAGACGATCGAGCGGTTGTCGGGCGTCCAGCTCATCGTCGGATAGACGCCGTGGATGGCCCAGGTTTCCTGCAGGTCGCGGTCCAGGGCGTCGTGGATCGGGGTCTCACGGCCCGATTCCAGGTCCATGACGTAGAGGACGGACTTGTACCGGTCGCGCCGGATGAAGGCCAAGGACTTGCCGTCAGGCGAGGGCGTGGGGCGAATCGAGCCGCCCGGGCCGGTGACGAAGGGCGTGACCTCGCCCGTCTCGCGATCCAGGCGACGGATCACATAGATCTGGGTGTTCGGGTCCTTGGAATAGTCGAACACGCCGCCCGGCGTGGAATCATCGCTGAAATAGAGGTAGCGGCCGTCGGGCGAGAAGGCGGGCTCGCCCGTGTCCTTCTGCTGGGTGCGGCGTTCGGTCAGTTGCACGCCGCCGCCGCCGCCGCGGTGATAGAGCCACATCTCGCCCGCGCCCAGCGAGCGCGACGAGGTGAAGTGCTTGCGGCCGACGACGAACTGGCCGTCCGGCGACCAGTCGGGCTGGGTCAGCAGGCGGAAGGATTCGTTCGACACCTGTTTGGCGTTGGAGCCGTCGCGGTCCATGACCCACAGGTTGTCGCCGCCGCCCCGGTCCGAGGTGAAGGCGATGGAGCGCCCGTCCGGCGAGTACTTGGGCTGCATGTCCCAGGCCACGCCCGAGGCGATGGCACGGGCCTCGCCGCCGCCGATCGGCATGACGTAGATGTCGCCCAGCAGGTCGAAGACGATCTCGCGGCCGTCAGGGCTGACGTCCAGCGACATCCAGGTGCCCTCGGTGACGTCGATGCTTGCGTCGTGCGAGGCGCCCGGCGGGTTCTGGACGTCCCATTTCGGCTTGGCGGGCGTGGTCGCGGCGGGCGCCGTTGAATCGGCGGCTGGCGTCGTTTGCGCGAACGCCGGGAAGGCCACGGCCAGGGCCGCGACGGTGGTCAACAAGCTGCGCTTCATGGAAAGCCCCCAAACCCCTCAGAACTGAGGTTGGAAGGTCTAGCGGGCGCGGGGAGGTTTTGACCAGACGTCAGGCGTCGAACGGGCGCATTTCGGCCGCGTCAGGACAGCACATCTGATTGTGGAGGAGATTGGCCCCGGCCCTTGCAAGTCATTGACTTACAAGGGCTGGGATGGTGCCGCCGGGGGGAATCGAACCCACGACCTCAGCCTTACCAAGGATGCGCTCTACCACTGAGCTACGGCGGCCGTCACTGAGGAAGCGGCCGTATAGCCAACGGCTTCGGCCGGGCCAAGCGGAAAATGCATGCTTGATCAAAATCTTTGCACGCGGTCTGCTGCGTCGCATGGAAACACCGCCCAAAGACGCCGTTCCCCCCGCCCCGACGGGGGAGCCGACCCGCGAGCAGAAGGCCAAGGCTGAGCGCGCCGTGCGCCTCGCCGCCGCCCTGCGGACGAATCTGAAGCGCCGCAAGGCGCCGACCGCCGCTGCGTCTCGCCCGGCTACGGAGCGCAACTGAAAGTCATCGCCCCTGTGGGCATCCGGCTCTTTCGCGAGTGCGTAAGGGCTTGCTAGATAAGCGGTTCGCCGGGGCGCAGTGTTTCCGGCCGCGAAAGATTTCATGGACAGCATCGTCATCCACGGCGGCAACCGCCTGAACGGCCAGATCGAGGTCAGCGGCGCCAAGAATTCGGCCATCAAGCTGATGGCGGCTTCGATTTTGACGGATCAGCCCCTGCTGCTGACCAACATGCCGCGTCTGGCCGACACCCGATTCCTGGGCCAGCTGCTGCGGCAGTTCGGCGTCCAGGTGACGGAGCGCGACGGCGCCGATGGGCAGGAGACCCTGTTCCACGCCCCGGAACTGACCTCGACCTTCGCCCCCTATGATCTGGTTCGCCAGATGCGGGCCTCGTTCAACGTCCTGGGTCCGCTGCTGGCGCGCTCGGGCGAGGCCAAGGTCTCGCTGCCCGGCGGCTGCACCATCGGCGCGCGCCCGGTCGATCTGCACCTGATGGCCCTGACCGCCATGGGCGCTGAGATCGAGCTGGAAGAGGGCTACGTCTCCGCCCACGCGCCCAAGGGGCTGCAAGGGGCGGAGATCGAGTTTCCCTTCGTCTCGGTCGGCGCCACCGAGCACGCCCTGCTGGCCGCCGTCCTGGCCAACGGCACGACGGTCCTGAAACGCGCCGCGCGCGAGCCCGAGATCGGCGACCTGGCCCGTTGCCTGATCGCCATGGGCGCCAGGATCGAAGGTCTGGACACCGACGTCCTGACCATCACCGGCGTCTCGTCGCTGTCGGGCGCGACCTGGTCGGTGATTCCCGACCGGATCGAGATGGGCAGCTATGCCTTGGCGGCGGCGATGGCCGGGGGCGAGGTGCGCCTGACCAAGGGCCGCGCCGACCTGATCACCGCCCTGACCGACAAGATGATCGAGGCCGGGGTCGAGATCGAACCGACCGCCGACGGCCTCATCGTCCGTCGCGACCCGGCGCAGCGGTTGAAGGCCGTCAACGTCACGACCGAGATCTATCCGGGCTTCGCCACCGACCTGCAGGCCCAGTTCATGGCCCTGATGACGACCGCCGAAGGCGAAAGCATCATCCACGAGAACATCTTCGAGAACCGCTTCATGCACGCGCCCGAGCTGGCGCGTCTGGGCGCCGACATCTCGGTCCACGCCGGCGAGGCGCGGGTGCGCGGCGTCGAGAAGCTGCACGGCGCCCCGGTCATGGCCACCGATCTGCGCGCCTCGATCAGCCTGGTCATCGCCGGTTTGGTCGCGGAGGGCGAAACCACGGTCGGTCGCGTGTATCATCTGGATCGCGGCTTCGAGCGGATGGAAGAAAAGCTGGGAGCCTGCGGCGCCGACGTGCGGCGCGTGAAAGGCGAGGCGGATGAGCACTGAGGTCGAGGCGGTCTCTGACGACGACGACGCGGCGGCCGAAGCCCTGGCCCCGATGGAGCCATTGCGCCTGCTGGCCGAGGACGCCGTCGATCTGCAGATCATCTCGGCCGCGCTTCAGGACGCCATCATGCGGCCTGTCGACATCCGCTGGGAAAAGGACGCGCGGCGCCTGACCATCGTCCTGTCGCGCTTCTGCTGGGAA